>CAZNOC010000006.1:0-3452 GCA_964574545.1 uncultured Bifidobacteriaceae bacterium | reverse complement strand
GAGCTGGCGTTCTGTGACAACGACACCAACCTTCCACGGCTGTTCGGGCACGGGGATCCCGGATACTTCAAGGACGGGCTGCACGACTTCATCGTGCACGGCCGCCGCGAGGCGGTGAACCCGGCGCGGCAGGGCACCAAGGTGGGGATCGTCTGGCGGCGCACCATCCCCGCGGGAGGTGAGGCGGAGTTCCTGATCCGGCTGGCGCCAGCGGCGTTGGCCGATCCGTTCGGCGGGAGCGCCGCCCTACTCGAGACTCGCCGCGCCGAGGCCGACGCGTTCTACGCGTCCGTGCACCCCGCGCATCTGTCGGCGGACGAGCAGCATGTCCAGCGCCAGGCGCTGGCCGGGATGATCTGGAGTCAGCAGTACTACTACTACGATGTCCCGCAGTGGCTGGATGGCGATCCGGCGCAGCCGGCGCCGCCACCCGAGCGGAAGTCGGGCCGCAACCACGAGTGGCGACACCTGAACAACGCGAACGTGATCTCAATGCCCGACGCGTGGGAGTACCCGTGGTACGCCGCGTGGGATCTGGCGTTCCACTGCGTGCCCTACGCGCTGGTCGACGTGCACTTCGCGAAGCGCCAGCTCCTGCTCCTGACGCGCGAGTGGTACATGCACCCGAACGGGCAGCTGCCTGCCTACGAGTGGGCGCTGGGGGATGTGAATCCGCCGGTGCACGCCTGGGCCGCGTGGCGGGTGTTCGAGATCGATCGCGCTCGTCGCGGCGACGCCGGGGACCTCGACTTCCTCGAGCGCATCCTGCACAAGCTCCTCCTGAACTTCACGTGGTGGGTGAACCGGAAGGACGCGCACGGGCACAACCTGTTCCAGGGCGGGTTCCTCGGCCTCGACAACATCGGGGTCTTCGATCGCAGCGCGCCGCTGCCCGTGGACGCTCACATCGAACAGAGCGACGGGACCGCGTGGATGGCGATGTACGCGCTCAATCTGTTGCGCATCGCTCTCGAACTGGCGTTGCACCGGCCCGTCTACGAAGACATCGCCAGCAAGTTCTTCGAGCACTTCCTGTACATCGCCGGGGCCATGACGAACGTCGGCGGGGAAGGCCTCGACCTGTGGGACGAGGAAGACGGGTTCTTCTACGACGTGCTGCACTGCGACAGCGACCGACGCGGCCTTTGCGAGTCCATCCCGCTACGCGTCCGGTCGCTCGTGGGCCTGATGCCGCTCTGTGCCGTCGAGACGCTCACCCCGGCCATGCTCGAACGCTTGCCGCAGTTTCATAATCGCATGCTGTGGTTCCTCGAGAACCGCCCCGATCTGGCCGGACTCGTCTCACGGTGGGAGGTTCCTGGCCAGGGCAGCCTGCACCTGCTGTCGCTGCTGCGCGGCCGCCGCATGAAGCGCCTGCTTCGCCGGATGCTCGACGAAGGTGAGTTCCTGTCCGCGTTCGGTGTCCGCTCGCTGTCGAAGCACCATGGCGATCATCCCTACCGGCTCGAGTTGGACGGGGCCGTGCACACCGTCTCGTACCAGCCCGGCGAGTCCGACAGCGGGCTGTTCGGCGGCAACTCCAACTGGCGCGGTCCGATCTGGATGCCCATGAACTACCTGCTCATCGAGTCGCTGAGAAAGTTCCACGCCTACTATGGTGACGAGTTCCGCGTGGAGTGTCCGACCGGGTCGGGCACGTTCCTCTCGCTCGCCCAGATCGCCGAGCATCTCTCGGGCAGACTCCGTACTTTGTTCCTGCGTGATGCTGACAGCCACCGGCCAAGCCTCGGGGATCACGCGCGGTTCCGATCCGATCCACATTTCCGAGACCACGTGCTGTTCCACGAGTATTTCCACGGCGACACCGGGCGCGGCGCGGGGGCCTCGCATCAGACTGGGTGGACGGGCCTGGTGGCGTCGTTACTCGCCGAGTCCGTGCCAGGCGGTGGCGCGTGACGACAGGAACCCGGCCGTCGAGTCCTGTCGAGACCGCACTGAGCGCGGTTCCCGTGTGGTCCCCCGTGGAGCATGCCGCAGTGCCGTCCGTCGACGCCGCGCAAATGGCCGAAGTGGACCGGGCCCTGGTCGAGGACTACGGCATCCTCCTCGTGCAGATGATGGAGCACGCGGGCCGGCACCTGGCCCACCTGGCCCGCGCGCGGTTCCTCGCGGGCGACGCCCGAGGCCGGCGCGTCGTCGTGCTGGCCGGCAAGGGTGGCAACGGCGGTGGCGCGCTCGTCGCCGCGCGCCGCCTCGCCGGGTGGGGCGCCGAGGTGTCCATTGCCATCGCGACCGAGGACGACGCGTTCGTGCCGGCGGCCCGGCTGCAGCTGGGCATTGCCCGGCGACTCGACCTGACGGTCGTTCGAGCGGCGGACCTCGATCTGCTCTCCCGTCCCGATCTCATCATCGACGGCGTCATCGGCTACAGTCTGCACGGCGCGCCCAGAGGCGACGCGGCCCGGCTGATCGCCTCGGCCGCGGAAGCGCCGGCGCCCATCTTGGCGCTCGATGTCCCCTCCGGCCTCGATGCGACGACCGGCGTGCCGGGCGATCCGGTCATCGAGGCGGCCGCGACGATGACGCTCGCGTTGCCGAAGCGCGGCCTGGTCGTCGACACGGCGCGCCGGTGCGTGGGCGAACTCTATCTCGCCGACATCGGTGTGCCCCCGGCCCTCTACGCCCGTTCGCCGCTACGCCTTGTCGTGCCGCCAGTGTTCGCGACGGCGGATCTGGTGAGGCTGCAGTGAGTCCGGCTCCCTCCGCGGTGCTCCCGATCCGCGTCGATCACGACACGTGTGGCGATCTCGCCCGCGCCGAGACGGTCGAATGGCTCGTCACCAACGGGATCGGGGGCTACGCCTCCGGCACCGTGGCCGGTGTGCGCACCCGCCGCTACCATGGCCTGCTCGTCGCGGCGCTGGATCCTCCCGCCGGCCGGACCGTGATGGCGACCGACGTCCACGAGCGTCTCCATGTGCACGGGGCGTCGTGGTCGCTCGGCGCGGCGCGATGGCGCGACGGCACGATCGCGCCGCAGGGCTTCGAGTACCTCGAGTCGTTCCACCTCGATGGCCGCACGCCTGTCTGGGACTTCGCCATCGGCGCACACCATCTGGAGAAGCGCGTCGTCATGGCGCCCGGCGCCAACACGACGCTCGTCGTCTATCGACTGGTGAGCGGGCCCTTGCCGGTCCACGTCGATCTCGCAGTGCTGGCCGCCTACCGCGATTACCACGCGACGACCCGCCATGGCGGGTGGCGGATGGCCGTGAGCGCGGACGACGGGGAAGTGCGTGTGACGGCGTTCGAGGGCGCCCGGCCGCTGCGCCTGAGCGGCCAGGGCCTGGCGCTCGAGCCGGCGCATATCTGGTACGACGACTTCGATCTCGCCTGCGAGCGCGAACGGGGCTTGGACGGGCTGGACGACTCGCTGCACGTGGCGACGGCCACCACCGTGATCGAGCCCGGCGCCGAGGTCGTCCTCGTCC
>CAZNOC010000005.1:27776-49153 GCA_964574545.1 uncultured Bifidobacteriaceae bacterium | reverse complement strand
CGCCTGATCATCTCAGCCTCCGAACAGGACCCACGCGACGAGCGCGGACACGGCGATCCAGCCCGCATAGTTGGACGCGGCAATCAGGAGCCCCGGCACCCGGGTGGCCCCGACACGCACCACCATCGCCTGGGGCGCGAGGTTGAACCAGGTGACGGCGTGAAAAGTCACGAGCGCGAGGCTGGTGAGGTTGATCGCGACAACGAAAGGCTGGCGGCTCCACTCAACGAACGCCGCGTACTGATCCGGCCCCCGCCCGACGGCGCCCACCAGCAGCAGGAGAAAGACGACGGTCCAGGCGACGAAGACGCTGCTGAGCTCCCGCAGGATGAACAGGAAGTACGAGGGGCGCTCGAGCCACCAGTACGTCGACACCCGGCGGCGCAGCCAGCGGGGATGGTGCTCGGTGTAGTGACCGGGGGTGCCGCTCATCATGCCCCCCTCGGCAGGAAGAACGTCCGCACCGATTCGAGCGCGGCGCTGAGCTTGTAGCGCTGGATCGCGCCTGCCGGGTCGACGTGCTTCGGACACACCTTCGTGCATTCGCCGACGAAGGTGCAGCCCCAGATGCCTTCGTGCTCCGACAGGATCTCCATGCGCTCCGCGGCGCCCTCATCGCGGTTGTCCAGGTTGTAGCGCTGCGCGAGGGCGATGGCGGCCGGCCCGATGAACTTCGGATCGAGGCCGTAGATCGGACAGGCCGCATAGCACAGCATGCAGTTGATGCACATGCTGAACTGCTTGTAGTCCTCGAGCTCCGCCGGCGTCTGCAGGTACTCGCCCTCGGCAAGCGGCTTCTCCGTCGCGCGCACGAGCCACGGCTTCACGCGCACGAGCTTGCGCATGAAGTCGCCCAGATCGACGATGAGGTCCCTGATCACGGGGAAGTTCCGCAACGGCTCGACGCGGAGCGGCCCCGGCGCGTACTCGCTGAGAAACGTCGCGCACGTCAGCTTCGGCTCGCCGTTAACGGTCATGCCGCAACTGCCGCAGATGCCCATGCGGCACGACCAGCGGTACGACAGCGATCCGTCGAGCCGGTCCTTGACGTAGTTCAGCCCGTCGAGCACCACCCAGTCGGGCGGGCAGGGCACCTGATACTCGTCCCAGGTGGCGTCGGTGTCCTGTTCAGGACGGTAGCGCGCCACCTGCAGCGTGATCTGATCCGCCATGGGCCGGCTTCTCCCCGTAGACCCGCTCGGCCGGCGGCCAGCGGGTGATGCGCACCGGCAGGTACTCGACGGCGCACGATCCGTCGGGCCGGCGCGAAACCAGCGAGTGTGCGAGGAAACGATCGTCGTCGCGTGCCGGGTGATCCGTGCGCTGGTGCGCCCCGCGCGACTCCTCGCGCCGGAGCGCGGCCGCGACGATCGCTTCCGCGATGTCGAGCATGCCCGCGAGCTCGAGTGCCGTGACGCGCTCGGTGTTGAACGTACGGCTGCGATCCTCGATGGCGAAGTGGGCGGCCCGTGCCTGCAGGCTCCGCAGCCGGTCGGCGCCGGCTGCGAGCGCCGCGCCCGTGCGGAAGATGCCGGCGCAATCCTCGAGCGTTTTCTGCATCTCCTGGCGAATATCGGCGATCCGCTCCCGTCCGTCCGATCCGTCCAGGAGCGCCGCCAGCCGGCGCCGCTCGTCGTCGGCCTGCGCGCTGATGGCGGCCGGCACGTCGCCGCCGCGGGCGGCGTACGTCGCCGCGGCACGGCCCGCACGCGCGCCGAAGACGAGCAGCTCCGGCAGCGAGTTGGAGCCGAGCCGGTTGGCGCCGTTGATGCTGACACACGCGACCTCGCCGGCCGCGTACAGTCCCGGGAGCGGCGTCGCCCCGTCGAGGTCGGTGTGGACGCCCCCCATCATGTAGTGCACCACGGGCCGGACCGGGATCAGGTCGGTCACCGGGTCGAGATTCTGGTACTTCCGGCAGAGCTCGCGGACGAACGGGATCTTCGCGTCGATGAGTGTTGCCCCGAGGTGGCGAAGGTCGAGGTGCACGACCGGCCCGTACTGCGTGTCGATGGTGCGGCCCTGATCGAGCTCCTTCATGAACGCTTGCGAGAGGCGGTCGCGCGGTCCGAGCTCCATGGTGCGCAGGACCGGCGTCGGGTGGGGCGTGCCGAGCTTGTAGTCCTGGAGGTAGCGGTAGCCGTCCTTGTTGACCAGGTAGCCGCCCTCGGCGCGCGCCGCTTCGGTGATCAGGATGCCGGTGAACGGCAGTCCCGTCGGGTGGTACTGCACGAACTCCATGTCCTTGAGCGGCGCGCCGGCGCGGTAGGCGAGCGCCATGCCATCGCCCGTCTTGATGCTCGCATTGGTCGTGAACGGAAACACGCGGCCGCCGCCGCCCGTGCAGAGGATGACCGCGCCGGCCGTGATCGCCTCGACCTTGCCCGAGGCCAGGTCGAGTGCCACGACGCCGTGCACGCGCCCCTCGTCCACGAGCAGCCGCGTCACGAACCACTCGTCGTAGCGGACCACCGCCGGGTACTTCAGCGACGTCTGGAAGAGCGTGTGCAGCATGTGGAAGCCGGTCTTGTCGGCGGCAAACCACGTGCGCATCTTCGTCATGCCGCCGAACGGCCGGACGGCGACCCGGCCGTCGGGCTCACGGCTCCACGGGCACCCCCAGTGCTCGAGCTGGAGCAGTTCCTGCGGCGCTTCCCGCACGAACGCTTCGACCGCGTCCTGGTCGCACAGCCAGTCGCCGCCGGAGACCGTGTCGTACGCGTGTTCGTCGAGGCTGTCGTCGTGGCGGATCACCCCGGCGGCGCCGCCCTCCGCCGACACCGTGTGGCTGCGCATCGGGTAGACCTTCGAAACCACCGCGACGCGCAGGCGGGGATCGGTCTCCGCGATCGCAATCGCCGCGCGTAATCCCGCGCCTCCGCCGCCGACGAGCACGACATCGTAGTCCGGGCGCACGCGTCCGCCTCCCTCCCCTTCGTCCTATTCGGCGGCCAGCATCTCATCCACGAGGACCACGCCGTCGTGGCGAACCACGCGCCGGCTGAACGTGCCGTCGTGGTACTCGTGCTGGATGGACCGGCAGCCGCACGCGTAGTCGGTGCCACGCGTGACGACGACCTCGGTGTCCTGATCGCGGAAGTGCTCGCCGTTGACCCGGCGCCCGCAGGGCGCAGGTTGATCCGTGAAGCTGCCGCTCGCGTCCATGTCTCCCTCCAGGTGCACGGGTGACCGAGACGACCGAGACGAACGTGGCCGCGTAGGACGCAGCCTCCGGCAACCCGGGCACGGGCGATGGAAGGCGAACCGGAGCCAGCCCGGGACGATGCCGGTTCGCGCCCAGTCTACGCGGGCGGGCCGGCATTGCAAGCATTTTCCACGCCCGGTCGGCGTTCATGGGGACAACCCACGGCTACACAGGCGGGCGTGTTGACAACGAAGTCGCGCGCGTGCCATAACTCTTGAATCGTGCTGACGATGATGTGCTGTATGTGCGGGATGTCCGGGGGCGACGCCTCCGTGCGCCGTGCTGCGCCTGTCATCGTGCCGTAACCGTCACGAACCAGTTCTCGCAGTCAGGGGCCCGGAAGGCGTCGTCGCCTTCCGGGCCCCTTCGCATGTACGGCCTGGCGCTGCAGGCGAAGACCGGCGAACAGCGAATGACGAATAGCGAATATGCGAATAGCAACGTGATCCTCCCCCTCCTCCGTGCCCGTTGTCGAATGCGCTGCCCCATGTGCGGCAGGAGGATGAGGGTGTCTCTGTAGGTCGGAAGCGCGTCCGGATGGTCCGGACGCCATCAGAGGGGCCGTCATCCGTGGATGACGGCCCCTCGCGCCTCGTGGATCGTGCGCGTGAAGGTGTCCTTCCTCCATGGATGGCCGGCGCCCATTCGGAGAGAGGAAGGCAACCATGAAGCGCATCGTTCGAGGAGTCGTCGTGGCGGTGGCGTGGCTCATATTTGCAGGAGCGGCCGCCGCGCAGGTCAGTACGGTCGTGATCCAGGGGGTCGTCGCCGACAGCGACGGCGGCGTCCTGCCGGGGGTCGTGGTCCTCGTCACCCACGTTGACACCGGTCTCGCGCGCGAGGCGCGGGCGGATGGCCGCGGGTTCTATCGCGCGGCAGCGCTCCCACCAGGCGCCTATCGGGTGCGCGCCGCGCTCGACGGCTTCGTGCCGTACGAGCGCACCGGCCTGGTGCTCACCGTGGGCCAGACGGCCACCGCGGACGTCGTCTTGCACCTGGCCTCAGTATCCGAGGTCGTGACCGTCGAGGCGCGCACCCCGCTCGTTGACACCACGTCGAGCGCGCTCGGCACGACGGTGACCTCCGCGCAGCTCGATAATCTGCCGCTGGCGGGCCGCAACTTTGCCGGCCTCGCCAACCTGGCGCCCGGCGTCACGGGCGTCGGCGGCGGCGGCATCAACGCGGGCGGCCAGTTGAGCCGCAACAATACGATCGTCATCGACGGCGTGAGCAACGACGAGCAGGGCGTGGCCGGCCAGCGCGGCAGCCTCTCGCTCGAGGCCGTCCGCGAGTTCGTCGTCTACGCGAACCAGTTCGCGGCAGAACACGGTCTGGCCTCGGGCGCGCTCGTCAACGTGGTCACGCGGTCGGGCACCAACACCTTGAGCGGCCGCCTGTTCGCGTTTCATCGAGACGACGCCCTCGACGCGCGGAATCCGTTCTCGAAGGCGCAGGGGTCCGGTGAGGCGCCGTTCAGCGAGCAGCGGGCCGGCGGCTTCCTGGGCGGCCCGATCCTGAAGAACCGGTGGCACTACTTCGGGACGGCCGAGCTGCTCCGCGACGAGACGACAAGCGTCGTCACCTCGCCGCTCGTCCCGGTCGGCCAGCGCGAGTTCCCTCGGACCGGCGCGCGCGACCAGTTCTTCGTACGGTCCGAGTTCCAGGCCGGCCAGGCCCATCAGATCGGCGTCCGCTACCGCTTCGACCAGAGCACGACGGAGGGCGGCGGGATCGGCGGGCTCAATCCGTACGAGCGCGGCAACGACCAGGAGCACGAGTACGCGGATGCCATCCTCACGCTGACCTCGGTGCTGACGTCCCGGACGGTCAACGAACTGCGGCTGCTGCGCGGCTCCCTCTCGACGTACTGGACGGTGGATCGGTACTCCGATCCGACTGGCGTGAGCATCAGCCGGCCCTCCATCAACCTGGGCAAGGCCAGCAACATGCCGCAAGGCTGGTCGTCGGTCCGCTACCAGGTGGTCAACACCCTGTCACACACGGTCGGGCGCCACGACATCAAGGTCGGCGTGGACGTCCAGGCCGACGGACAGGATACCTACTTCCTCGGCAACAAGGACGGCACGTTCACGTTCCGCACCGACGCCCCGTTCGATCCCAACGACCGGGCGACCTACCCGTTCCAGTACACGCAGACCATCGGCGACTGGTACGATCGCCGCTCGAACGAGATCTACTCCGCGTTCGCCCAGAGCACGTGGCGCGCGCACGATCGGCTGACGCTCAATCTGGGGCTGCGCTACGACACCGAAACGATCTTCGCGCGCGCCAGGGCGATCAACGTGGCGCAGGACCTCGACAACGTCGCGCCGCGCGTGGGGGTCGTCTACACGCCCTCGGACGATGGCCGGACGGTCGTGCGTGGCGGCTTCGGCGTTTACTACGACCAGGGGTTCAACAACATCTCTGGCAACATCAGCAACTCCGCGCGGTCGACGGCGATCACCGTGCTGAACCCCGGGTTCCCCGACCCGTTCGAGGGCGGCACGATCGCCGCCACGCGGCCGAGCCGGACGGTCGCCGCGCCCATCCTCGAGACACCGTCGACCCGCACCTTCAGTGCCGGCGTCCGGCGGGAACTCGCGCCGGGCCTTGCGTTCGGGATCGACGCGTTACGCACACTCGGGTTGAATCTGTTCAACGCCGTGGACCTCAACGCGCCGGTGCCCGGGACCGGCGTCCGTCCGGATCCCGGCTTCCTGCGCGTCGTGCAGTACCAGACGACTGGGGAGAGCCGGTCGAGCGCCCTGCTCGTGTCGATGGAGCGCCGCGCCGGCCGAGGGCCGCACTTCACCGTGTCCTACACCTGGTCGAAGCAGACCAGGAACGTCGAAGACTTCGGCTTCACGGCACAGAACGCCCACGATCCCGGGGCCGAATGGGCCGTGGCCGCCAACGATCGCCGCCACCAGCTCGTGGCGTCGACCGTGTGGGCGCTGCCGTTCGGCATCCAGGCGGCCGGCGTCGTCCAGGCGCGCAGCGGCCTGCCGTGGACGGTAACGACCGGCATCGACAACAACGGTGACCAGAACCTGAACGATCGCCCTGATCTGGCCGTGCCGGGCGGTGACCCGAACGACCGGGCGACGTATCGCAGTGCGTTCACCGGCCGTTCGGGTAATCTGGGCCGCAATACGAACAGGGGCCCGTCGTTCGTGCAGGTGGACGTGAGGGTGTCGAAGTTCGCGAGGGCCGGTCGGTACTCGGTCGAAGCCTTCGTCGAGGCGTTCAACGCGTTGAACCGCGCCAACCTCGGCCTTCCAGTGGGCACGCTGACGTCGGCGTCGTTCGGCCATCCCACGGGGCTGGCCACGGGTGCCACGCCGCGACAGGTGGAGCTGGGCGTCAGGTTCGGATTCTAGGGGGAGATCGTCATGCGTACGCACGTTGCCACGTTCCTTCGCACGGCCCTCGTCGCGGGTCTCGGGCTGGCCCTGCCAGCCGGATCTCAGGCACAGACGACGCCGCGGGCGGTCACCTTGGACGACTTCTCGCGCTTTCACGACGTGGGCAGCCCGCAGGTGTCCCCCGACGGCGAGTGGGTGCTCTACACGCTGTCGAGCGCCGACCCCGATGCGGACCGACGTCAGACCGACCTCTGGATGGTGAAGTGGGACGGATCCGAACGGGTTCGTCTCACGCACACCCCGGACGATGAGAGCGCCCCGCGGTGGAGCCCGGACGGTGCCTTGATCAGCTTCCTGTCGTCACGGCCGGGCCCGGCGAAGGGATCGCAGGTGTGGGTGCTGAGCCGGGCGGGCGGCGAGGCCCGGCAGCTCACGGCGCTGCCTGGACGCATCAGCGGGTACGAATGGTCGCCCGATGCGACACGGCTGGTGCTCGTGTATCAGGACGAACGCCCCGTCGAGAACCGCAACGCCGCTCCGATCGTCATCGACCGCTACCAGTTCAAGCGAGACGGGGTGAAGTACCTCACCGGCGACGTGCGGACGCGACTGTACCTCTACGACGTGGCGGCGGCCACGCTCGAAGCGCTGACGGCGGACGGCGACTACGACGAGAGCAACCCGCACTGGTCGCCTGACGGGACGCGCATCGCGTTTGTCAGCAACCACGAGGCGGACTGGGACCGCGTCCGCAACAACGACGTCTTCGTCGTCGACGCGCGCGCTGGCGCGCGGTCGAGACGGTTGACGACCTGGGAGGGGATGGACGGCGGCACGCTCGCGTGGAGTCCGGACAGCACGCTGATCGCGTACCAGCGGGGCAGCACGCGGAAGTTCGACTTCCACAACCTGCTCCGGCTGGCGGTCGTCCCGGCGGCCGGTGGCGAGGCGCGCGTGCTCACGGAGACACTCGATCGCGGTGTCGCGTCGCCCCTGTTCACGGCAGATGGGCGCGCGATCGTCGTTACGGTAGCGGACGACAGGACGGTGTACCTCGCGCGTGTGCCTGTTGAAGGTGGCGGCGTCGAGCGGGTTCTCGACGGCCCCCGCGTCGTCAGTCAGCCGTCGCTCGGCGGAGGCCGCCTGGCGGCGCTGGTCACGTCGGACACGCAGCCCGGCGAACTCTACGCGATCGAGCCGGCGGGACCGCGGAAGCTGACCGCGCACAACGACGTGGCCGCGGCGGAGCTGTCGTTCGTCCCGGCCGAAGCGATCGACTTCACGAGCGCTGACGGCACGCGGGTCGGCGCGCTTCTGACGAAGCCGGTCGGCTACCGCGCCGGCGTACGGTATCCGCTCCTCGTGCGGATTCATGGCGGCCCCACCGCGCAGGACGCGCACGGCTTCACCTTCGAGCGCCAGCTCTTCGCGGCACACGGCTATGCGGTCGTCAACATCAACTACCGGGGCAGTTCGGGGCGCGGCGCCGCGTTCAGCGAAGCGATCTTCGCCGACTGGGGCAACCTCGAGGTCGCCGACGTGCTGGCTGGCGTGGACTACCTGGTCGAACAGGGCATTGCGGATCCCATGAGGCTTGGCGTCGGCGGGTGGAGTTACGGCGGGTTGATGACCAATTTCCTGATTGCCAGCGACACGAGATTCAAGGCCGGCATCAGCGGGGCGGGCAGCGCGAACCGCACGTCGCTCTACGGACACGAGCAGTACGTGTTTCTCTACGACAACGAGTTCGGCCCGCCGTGGAAGGACACCGAGCTCTGGCTGAAGTCGTCGTATCCGTTCTTCAAGGCCGATCGCATCACGACGCCGACGCTCTTCATGGGCGGCGAGGAGGACTGGAACGTGCCTATCCTCGGCAGCGAACAGATGTATCAGGCGCTGAAGACGCTGAACGTGCCGACACAGCTCGTGGTCTATCCGGGCCAGAACCACGGGCTGACGAAGCTGAGCTTCCAGCGCGACCGGCTCGAACGCTACCTCGCCTGGTACGACCGGTACGTCCGTGAAGGAGCGGCCGTCTCCAGGGACCCGCAGTAGCGCCGGCTGCGTGCCGTTACTCCTGCGATACGCCGACGAAGCGGTCGTCCTCGTCGGCGAACAGCACGTTGAAGCTGGTGAGCGATCCGTAGCACCCGGTGATGTAGCCCTGGATCTTCAACTTCTGGTCGTGGGGCAGGTCGGATGCGTTCACCTGTTGTTCGAGTGTGCGCAGGCGGTTGCGCAGCATCACGACCTTGTGAAAGAACGATTCGATCGGCCAGCGCTTGTCCTGCACGCCGGGCTTGCCCGGCGTGAGGACGAGTTCGCCGCCTCGCCACTTCTCGGCGGGCGCCACGGCCGTGAGCCCGGATTCCTCGCGGATGATGCGGCGGATCAGGAGTTCGAGATCGGTCGTGCCGGCGTCATGGCTCATGGCATGGGCCTGTCGTTCGCGCTCGCTGACGAGCGGGAGTGGAGGTGGCGGGGACGCCGCGGGCGTCCTCCGCGGGGGTGCGGCACGCGCATCTGCACGGGGAGCCGTCCCGGACGCGCCAGTCCGGGGGCCACCCCGGTAGTTGTGCTCGCTGCGGCACATGTCGCACGCCACCCGAAGCGGCTGCCCCTCGTGGTCCACGACGATCACCGTGTGCGTTCGATCCTCATGGCACGATCGGCAATGGTCCTCGACGGACTGACCGGCGCGATAGTGGCGGGCGGGCGTCATGTCGCACTCGATTCTATCCCGGACGAAGGCCCGCGGCCGGGCCCTCCGCCGTGCGTCCGATGAGGCAGTGTGCACGTCGGCCTGCTTCGTCCTTGAAATCGTTTCGTGCCGGGCCGATACTGGCCCCCCACTGATGGAGGGCCGATGGCCATCACGATTCGGAACTACGACGGCGGGATCGTCACCACGCCGCAGCACCTCGTCCGGCCCGACTCGGTCGAAGCGCTGCAGGCCATCCTCGCGGACTCGGATCGGTATCCGGGTCCGGTGCGGGCGATGGGCAACTTCCACTCGCTCACGCCTTGCGTGTCCTCCACCGGCACGATCGTCGACATGCGCGGCCTGAAAGCCGTAATCGGGATCGATCGGGAGGCCATGACCTTCACCGCGCAGGCAGGCATGGAGATGGTGGAAGCGGCGCGGCTGCTTCGGGAGGAGCAGCTCCAGTTCATCTTGAACATCGAGATCGGCAACCTGACGCTGGGCTCCGCCGCCTGTTGCCAGACCAAGGACGCGCTCGACGCGGTCGAGTTCGGCCAGGTCAACTCGTACGTCACCGGCATGAAGTGGGTCAACCCGTCCGGCGGGCTCGAGGAGGCGTCGGCGGAGACGCACCCCGAACTGCTCCCGCTCATCCGGTCGAGCTACGGCCTGGCGGGCATCGTCTACGAAGTGACCTTCAAGGTGAAGCCGCTCGAGATCGTGCGCTTCGAGTACGAACTGCGTCCGGTCGCCGAGCTCACCGAGGCGCACATTGCGCGTGCCATCGCGGCAAACCAGTGCATGGTGTGCTGGACGATCGACGACACGGTCGTGATCCAGACGCGCAACCAGGCCTCGACGCTCAGGCATGAGTGGCTCGCGGATTCGCGGCGCTTCGGCTGGAGCTTCCTGGGCGCCTTCTCGAGTCGCGTGGCCGGGCGCCTCGGCGACGGTGCGCCACGTCCCGATGGAGGCGACGGCGGGTTCGACATCGAGCTCGCCTTCTACCGGCTGATCAGCCGGCTGGGCGGGTTCACCCTCTATGCCCCGGACAAGATGATCGACTACTCGAAGACGCCGCGTGTGGCGCGCTACGCCTTCACGTTCTGGGCGTTCCCGCGCGACGAGTGGGTGGGTCACATGCAGGCGTACGTGCAGTTCCGCGACGAGTACTTCCGGCAGCACGGCTTTCGCTGCAACCTGCCCTGCGGGGCCTACTTCGTGAGGCACGACACCAGCTCCCTGCTGTCCTACACGCACGACGGAGACATCATCTCCATCGACCCGATTCACGCGCCATCCGAGCGCGACGCGGACGCCTGGGCGCGCTTCCTCCATGCCTTCAACGACTGGGCCCACGCGCGGGGCGGCATCCCGCTGTTGAACCAGAGCCCCTTCGTGACGCGCGAGCACGTGATGGCGGCGTATGGGGACCGGTGGACGTCCTTCTGCGAGTGGATTAAGGCGTCTGATCCGCACCGGCGCATGGTCAACGAGTTCTTCGCGGCGCTCATGACCTGACGCGCCGTCGTCCCACTCCCTCGGCGTCCCGGCGCGGGTGTCTCGCCAGGGATGCCGAAGGGTCGCAATCATTACCGCATCATTACCGCGACCCGCCCTTCTGCGCTCACTGAGAGGCCACGCTCGGGGTACACTGTCGGATTGTTCGGAGGCGCAGGACGATGGATGGCAGTCAGATCGGCCGGTACAGGCTGCTGCGCGAGATCGGGCGCGGCGGCATGGGCACGGTGTACCTCGCCGTGGACGAGGAGGCGGAGACCAGGGCTGAGGTCGCGATCAAGCTGCTGCGTGACGCATTGCGCGCGGAGCACGCCGCACGCTTCGTGACCGAGCAGCGCCTGCTGGCGTCGCTCGACCACCCTGGCATCGCCAGGTTCCTCGATGGCGGGGCCGCCCCCGATGGCCGGCCGTTCCTCGTCATGGAGTTCGTGCCCGGCGAGCCGATCGACGCCTATTGCGATCGCCGTCAGCTCAGCATCCCCGAGCGGCTGGTCCTGTTTCGCGGCGTCCTCGACGCCGTCGCCTACGCCCACCGCCAACTTGTCGTCCACCGTGACATCAAGCCGCGCAATATCCTGGTCACCGAGCAGGGCGAGGTGAAGCTCGTGGACTTCGGCATTGCGAAACCGCTGATGGCGGCCACGTACGCCGACACCGAGGCGACGCGCACCGGCGTGCACCTGATGACGCCCGAGTACGCCAGCCCCGAACAGGTCACCGGCGGGCGCATCACCACGGCGACCGATATCTACGGCCTCGGATTGCTGCTGTACGAGTTGCTCTGCGGCCGTCGGGCCCAGCGCCTCGATCGCCAGCTGCCCGGCGAGATCGAGCGGGTGGTGGTGCGGGACGAGGCGCCACGGCCGAGCGTCGCTGTCGAGACCACGACCGGCACCGGCGGGCGCACGGATGCCTCGGCCGATCAGATCGCGAAGGCTCGCCGCACGACGCCGCCGCGTCTCTCCCGCCGGCTGCGGGGCGATCTCGACCGCATCGTCGGCATGGCGCTGCGCAAGGAGCCGGAGCTGCGGTACCCGTCGGTGGGGATGCTTGCCGAAGACATCGACCGCTTCCTGGCCGGGCAGCCGGTCCGTGCCCGCGGGCACTCGCTGGGGTATCGCGCGACGAAGTTCGTGGGCCGGCACCGCGTCCTCGTCACTGCCGCCGCTGCGCTCCTCGTCATGCTTGGCGGCTACATCGTCGTCAACGTGCGGCACGCCGGGGAGCTGCGCGTGGCGCTGGACCGTGCCCAGCAGGAGGCCGCCAAGGCCGAGCAGGTCTCCGCCTTCATGGTGCGGATGTTCGAGGGCAACGATCCCGACAACGCACAGGGTGCCGACGTGACCGGCCGCGAACTCCTTGCCCGCGGTGTGGAGCGCGCCGATGAGCTGTCCGACGAGCCGGTGTTGCAGGCGCAACTGCTCGATACGATCGGCGGCGTGTATCGCAGCCTTGGCCAGTACGCCACGGCGCGACCGCTGGTGGAGCGTGCCCTCGCCGCCCGGCGGGCCGTGCACGGGGATCAGCACGCCGACGTCGCGCAGAGCCACCGGCACCTGGGTATCGTCCTGCGGTTTCTCGGGGAGCACGAGGCGTCGGAGCGGGAACTGGTGCGTGCCGTGGAGATCGATCGCACGCTGACGCCGCAGGGCAGTCCGGCCCTCGCGGCGAGCGTGCACGAACTCGGGCACACCCGTGTGGAGCGCGGGCGCTTCGAGGAGGGCGAGCGCCTGTTCCGCGAGTCGCTGGACATGCGCCGGGCGTTGCTCGGCGCGGATCACGTGGACGTCGCCGAGAGCCTGAGCGGCGTGGCCTACGCCCGTTCACAGCAGGGCTTTCCGCGCGAAGCGGTTCCGCTGTACGAGCAGGCGCTCGGCATCCATCGCCGGCGCCTCGGGCCGCGCCATCCTCAGGTGGCGCGGTCGCATCAGAACCTCGCCGTCAACCTCAGCGATCTCGGGGAGTACGCCGCAGCCGAGCGCAACTACGAGCTGGCGCTCGAGGTGTATCGCGCGGTCTACGGTGAGGTCCACCCGAGCATCGCCATCACGATCAACAACCTCGCGAACCTCAAGGCGCGGCAGGACGACCTCCCGGGGGCCGAGCGGCTGTTTCGCCAGACGCTCGCGATGCGGCGGCAGCTCTTCGACGAGGATCACCCGGCGGTCGTCCGTGCCGTCAACAATCTGGCCACCACGCTCATGCGTCTCGGCCGGCCGGCAGAAGCCGAGACGATGTTCCGGGATCTCGTGGCCAGACGGGAGCGGCAGGGCCAGGGCGACGACCTCGAGGTCGTGCTCTTCCGGTCGAACCTCAGCGAAGCGCTGCGCCGCCAGCGCCGGCTCGATGAAGCGGAGGCCCTGGCAAGAGCGGTGCTCGAGCAGCGGACGGCGGCCCAGGCCGGTGGTCTCGAGGTGGCGGCCAGCCAGATGGTGCTCGGCCGCATCCTGCGCGACCAGGGACGGATCGAGGAGGCTGCCGAGCACTTCGGCCAGGCCCTGGCCATCAGGCGTGAGCGGCTTGGAGACGCTCATCCGGACGTGACGAGCCTCGCGGAGGAACTGTCGGCGCTGCGCCCGCTCCCGGCGAGGTGACGCGCGCTACGCCGCGGCGCGGCTGACCGTCCGTGGCGCGCCGACCTCGCGCAGAGCCTGAACGAGCGCCAGCGTCACGGCGAAGATGACCGGCCCCATGACCAGCCCGAGCGCGCCGAAGGCCTTCAGGCCGCCCAGCACGCCGAAGAAGATCAGCAGTTCGTGCATCCGTGTCCGGTTGCCGACCAGGATGGGCCGCAGCACGTTGTCAGCGAGGCCAATCACCACCGTGCCCCAGACGGTGAGGCCGACGGCCGGCCACACGTCCCCGGACGCCACGAGATAGAGCGCGGCGGGCACCCAGACGATGAACGCGCCGAGCATGGGCACGATCGCGGCCAGTGTCATCACGACGCCCCAGAGGAACGGCGACGGCAACCCGAGCACCAGGAAGGCCAGCCCGCCGAGCGCACCCTGGATCACGGCCAGCAGCAGCGTGCCGTACACGCTCGCGACGATGACCTCGTGCGTCCTGACGAACAAGGCGCGAAGACGGCGGTTCTCGATGGGGACCAGATCGTAGACGCAGGTACGAATCCGGCGCGCGTCCTTGAACAGGAAGAAGATCGTGAACACGATCAGCCCCAGTTGCACGACGGCGCCGAGCGCGCCGCCGACAAATCGCAGCGGCCGGCCCGTCACGCCCGAACCCCAGCCGTCGAGCGTGCGTTCCAGGAAGGCGGGGTCCCTGAACCGTTCGAGGCTCACGACGCGCTCGATCGCCTGCACCGCCTGACCGGACGCCGGGTTCTCCGGGTCGAGCCATCCACCGATCGTCGTGGGCATCCCCTGCGAGATCTCGCGCACCTCGCCGACGGTTGCCGTGATGACGAATGCCGTCGGCGCCAGCACCATCAGGATCACCAGGGCCGTGGAGAGCAGTGCCGTCCAACCGCCCTGACCGAGCCGTGCTTCAAGACGCCGGTGTGCCGGGAAGAACAGCACCGTCATCACGACCGCCCAGGCGAACACGCTCAGGAACGGCCGCACGATCAACCACGAGAGATACGCCGCGACCGCGAGCGCCAGCACGATGGCGATGGGTTGCGTCGGTATCGACCACTCGTCGCGGTGTGGCGTCATCAGTCCGACTGAAATGCACGGAACATGCCACCCGCCCCCGCCATCAATTCGGCCGATCCGGTCGCCTACACGAGGACTCCCGCTCCCGACACGGGAGATTCGTCCCGCGACCTGGGTCAAAGCGATGCGGTCGCGCCCGGCGAGGCCTCCTCGAACTCACAACCACGCCAGCCCTCGGCGGGTCTGGACGTCGGGCTGTCAGGGCTTGCTGCGGCTGCGGCTCGACCGACCCGTCAGGCTCGCGACCAGCGCTACGAGCTCTTCGCGTTCGACCGGCTTGACGAGGTGTGTCTGATACCCCGCCCGCCACGCCCGTGTCCGATCCTCGGCACGCCCGCGCGCCGTCAACGCGGCGGCGGGCACCGCGGCGCACCCCTCCATCCGCCGCACCCGCTCCATGAAGCGGTAGCCGTCTTCGCCGGGCATCGTGATGTCGCTGACGATGACGTCTGGGATCCCGACATCTGCGAGCATCGCGACCCCATCGTTCGCGGAGGCGACGGCCGTCACCCCTGCGCCGGCATCCTCCAGCCACCGCTGGACGAGCTCGCGCGCATCGGGCTCGTCATCCACCACCAGCGCGGCGATGCCGTCGAGCACGTGCCCATCGAGCGGTGAGACGATGGCCTCCTCGGACGCCCCCGCCAGCGACGGCGCCGCGCCGTCGTCAGGCAGCGGCATCGGAACACGGCTCGCGTCGAGCAGTTCGTCCACGAGCCGCCACTGCCGGCGCGAATTGCGGTCGATGACTTCGATGGCTTTCGACACGGTTGCGGGAGACGCATCGTGCCTCAACACCCCGACCCAGCCCAGGATGGCGTTGAGGGGAGTGCGGAATTCGTGCGAGAGGACGCGGACGAAGTGGTCCCGGGGACGAGTTTGACGCCCCCCCACTCCAGCCGACCGGTCGGGGGGCGGCCTTTGCCCCTGGTGTTGGCCATCAATGCCGTGGCCGCCGCCTGAACCCGCCTCTCGCCGCTGCCGCCCGGCCGATTGGACAGCGGCGGTCAGGAAGAGTGCTCCGAACACCGCGCCGACACCGGCGGCGATCGGAACGCACAAGGAGACAGAGCGCCACCCACGTGACCTGGTGTCCTCCTCGCGCCGACCTGCACATGCCGCCCCCCAATGCATCTCACCCTCCCTCTCACCCCTGTGTCCCCACTTGGGCCGGAGGCCATCCCGACGCCGCTGCGCCTCCGTGGCTATGCGCGCGGTGCGGGGGGTTCCCCGACCCCGGGGTTCTCCGACGGCGCCTTGACGGGCGGTTCCGTCGTCGGCGGGTCGATGTTCGGCTCACGATCCACGTGGGGCGCCTGCGGGTCGTCTGGTGGGACGACGGGTTGCTCGGGGGACTTCGGTAGCGTTGGCTCGGGCCCTTGCGGCAGGGTTGGATCGCCAGGGACCTGCATCGTCGTCTTTCTCACATGCTCCATTCGATGGCTCCTTATAGCCCAGGGCGAAGCAAGATGCTGGCCACGAGCCCACCGACCCGGTCTCTCCCTGGCCCGGCAACGTCGTGGTAACCCGCTTCCTACAGTGCGTCATCTGCTGCCAGTAACCGGCCCGCCAGTTCCGCGCCACAAGGTGTGCCCGCCCGGAGATCCGCGGGCCGCCGTGGCATGCCGTGTGCACTTCCGTGCCGTAGGAATCAGGGGAACACATGAGGAGGATGATGTGCTCAAGCGTCTTGGAGAAATCAGCGGCTATGGACTCCGCGCCACCGACGGTGAGATCGGCACGGTCAAGGATCTGTACTTCGACGACGTGCGATGGGTCGTGCGGTACCTGGTGGTGGACACGGGGACGTGGCTCAGTAGCCGCGAAGTGCTGATCGCGCCGATGGCCATCACGGGCGTGGACTGGGACGACGAGGTCATCGACGTCTCCCTCAACAAGGCGCAGGTGGAGCAGAGCCCCAGCGTCGACCTTCATCTGCCCGTGTCACGCCAGTACGAGGCGGCGTACAACACCTACTACGGCTACCAGCCGTACTGGACCGCCGAGCCGCCGCCAGGCATGTTCGCTGACGGGACCCTGGCCCCGCCGGCGCTCGACACCCAGGTCTCGGGGGATTCGCACCTCCATAGCGCGAAGGACGTCACCGGCCATCACATTCAGGCCACCGACGGGGAGATCGGACACATCGACGACTTCCTGGTGGACGACGAGTCGTGGGCGATCCGCTTCATCGAGGTGGACACCAGCAACTGGATCGGCGGCGAGTCGGTGCTGATCCCTCGCGATGCGCTTCGCTCCGCATCGTGGCCGGACCGAAAGCTGTCGGTCGCACTGACGCGCGCGCAGGTCGAGGCCAGCCCGCGTGCTGAAGACGCGGATTTCTCTATGGACTACGAACGTCGCCTCAGTTCGCACTACGGCGACATCACAAGGTAGATTCCCGTCGCGTCGGTCCGGTCGTGCTCTCAGGCAGATAGGCCCGGGGAGCGCGGCCGGACCAAGACGCTCCGCCGGCGCGCGCTGAACTCAGACCGAGGTCGACCGGCGCGACACCCGCCCGGCAAGCAGCCGCCGGATCTCGCCCACGAGGACTTCCGGGTCGCACGGCTTGACGAGCACCGTGTCGAAGCCGCAGCGCCGGGCCTCTTCGAGCTGGGGCGCATGCGAGTAGCCAGTCGATGCAATGAGCGGGATCTCGCGCGTGTCGTCCCTCGAGCGCAATACCGACGCCACCTCGAACCCTGAGACCCCCGGCATCCCAAGGTCGATCACGGCCAGGTCAGGAAGCGCCTGGGTGGCGCGAGACAGCGCCTCCAGGCCGTCGGTGGCCGTCAGTACATCGAAGCCTGCGCCACGGAGGTACAGCTCCCAGGCGCTGAGCGCGTCAGGATAATCGTCCGCAAGAAGGATGGTCGAGGCAGTCGCCATGGTGAGGCAGATGGCGATTGTAGACCCGTGTCATCCGCGGCACAAGACCATCCCGGGGATGGGCGTGAGGACCAGTCCCGCGCGCCCGCGCCGTGGCGCCTCCCCAGGCCCGTTCCAGGAGGGCCGTTGCGAGTTCGGTCACACGCGACGATACCCGTCGCGATCCCGTTGAAGAAACCCCTCGTGCGCCAGCTGGTCCAGGACACGCCGGCAGGTCCCGGAGTCGAGCGCGAGGAGGCGGACGGCCTGCCTGACCGTCAGGCATAACCCGGGCATCTCGTGAAACTCGGCACGCACGCGCTCGAGGTTCAGCGCGAGGACAGGGGCGGTGGCGGCATGTGGCTGTTCTACTGAGGGAGTCTGCATGACGGGTCTCTCTGTGTCGAGGGAGGCCGGGCGGTCACCCGCCCTGGCCCGGGGAGTGGCGTCGAACACCGGTTCGCTGGAGGGTCCGTGAGGCCGCATGACAGCAGGACCTGCGAAGCGGCCGGTCGCAGCTCGCGGAACGTCACCCTATCGTGTCGTACAGGAACGCGGACTTGCGCTGCTGCGCGAGCGTCCGCTGCTCCTGGACGGTGTTCTCGCGGGCCTCTTCGCAGTCTCTGCAGCGCACTGCGAAGGGCAGCGCCCGCAGCCGCGGCTCCGAAATCGCGTCAGCGCACTCGAAGCAGTACCCGTAGCGTCCTTCATCCAGGCGCACCAGTGCTTCGTCGATCTTGTTGAGCGTCTCGGCCTTCATTTGGATGAGGGCGAAGTTGATGTCGTCCTGGATGTCGGCGTCCGGGGTCTCGTCGGGGTCCACGCTCTCGTGGGCCTTCTGCAGGCCTTCGGACCGCACGACGCGAATTCTGCCCTTGACTTCCAGGAGCAGCTGCGAACGCCGGGCGTTCAGCATCTGCCGGAGCTCCTCGTCGCGGCGTTGTAACGCGTCCGCCGTTGCCGCGGCCGTGCGCTTGTCGGTTCTCGCCATGGTCAGCCCTCCGTCCGCGGATGGTCGATCTCTGGGGAGTCCGCCGGCGTGCGCGGCCGGTCAGACTCCCCGGGTTGGTTGTGGTTCGATCACGTACTCGGGACGCCGGTCAGCGGTTCGTGCCCGCCGTGCTCGTCGAGGGATGGAGTACGTCCTCGATGAGGAACGCCTCGAGGCGTCCGGTGGGGCCGCGACCGGCAACGACCAGCGTGTAGAACCGGCCGGCGGCGACCTGCGCGTCGGTGACCGTCGCGATGGCCGCGTCGTTCCCCTCGGTTCTCACCTGGACGGCCGTCCCCCGGATCGGATCGATCTCGTGATAGGAGGTGACCGATCGGAAATTCACGCCGTCAACCACCGCGTCGTCCGATCCGGGCACGTGGATGTCGATCTCGCCGGTGCCGGGGGCCGCGTGCACCACGCGGAGCTGCGCCTTGCCGTCGGCCGGCCGATCGAAGCGGTCGTTCGACACGTGGAGCGAGGCGTCGCGATCCTCGTCTCCTGGCAGGACGAAGACCGTGTAGTAGCTGCCGTCGTCCAGGCCCTCACTGTTGGAGGCGAGCGCTTCCGCGCCCGTCATGCCGGTGGGCTTCAGCTGAAGCTCGTAGCGCTGGCCTTCGACCGAGCGGTACGGTGTGACGGCCTTGTATTCCACGCCGTCGAAGAGCGTCGTCTCGTCGGCGAAGATATCCACGGCAGCGCCGGACTGGATGGCGTGCACCACGCGCACCAGCGCTTCGTCCCGCTCCTCGGCCACCGCCGAGGAGGGCGCCGTGGATTCTCCGGCGGGAGACGTCGTGGTCACGGTGGCGTCGCGGTTCGCCGACCGATCGCAGGCCGCGGTGGCGATCACGGCGGCGACGGCGATTGACAAGAATGCATGAGTCCGGATTGACATGTTCATAGCTCCTTTGAAGGACAGAAATGCACGAGGCATGCCACGACGCGCGGCGGCCGCCACGAGCGGGTCCAGATCGCGAACTCGTGTGCATGGGCATCGCCAACGCGGGTGTGGGGGAAACACAGAGGGGAGTGTGAGTGGCACGAGGGACGCGCTCGCGGCCGAGGCGCGGCCGCGTCGTTACCGAGAGTGGGCAAGCCGCGTGCGAATCTCGGCACCGACGGCCGCCCACTCTGGTCTCTGGCGGGCCGTGCTCGCGCGAGCCGAACGCAGCAAGGCGTCGGAGGCTACACCAGTCCGGTGGGCGGGTCGCCCTCCTCGCCGGGCTGTTCGCTCCAGGGATTGGCGGGGCGCGTGTACGATGGTCTCGGCTGCCGCCAGTTCCCCATGCCGATGCCGACCAGCGCGAGGCCAGACGCCAACCCGAGCCCCGCCAGCATCGCGAGAATCATCGGCGCCGCTGACGGCTCGCCGTCCTGCTCCGCCGGCACTCCACCGTCGACACGTTCCACGGCGCCGCGTCCCACCCCTTGGTAGCAGGCGCCTGCCGCTCCGGTCAGCCCGAGCACGATCAGAAGCCCACCGACCAGTACCATCCGGCTCATCTCTCTACCTCCTCCATGTCCTTCCGCATCGGACCTGCCGCGGCGATGCCGTTCGCATTCTGTGAAGCCCGTTGCCAGATCGCGATGGCGTGGATGCGTGGCCGCCGTGGCATGGCCTCAGCCGTGAGGCGCAGCCACCGCTCGCCACCGCAGGGTATGAGTGCGATGCGAGAGCGGCTGGGCCGACGCTGCGGCGTTCCCGCCGGAGCTTTTCGACCCCGCCCGAGTGTCAGACCCCTCAGCAGGCACGCGACAGCAGGAAGATGGCGATCAGCAGCGTAGCCGGGACGCCCAGCATCCATGCGATTCCGTACTTGATGATGCCCTGCTCGCTCTCGTGGTGTGGTCTCATGTGACTTCTCCTTGGTCGAGTGAATGGAGCGCCGCTGCGCGAAGCGGTCGCCAGGAACCCGGTCGATCATGACAGGGCGGTACCGTACCTCTGGTTTGCAGACGCAACATCGGTACCGGCTCAGAGGGTCGGTGCCAGTCCCTTGACCACCCAACATGGGTAACGGGCTTCTGAATCATGGCATGTGCGACCCGGCCCACCTCGACGTTGGGAGACCCCTCCGTTCTCCTTTTCCGGATGGCTGGTCGTCCGTCAGGGGACCCTGAACGCTGGCACGGACCCTGCGTAGCTGACGTGGGCGTCGGTGCCCCCCTAATAGAGGAGATCGGACATGCTGAACACGATTCTGGTCCTGCTGGTGGTCCTGTGGCTGCTCGGGATGGTCAGCTCCTACACGCTCGGCGGCTTCCTGCACGTCCTTCTGGTGCTGGCAGTGGCCCTGGTGCTCATCCGCGTCATCCAGGGCAGGAACCCAGTCGTCTAGACACGCGGGGGCGGCGTTGTGGGCGGGCGGCGCGTGCCAAGCGTCGCTCGCTCGGCGGCGCTCCGGACCGCCCCTCGCCCGCGCGGCCGCGCGCTGTCATTCCACCGACGCCGCGGAGCGAACGGCCCCCCGGTTGACGCCGGGGATTGCCCCACGGGTATACTCATCCACGGTTTCCCACAGCACATGCCTGCGACAGATCCGATCGCGACGGTGAATCACTTCTCGTCGCGTCTCGCGGCGGAGCGCGCCTCGCTTGCCGCTGCGTGGCTGGAGCGCCTCCTCGAGCTGCTGGACGTCAAGGCGCGGGATGTGTTCCCGACACACCAGCTGCTGGACCACATGCCGGATCTGCTGGAAGAGATCGCCCGGTACATTCGCGCGCCCGAGGAGCAGGCGATCGCCGCCAGCGCCGCGGTGCTGGAGCGCGCGAACGCGCTCGGGGTCCTGCGGTTCGATCAGGATGCGTCGGTGCATCAGATCCTCCGCGAGTACCAGATCTTCAGCGAGATCCTCGAGGCCTTCTTCGCGCGGGAGGCGGCCGCGCTCGGCGAGCGCTGCGACGCCACGGCGGCGGTGCTGGCGGTGAGCCGTGCGCAGCAGGCCTTGCGGGCGCTCCAGCAGCAGACCGTGGATGCCTTCATTACGCGATACACGGCTGCGATCGAAAGGCAGACGGCTCGGCTTCGGAACTTCACCCG
>CAZNOC010000005.1:12335-27676 GCA_964574545.1 uncultured Bifidobacteriaceae bacterium | reverse complement strand
AAGCTGGAGCGTCTGGCGCGCCTCACGCGGCCACTGGAGGGACCCAACGATCGGGGCGTCGACTTCAGGGCCCTGGTCGGCGATGTGATCAACCAGCTGAGCGAGATGGCGAACGCCCGCGGCGTGACACTCGAGGCCGGCGATCACCTGCCGGTCTTCAACGTCGATGCCGGACGGGTCGAGTTGACGCTGATCAATATCATCGCCAATGCCGTCAAGTACAGCGACCCGGCCAAGGCGTTCCGCCATGTGATCATCGAGGGCGACGACTCCGCGGCTCACCCCCGCATCCGCATCCGCGACAATGGCCTTGGCATTCCCCGGTCCAAGTTCGACCTCATCTTCGAACAGTTCGTCAGGGTTCATGCCCACCTCGACGATGAGCTGAACGCCGAAGGCATGGGCCTTGGCTTGTCGATTGTCCACGAATGCATGGACGCGATGGGAGGCGCCGTGCAGGTGGAATCAGTGGAAGGCGAAGGGACAACCTTCACCCTCGAGTGGCCTAAGGCCCGTCGAATCACGCCATCCGGCGCGTAGAGGCCTGCGCTGGTGCCGGTACGCTTCGTGCTTTCCAAGGCAGTCGTGCGCCGTTCCTCTCGAGCGGCGGAATCACTGTCACTGGAAGGACAACATCATGAACAAGGACGAGGTGGCCGGCAAGGCCGAGCAGGTCAAGGGCGCCGCGAAGAAGAAGGCCGGACAGTGGACCGGCAACACGGAGCTCGAGGCCGAGGGGGCCGTGGACGAAGCAGCCGGCAAGGTGCGCGAGACCGCCGGAACGGTGAAGCGCAAGGCCGAAGAGGTCGCGGACGAGGTCAGGGACCAGCGGCGTCGTTGATGCCGCATTCCTTCATCTTGTTCAGCAACGTCTTGTAGCTGACGTTGAGATAGGCCGCCGCCTTGCGGCGGTTCCAGTGGAACCGGGCGAGGGCGCGATCGATCGCGTCCCGCTCGGCCTGCTTCGCCGCGTGCTTCGCGACCGCAGGAAGATCGATCCCGGTCTCGGCATCCAAGTCGTGGGTGTCTGTCGCCACCGGACTCGCGGACGTCGGGGCAGGCGCCGACGGCGTGGCTGCGGGCGGCTGCGGCACCCGCGTGGCCGCGTTCTCACGCAGGCGCCCGAGTTCCCCGAGAATCAGGTGTTCTTCGTGGAGCACGACGAAGCGCTTCATCATGTTCTCGAGCTCCCGGATGTTGCCGGGCCAGGGGTAGCTCGTCAGCGCGTCGAGGAGCACGGGGCTGGGACGCACGCGCGGACGGCGGTAGACCCGCGCGTATTTGTCCAGGAAGAACTCGACCAGGGCGGGGATTTCATCCTGACGGTCCCGCAGCGGCGGGACGTGCAGTTCGATGGCCTGCAGTCGGTAATACAAGTCCTCGCGAAACGTCCCGGCGGCCATCATCTCCTCGAGATTCCGGTTGGTCGCGGCGAGAACCCGCACGTCAACCTCGATCGGCCGGTTGCTGCCGAGGCGCGTCAGGCTGCGATCCTGCAGGACGTGCAGGAGCTTGGCCTGGAGCGCGGCCGGCATCTCGCCGATCTCGTCCAGCATGATCGTGCCCTGCTGGGCGTACTCGAACTTGCCGATCCGAGTCGTGCCGGCCCCGGTGAAGGCCCCGCGTTCGTGGCCGAAGAGCTCGCTTTCCAGCAGATCCTCCGGCAGTGCGGCACAGTTGACCTTGACGAAGGTCTTCGTCCGGCGATCAGATCGGCGGTGCAGTTCCCGAGCAATCACTTCCTTGCCGACCCCGCTCTCGCCGCGGAGCAGCACGCCGATGTCGCTGTCGGCCACGCGCTCGACCATGGCCATCAGCACCTGCATGGCTGCGCCCGAGCTCCAGCACGGCTGAGCGCCATCCGGGTCCTCGGCCATCTGCGCGCCGAGGCGTGCCACCTCCGCGCTCAACGACTCGCGCTCGAGCGCGTTGCGGATCGCCGCCTCGAGCGCGGCTTCGCCCACGCCATCAGGGTCCCCCGGCTTCAGGACGTAGTCGGCGGCGCCAAGCCGGACGGCCTCGATGATCGTGGCTGGCGCCTGCCGTCCGGACAGCATGATGACCTGCGCGGCCGGATGGGCCTGTCGGATCGCCCGCAACGTCTCGAGCCCGTCAATCCCGGGCATGAGCACGTCGAGCAGCACGACGTTGGGAACTCGGCCGGCCTGCAGTCCCTCGAGCAGGGCGGTGCCGCTGTGAAAGACGTCAACGGCGTAGCCCTGCGTCCGGAGCATCGTGTCCAGATAGCCTGTGAACCCGGGGTCGTCGTCAACAATGGCCAGGCGTGCCGTCATTCAGGTGTCTCCAAGGGAAGGGCGATCGCGACACGACTCCACGACTCCGTCGTCCAGATCCGGCCGCCCGCGCGCGTGAGGACGCGGCAGGCGAGCGGCACTCCGAGCCCGTGGCCGCTCCGCGCGTTGAACCAGGGCGGCATCTCGTCCGCGCCAGGCAACGGCCCTGCGCCCGTCGCGAACCAGAGTTCGTCTTCTCCACGCGCTTCCACGCGGACGTCCGCCTCTGCACCGCCCTCCGCCGCCGCCGACAGCATGACGACGATGGCCTCCGCCAGATCGTCGGCGCTCGTGCCGGCACGCAAGCACCCCGGAGGATGTGCCACCGGCTCTGGTAGAGGAAGGCCGCGGTCACGAAGCCGCCGGGCCACACGGTCCAGCAGCACAGGGACGCCCACGCGCGCGCCGCCGGGCACCCCGTCAACGACCAGAAACGCGGCCGCGTTGTCGCAGAGCTCCGACATGCGGCGGAGGGCGGCCTGCGTCTGGGCGACGGCCTGTCCGAACTCCTCGGGCGTCGGCAAGCGTTGCTCGCGGATGAGACGCAGGTAGCCGTGCGCCACTCCCAACGGGGAGCGGAGGTCGTGCAGGAGCGCGCTCAGGGCGCGATCCGCCTCCGTGATTCCTGGCACAGACATTGATAGAAGAATCCGTACAGCGTCTACAATCGCTGTTCCCAAACGCCCATGACCAACCCCGCCACCATTCTGATCGTCGACGACTACCAGGACGCGCTGGACGTGTGGCGCATCTACCTTCGCGGCGCCGGCTTTCGGGTCCTGACTGCCGCGAACGGCGACGACGCCCTGTCAAGTGCCTGGGCGGATCATCCCGACCTTGTGGTGCTGGACCTCGACCTGCCTGGCCGTTCCGGCGTCGAGGTGGCGCGAGCGCTTCGCGCCACACCGGCCACGCGCCGCACCCCACTCATCGCGGTGACCGGCTGCACGGACACCGCGCAGTTGCGCGTGGGTCCCGATGCGGACTTCGACGCCGTCATCGTGAAGCCGTGCGACCCCGACGCCCTCGTCGCCGCGATCCGGCGCCAGCTCGCCGGCCGATCGGGACGGACGCTTCCGGTCGAGCACAGCGGACCTGGAAGCGTTTCCGGGGAGTGACGACCGGAAAACTGCAAGTTACGTACCGGCAACATCGGCCGCCAACGCCCCGCGGATCGCTGCCGTAATGCGAAGTTTACTACCGATCCCGCGTAATCCTTGCACGCACGGGGTCCCTCGTGCCTGCTCCTTCGCATGCGAACGATTCGTGCATGTCGCTCGCCGGCAGGCGCTAACATTCAAGGGTTGTTCACGCGCATGGCCGGGCGTCCCGGTCGAAGGAGTACGCCGATGAGTACGCCGCCCCTGTCAGCACGCCTGCTGCCCCTCGTCCTCGCGTTCGTCGTTGCGGCCCCGGCGCTCGTGGCCAGGCCGGTGGCGCAGTCACGCGCGTTGCCGTCGCCGGAGCAGCACTTCGGCCACCCGATGGGAGCCGACCGTCAGCTTCAGGGCTGGGATCGGTTGCTGGAGTACTACCAGCTGCTGGCCAAGGGCAGCGACCGCGTACGTCTCGTCGAGATGGGCCCGTCTACGGAGGGCCGCCCGTTCATCGCCCTGTTCATCTCGTCACCCGCGAACCTCGCACGGCTCGATGAACTCCGAACGATCAACGCGCGGCTGAGCAACCCGCGCGGACTGTCGGAGGCCGAGGCGCGCACGCTGGCGGCCGAGGGCCGCGCTGTGGTCGTGCAGACCTTCGCCCTCCACTCGACGGAAGTGGCCGCATCGCAGACGGCGGCCGAGTACGTCTGGGAGCGTCTGACGCGCGACGACGCCGAGTCGCGCCTGATGCTCGACAACGTGATCGACATCGTCCTGCCGTCGATCAACCCCGACGGGACGCAGATGATCGCGGACTGGTACATGAAGTACGCCGGTACGGAGTACGAAGCGGCCGGGCTGCCGTGGCTGTACCACAAGTACACGGGCCACGACAACAACCGCGATGCCTTCATGCAGAACATGGTCGAATCGCAGTATGTGGCGAGCATCCTGTTCCGTGACTGGATTCCGCAGGCGTTCGTCGATCATCACCAGATGGGCGGCGGCGGCGCCCGGTTGTCGATCCCCCCGTACGCCGAGCCCGTGCGACCTGAGGCCGATCCGCTCGTCTGGCGCGAGATGAGCCTGTGGGGCGCGCATATGGGCTACAAGCTCGAGGAAGCCGGCAAGACCGGCGTGGTGGGCGCGGCCATCTACTCCGGATGGGGCCACATGGGCTTCCACTGGATCACGCCGTTCCACAACATCGCCGGCATGCTCACCGAAGCCGCCAGCGCGCGGCTGGCCACACCCGTCTTCATGCACTTCGACCAGATTCGTGAGGCGCGACGGCAGATTCCCGCCTACGAGCTGCAGACGACCATGCCCAGTCTCTGGGAGGGCGGCTGGTGGCGCGTGCGAGACATCGTCGAGTATCAGAAGATTGCCGCCTGGGCGATGCCGGACGTGGCGGCCCGCAACCGCGAGACGGTGCTGTGGAACGCCTACCTGAAGGCCCGACGGCAGACCGAGCGCGGCGAGGCCGGCGACGTGAAGGCGTACGTGATTCCCGCCGATCAGCACGACCCGCTGACGATGGTCAAGATGATCAACACGCTGCTGAAGGCGGGCATCGAGATTCAGCGCGCGCCGAAGGAATTCGTGCACCAGGGGCGCGTCTACGGCGCCGGCTCGTTCGTGATCTCGATGGCGCAGCCGAAACGCGGCGTGATCCGCTGGATGCTCGGGCAGACCTACTATCCAGACAATACGTTCACCCGCGATCGCGAAGGCAACCCGATCCGCCCGTACGACATGTCCACCGACACCATGACCGAGTTCATGGGCGTGCGGAGCGAGCCGGTGACCGCGCCCGTGCAGGCCGAACTCGTGACGCTGACGGCGCACGTCAGTCCGGCCGGGCGCGTCACGCGCGGCGCGGCGGGCTACGCGATCGACGGGCGGCTGAACGACGCGTTTCGTGCCGTCAACCAGCTGCAGGCGAAGGGCATTGCGGTGCAGCGCGCGGCCCGGGCGTCCGGCGCGGTGCGGCCGGGCGACTTCCTGGTGGGGCCGGCGGCGCCGGAGCCGGCGCTGACCGAGGTCGCGGCGGACACCGGTGTGGACTTCACGGCCGTTCCGGCCGCGGTGGACGGCGCGTACGGCCTGAGCGTGCCCCGGATTGCGATGTACCAGCGCTACAACGGTGGGAACATGGACGAGGGGTGGACGAGGTTCGTGCTCGAGCAGTTCGACTTCCCGTATACCTCGCTCATGGATGCCGAACTGAAAGGTGGCGGCCTGCAGGCGAAGTACGACGTCATCATCCTGCCCTCCGATTCGGTGGAACAGATGACCGGAGACGCTCCGGCCGGACCCCAGGGGGCCGGCGCCGCACAGCAGACGGCCGGCACGCCGCCCGAGTATCGCAGCGGCTTTGGCGCCGAGGGCGTGAAGGCACTCGAGGCGTTCGTGGAGGCCGGCGGCACCCTGGTGACGTTTGCCCAGGCGGGCGACCTCGCCATCCAGAGGTTCGGCCTGCCCGTACGCAACGTGCTGGCTGGCGTGCCATCGACCGAGTTCTGGTCGCCGGGCTCGACCCTCCACGCACGCTACGCCGACGGGCACCCGCTGGGCTTCGGCATGCCGGCCAGCGGCCTGGCGACGTTTCTCGCCGGCAGCCAGGTGTACGAGGTCACCTCGACCGTGCAGAGCCACGAGGTTGAGATCTTCGCGACCTATCCCGAGCGCGACCTGCTGCAGAGCGGGTGGCTCATCGGCGAGCCGGTGATCGCGAAGAAGGCGGCCGCGCTGTCGGTGCGGCATGGCAACGGCCGTGTCGTGCTGTTCGGCTTCCGCCCGCAACACCGGTCTCAGACGCACGGCACGTTCAAGCTGCTCTTCAACGCGCTGGTGACGGCGCCTGACCGATCGGCTGCGCGGGCCACCGACGAACGCGCCGGGCAGTAGCCGGCGCGCCCGCGCTCGGGCAGGGAGGGCCGGCCCCGGGGACCGGCCCTCTCGAGTCTGGCCCTACCAGTCGAGCTTGACGCCCACCCGCAGGATGCGGGGCGGGACGATCGTCGTCGGCCGGAGGAACGCGCTGCCCGAGTTCCAGACCGACCGGCGATACAAGAACTGCATGCGGACCCCGGGGATTCTGTGTGCAGGTCCGCGCGATCGAGGCCTGCCACCTCAACCGGCACGCGGCCCCATACAATGGAGGCATGGCAGGGCCCGACTGATGCTCGAACGAATCGCCGACGCCTCCGCACGGCGACTGCTGGCTGACGAGCGCGCGGCGCTGGCCGATCTCCAGCAGTCGCTTGGGAGGCTGGGGGTCAGCGACGCCGATCGAGAGGCGCTCGATCAGTCCATCCGCCAGCTCGACCAGATGTTCCTGCTGGTCGTCATTGGCGAGTTCAACGCGGGCAAGAGCGCGTTCATCAATGCGCTGGCCGGCGCACGCCTGCTCGAGGAGGGCGTGACGCCCACCACCACCCGTGTGCAGATGCTGTCCTACGGCGCCACGGAGACCCGCACCGCCGTAGAGGCGGGGGTGGACGTGGTCACGGCCCCGGTGGCAATGCTCGAGGACATCCACATCGTGGATACCCCCGGCACTAACGCCATCTATCGCGAGCACGAACGCCTGACAAGCGAGTACGTGCCGCGCGCGGACCTCGTGCTCTTCGTCACGTCGGCCGACCGTCCGTTTACCGAGAGCGAGCGCGCCTTCCTTCAGGTGATCCGCGACTGGGGCAAGAAGATCGTCGTGGTCATCAACAAGGTGGACATCCTCGAGACACCGGAGGATGTGGCGCGCGTCGAGGACTTCGTGACGGAGCACGCGCACGAGCTGCTCGGGTTCGCGCCCGAGGTGTTCCCGGTGTCCGCCCGCCGCGCGCTCGCGTCGAAGCGTGGCGACACGGTGCCGCCGCTCCCCGCTGATCGCTTCGCCGATCTCGAGCGGTACATCCTGACGACGCTCGATCAGCGCGAGCGTATCCGGCTGAAGCTGCTCAACCCGCTCGGGATCGGACGCCGTCTCGTCACGACGCACGCGGCAGTCGTGGCCGAGCGGCTCGCACTGCTCGAGGCGGATGTCCGGACCATCGAGGACATCGAAGGCCAGGTGGACGTCTACCGCCGGGACCTCCAGCGGGAGTTCACGGCGCGCCTCGCCGAGGTGGACAACGTCCTGCAGCAGTTCGAGAACCGTGGCATGCGGTTCTTCGACGACACGCTCCGGATCGGCCGGGTCGCCGACCTGTTGAACCGGGAGCGCATCCGCTCGGAGTTCGAGCGTGACGTGGTGGGCACCGTGCCGGTCGAGATCGAGCGCCTCGTCGGAGAGATGATCGACTGGCTCGTGGCCAGCGAGCTGCGACAGTGGCAGGTCGTCAGCGAGCACGTCAACCGGCGGCGCGCGGCTCACGAGGACCGGCTGGCAGGCGACGGCGGCGGCTTCCAGTACGATCGCGCGCGGCTGCTCGAGACGGTCGGCCGTGCCGCCAAGGACGCCGTGGACGGTTACGATCGCGCACGGGAGGCCGCGGCGCTGGCAGACTCCGTCCGCATGGCCGTGGCCGGCACGGCGCTGGCGCAGGCCGGCGCCGTCGGGCTCGGGACCGTGGTGACGATGCTCGCGAGCACGACGGCGGCGGACGTGACGGGAATCCTGGCAGCGAGCGTCCTGGCAGTCGTGGGGCTGTTGGTGATTCCCGCTCGCCGGGCGCGGGCCAAGAGCGAACTCCGGGACAAGATCGCCGGGCTGCGCACGCAGCTCACGAGCGCGCTCACGTCACAGTTCAGCCGGGCGGTGGACCGGAGCCTGCAGCGGCTGAGCGAGGCCGTCGCGCCGTACACGCGCTTCGTTCGCGCCGAGCAGGAGCGGCTGGTGGGCCGTCGCGACGAGTTGCGCCGCATCGGCGACACCCTCGCGCGGCTTCACGCAGAGGTGGAGCGCACGGTGGCCTCGTGAGTCTCCGGCGGGAGCGCGAGCGCGACGGTCCGCACGGCAGAGCTGCGTGTCGGTGGCGTTCGCTGGCCGTCAGGCCCAGGGAATAGCGACGGAGGGTCGAGGGTCAATGCGGGAGGCGGGCATACGGCCCGTTCGATCATCGACCTGACCCGTCATTACCTGGAAGGAAGCACCATGAGAAGCCTGACTGCTATTGCTCTGCTTGCGTCGGTCACGGTGGCCGGCTGCGCCGACACCTCGATGAACACGCCGACTGGCCCGTCCGGAGCGGCCGCCAGCCTGGCGTCCACTGCGCCGACGAGCCCCGAGTCGGCCGCAGCCTCACGTGTCTCGCTGCCGACGATTGCCGGGATCGCCGTCGGCAACCCGGATTTCAGCACGCTGGTCGCGGCGCTTGCCAAGGCCAACCTCGTCGATACATTCAGCGGCCGGCAGCACTACACGGTGTTCGCACCGACCAACGCCGCGTTTGATGCCCTCGCCGGTGCGTTCGGACAGCCGAGCGGCGCGGCCCTGGTGGAGGCGCTCGACGTACCCACGCTGACGGCCGTCCTCACCTATCACGTGACGCGCGGCGACCGTAATTCGACCAGCGTCCTGGCGGCCCGCTCACTGCAGATGCTCGACGGAAACGTGGCGCGCGTGACGACCGCCGGTGGCCCGAGGATCGCCGGCGCGCCCATCGTGGCGACGGACGTCCGCGCGAGCAACGGCATCGTCCACGTGATCGGCGGCGTGATGGTTCCGCCGTCCCTGCGGTAATTCCGCTCGCGTAGAGGAGCGCCGGCTCCAGTGACGCCTGGTTAGCGGCGGCAGGCCGCGATGGACAGGCGTCTCCGGGCCGGCGCCCTATCTTGTCTGGTTTGTGGGGAGACGCGGCTACAGACGAAGTCTGGACTGGCCCGCGAGGATGGACACAGGCGGCGCCGGCTCGAACTCGAGCCGGGGGATGTACCCATCGCGCGCGGCGTTCAACTGGTCGAGGATCTGCTCGGCGAGCGCGGAAGGGGAGACGACGCGAGCGTGCGGTCCCCATCCCAGGATCCAGTGTTCCAGGGCGTAGTCGCGGCAGACCTTCAGCGTGCAGCGCACGCTGCCATCAGGCCGATCCGACAGCTTCTGTGACGGGTGCCACGTCCGCTCCCGCACGTACTGTGCGACCCGGGGCGTGAAGTCGATCACGATCCGCTCGGGCGCTCCCTGGTTCACCCCCAGCGAGTTTCCAAACGCATCGTCCGCGACATCTGCCGTCGGCGTGAAGGTGCCGGCCTGCGCGGCGAAGCGCCGGATACGCTCGAGCGCGAACGTCCGCAGGTTGCGGTACTCGGGCACATACGCGGACAGGTACAACCCGCCATCGTGGTACGCGACGTGGTACGGGTGAACCTCGTAGTCCTTCTCCCGATTGCGGCCGGCCGAGAAGTACGCCATGCGGGCGACCCGCCGGTGGGCGCAGGCCTCGATGACCCGCGCCACGAGCTCGCCGTAGTTGCCCTCGGGCGTTGCCTTCCGCGGAGGCGCCTTGACCTTGAGAACCCCTGGGAGCCGGTCGAGGAACTGCCGCGTGGCGACAGGAAGCGCACGTTCGACCTTGCGCACGAGGCTCGTCATCGCGCGCTCGAAGGGCGACCCCGTCAGGGTGAGCAGTAGAGCGCGTCCCGCGTAGAGCGCGCACGCTTCGCTCGTTGACAGTCCTGCGTCGTGCAGTGCCTTCAGGGGCGAGCCGATCAGCCGATAGACGCTCTTGCGGTCCCGTGTTTCCGCGGTCAACGGAAACCCCGCCTCCTGCAGCGCTCGCAGGTCCCGCCAGATCGTGCGCTTGTGGGCCCCAAGATCCGCAGCCAGCTCGTCCACGGTCTTGCCGTAGCGCGCGGGCTCGAGCGCCAGCAACAGCGTCCACTGCCGAATCACTTCTGTGTTGCGCGGCATGGGCGGGTCATCTTACACCGCGCGTGCCGTTCGCGGCGTGGCCGACCTGTGACCCCCCGTGTCGCACCTGGCGGCCATCATGCGTCAGGCGCCTCCCGGCTCCCACCTGGGGAGCGGGTCGCGTCGGGAGACAGCATGAACACGATTCTCGGCCTGACCGTCGTGTCCGGGCTCGCCGGCGACGCCCCAGGGCTCGTGACCGTGAGCGGCGCAGCGATCATGGACGCGCTCAGCGCACCGCTTCACCCGGAGGGTGAGGGGAAGGCTCGTGGCACCAGCGTCAGGCTGGCCTACGATGCGCACCACCATCGCGTCATGGAAGGGGACCTGCGTACGTCGCAGGTTCTGTGGATCGATGTCAGTGGTCCCGACACGCCGGGGCGCCACCTGCGTGAGCCACGACCACCGGATCCCGCTATCGAACAACTCACGCCGCGGCTGTACGCCGCGCTGATACTCTGGCGTGCGGCCTGGTCGCACAGGGCGACCCCGACCGCCACCGATGAGGGCATCGGCGTCCTCGCCCTCAGGCAGGCCGCCTGGGACGTGACGTTCAGAGCCGGCGACGACAGCGAGGCGCGAATCACCGCCGGCTGGGAGTGGCCCGGGTAGGCGAGCCCGGTGTGGGCACGGCGGCCGCCGCCGCTCAGCGTCGCACGATGCCCTTCGGCAGCCAGGCGCCGACGACCCAGTTCGGGGCATCGACGATCTCGTGGACCTTCAGGTTCACGGCGACGCTGCACAGCGCGTACGCCTCGTTTGCGTCGAGGCGAGCCGTGGCCATCAGGTGATCGACCATGGCCGATACCGCCTCGCGCGCGGCCGCCATCAGGTCGGGCGCGACGCCGGTGGTGACGAACGCGCCGGGGATTGCGCGATCGCCCGGCGCGGCGCCGAAGGTCTCGAAGGCGGGGCAGCGCAGCGTGAGGTCGCGGCGCACGCGAAAGCGAAGAGCGATGCGCATGCGCGACTCGATCGCCGTGCCGCACACCTCGCCGTCGCCCTGCGCGGCGTGCGTGTCGCCGACCGAGAAGAGGGCGCCCTCCACGCCCACCGGCAGGTACAGCTTCGTGCCGGCCGTGAGGTGCCGTGTGTCCATGTTGCCGCCCCAGGGTCGGGGCGGGAGCGTCGCATGTGGGCCCGGCATCGGTGGCGCAACGCCGATGGTTCCCGGAAACGGCGCGACCGGGACTTCGACGCCGTCGCCGAATCGGGCGCTCGGTGCACCGGGCGTGAGCTCCCAGTGCCTCAACCAGGGGTCCGGGTACTGATCGGCCAGGAGGCCGAACCCCGGGATGATCGCCGTCCAGCCCCACCCGGTCATGCTCAGTTCGAGCACCTCGACCTCGAGGACGTCGCCGGGGTGGGCGCCGCGGACGAATACCGGGCCGGTCACCGGGTTGACGCGAGCGAAGTCGATGGCTGTCAGGTCGGCCGCCGTGGACGTGGTACTCAACTGGCCACCCGAGGCATCGGTGGTGTCGAACTCCACACTCTCGCCGGGTTCCACCTCGATCGCGGGCGGGAGATCGCGGTCCCAGACGTGGTGGTGCTGGTGCTCGTGGATCGTGTGGTCGCAGGGCGTCTGGCTCATCACGGTGCGCCTCGACGAACCTGTCTCATCCCGGAAGTCCGACCACTCGGACCAGCTCGTCGAACCGCGGGTCGGCCCTCAACGGCTCGAAGACGAAGTCCAGGCGCATCCAGATCATGAACGGGTCGCGGTCTTCCGCGGACTGGTACAGCCAGCGCAACGCCTCGTCCTGTTGCCCAAGCACGGCATGCACGCGCGCGATGGCGTAGGCGCGGTTCGACCGCGGTGAGGACGCGATGAGTTCGTCGAGCAGTGCCTCCGCTTCGGCGCGCCGGCCCGCCCCTGCCTGGGCCACTGCGAGCCCACCGCGCAGCGCCGCCTGCTGCGGCGCCACAGCCAGCCCTCGCTCAAACGTGGCTACCGCTTCGTCCCATCGGCCTTCGCGCACCTGGGCGAAGCCGAGATGGTGGTAGGCCAGGAAGAATCGGGGGTTCAGGTCGAGTGCTCGCTCCGCCTCGGCGCTCGCCTTGCCGCTGTCGCCCACCCAGAGCCAGGCGTGCGCCAGCTCCGCGCGCCGGGGCGCGGACAGCGGCTCCACTTCGTTCCCGCGCTGGATGGCTTCCAGCGCCGCACTCGCCTGGCCCCGGGCGGCCAGCAGGAAGCCGTACAGGTTCAACGACGGCATCAGCAGATGCGGGTCGATGGCTCGGCGCGGATCCAGCACGCGCTCGGCCCCGTCCCAGTCCCAGTCATGGAAGAGGCGGATGGCGCCGTCCGAGACCAGCATCTCGGGATGCCCCGGGTCGATGGCTCTCACCCTGTCGAGCACGCGCCGGGCCTCCGGATGCGCCACCTTCGGCCCGACGTGAATCGAGCCGAGCAGCACGTAGGTGCGGGCGATGCCGGTCAGCGCGTTCACATACTGGGGATCGCGCTGCGCGGCTCGCTGGAAAAGGCTCCGCGCCGACTCGAGCCCTTCGACGGAGAAGCGCGCCAGTTCGTGGACGCCCTGCCGGTAGAGCAGGTAGGCCTCGTGGTCCTCCGTGTCCCGGCGCACCAGCCGCCGTTCCTCCTCGCTGGTGAGCCGCAGCTGGAGATTCGCGGCGACATCCGTGGCGAACTCGTCCTGCAGCGCCAGGATGTCTTCTATCCGGCCCTGGTAGCGGTGGCCCCACACCTGCCGGTTCTCACGCGTGTCCACCAGCGCGACGCTGAACGACAGGTCCGCACCGAACTGGCGCAGCGAGCCGATCACGAGCGCATCGACGTCGAGCTCACGGGCCACCGCAGCCGTGTCGAGATTCTGGCCCCGATAGCGGGACACGGAGGCGAACGGGCGCACGCGCAGGTCCGCTCCGCGCGCCGCCGTCAGCCCGTTGATGATGTGGTCGGCGAGTCCGTCGCCCAGGTACTCGGTGCCCGGGTCCCCGCCAGCATTGTCGAACGGGATGACCGCCACCGACCGAATCGGTGCATCGCCCGGCGAACCGCCGCCGCGCAACACGACGAGCACGGCCGCCGCCAGGACGAGAGCGGCACCGGCTGCCGCCCACGTCCACTTGGGTATCCGCCGTTTCACTGCCGGCGGCACCGGCGGCGGAGATTCCCCAAGGCTCGTGCGAATCACGAACGGCAGGTCCTGCGCCGACTGAAAGCGGGCGGTGCGATCCTTGTGGAGGCAACGTCGAATCAGGCGCACGAGCGGGGGCGGAACGCCCTGCAGCTCCTCCGTCAAACCGGCGGGCTCGCCGTGGAGGATGGCCGAGAGCGTCTCGGCAGCCGTGTCGCGCACGAACGCCGGCCGGCCCGTGACCATCTCCGCGAGCACGCATCCCAGGCCAAATACGTCGGCGCGGGCGTCGATGTCTTCGCCGCGGACCTGCTCCGGCGCCATGTATCCCAGCGTCCCGAGCGCCAGTCCCGCCTCTGTGTCGCCACCGCTCTCGAGGCGCGTTTGCGTGTGTGAGCTGGCCGAGTCGGTGAGACGGGCGAGCCCGAAGTCGAGGAGCTTCACCCGTCCGTCGGTCGTCAGGAAGATATTCTCCGGCTTCAGGTCGCGATGGACGATCCCGCGCTGGTGCGCGGAGGCGAGGCCCTCGGCCACGGCTCCGGCAATCTCGACCGCCGCTTCCAGCGGCAGCGGCCCGCGGCGAAGCCGGGCGCCGAGCGTCTCGCCCTGGAGCAGCTCCATGACGGCGAACACGACGGAGCCCTCGGCGCCAACGTCGTGAATGGCGACGACATTCGGATGGGAGAGGGCCGCCACGGCGCGGGCTTCACGCTCGAAGCGCCTCCGGCGGTCGGGGTCCTCGGCCACTGCGGCCGGCAGCACCTTGACCGCAACGTCACGGGCAAGGCGTGTGTCGCGGGCGCGGTACACCTCTCCCATCCCGCCCGCGCCGAGCGGCGCGAGGATCTCGTAGCGGCCAAGGCGAGTAGAAGCGGGCAGCATGACGTGAGGGGCGCAGCGCCAGGCGCATTGTACTGCGGCTCACGATCGTCAGCGAGTCACGCGCCTTGCACTTCGAAGCCGAACGCCCGCGCCCCGAGCGCCAGGGCCGCATCGTGCGTGGTCATCACCACGGGGGTGTTGGTGCGCTCCCGCCAGACGAGTGCGGTGGCAAGGTGGATGGCGTCGAACGACTGGAGCCCGTCCAGGGCGCGTGGCTCCCGCAGCACGAGGCGCAACAGCACCGACGTGTCGACGTAGGCCGTCATCGGCCGTCGCGGCGACACGACTGTGGTAGGGTCCCCATCATGTTCAGCCGCCTCCTCATCGTCGCCCTCCTCGCTGCGCCGCTGGCCGCGCAGAATCCCAGCAGTCTGACGCCGGACGAGCGGGCCCGGATGGAGGCGCAGAACGCGGCGCTCGCGGAGATGATGCCATCGGCGCCGCGGCTGCCCCTCGCGCCCGTGCCGATCGCCGTGACGCCGCCGGCCGGCCAGCCGGACTGGGCGATGGGCATGGTGTCGTGGGTCGCGGCCGGCCGCGACGGCCTCATCTACCTCCTCCAGCGCGGCGACAAGGCCGACCCCGTCATCGTCGTCGACGGCACGGGCCGCGTCGTCCGCTCGTGGGGCAAGGGGTTGTACACCACGCCTCATGCGATCCGCCTCGACCGCGATGGCCACGTGTGGACAACGGACGCGGCAAGCTCGATGGTGTACAAGTTCTCGGCGCAGGGGGAGAGGCTGCTGACGATCGAGGTGGGAGGGCAGCCCGACCCCTGTGGCGCCTTCTGCAGCACGACCGACATCGCGTTCGCGCCGAACGGGCACCTGTTCATCGCCGATGGCTACCGCAACGCGCGGATCCTCGAGTACACGCCTGACGGACGCAAGGTGCGGGAGTGGGGAAGCGCCGGTACGGGCCCGGGCGAGTTCCGCCTCCCGCACTCGATCCAGGTGGACGCGAACGGCACCGTGTACGTCGCGGACCGCGAGAATGGACGCATCCAGCGCTTCACGCCGGAGGGGAAGTACCTGGGGGAGTGGTCGCAGTACGGGAAGACGTTCGGGATCACGCTGGGCGGCGGCGCGCTGTGGCTCTCGACGATTCC
>CAZNOC010000005.1:0-12235 GCA_964574545.1 uncultured Bifidobacteriaceae bacterium | reverse complement strand
GGAAGACGTTCGGGATCACGCTGGGCGGCGGCGCGCTGTGGCTCTCGACGATTCCACGCGGCCCCAACAACCAGCCCGGTTGGCTGATGAAGATCGACCCGGCGACCGGAAGACTGCTGGGCGTCGTCGATTCGCTCGGCAACCACGGCATGGACGTCCTGCCTAACGGCGACCTCGTCCACGCCCCGGGGCCGGATCTCGTGCCGCAGCGCTACCGCGCGCGTCCCTGATCCACGCCGGTAAGACCTCTTTGAACTGGCAACTGAGAACTGAAAACTATCTGGCGCCAAGCTTCCTCAGCAGCGCCTCCGCTGCTGGCTGGCCCGGCGTTCCGCCACCCCGCCCGGGCTGCGGAGCGCGCGGGAGTGTGAGGTCGAGTGGCGTGTGACCGGAGGCGTTCTTCACGTCGAGGGTCGCGCCCGCGTCGGCAAGGACCTGGATGAGTTCGGCATGGCCGGCTGCGGCCGCGGCGTGCAGCGCCGTGTCACCCGCGTCGTTGGCGTGGTTCACCGAGGCGCCCGCATCGATGAGGAGCCGCACCGCCTCGATCACCTCCACCCTGTCTCTCGGCACGGGAGGGTTGTCCGAATCCACCATGTTCCAGCGCTCGAGGTCCGACGGGCGCGCCTCGTTCTCGACGGGGATGCCGGCCGCTGCCAGCAGTGGCGTCGTCCCGTCGGCGAGTGCGACGTCCGGCTTGGCGCCCGCGGCGACCAGCGCGCGCATGACGTCGAGTTCCAGGTAGATCGCCGCGACCATGAGCGGCGTGCCACCGGACATCGGCGTGGACAGCGCCCACTGCGACCCGAAGCGGCGCACCGGGCTGCCCTTCGTGAGTGGCCGGTCGGGATCCGCTCCGCGCGCGAGCAGCGCCTGCGCGCTGGCGAGGTCGCCGCGCAGTGCGGCCGCATGCAGCGCCGTATAGCCCGCGCCGTCCGCGTTCACGTCGGCGCCTGCGTCGACGAGCGCACGCGCCGTGTCCGGGTGGCCCGAGAAGACGGCCAGCACGAGAGCCGAGCGGCCGTCGGCGGCCGTGTCGTTGACGTCGGCACCGGCATCGAGGAGCACGCGCGCCGACTCTGTGTCACCCGACTGCGCGGCGAAGATCAGCGCCGTGCTTCCGCCCCGTTCGATCTCCCGCGCGTCCTGCATCGACGTCTTGACAGTGCGGCGCGGTCCACGGTCGAGCATCGCGATGAGCGGGCGCGTCTCCGTTCGGGCGTGGACGTCTGCGCCCGCCGCGACAAGCGCGCGGACGACGTCCGGGTGCCGGTTCGCGGCGGCCCACATGAGTGCCGTCTGGCCGCGCGCCGGCTCGCGGGTGTTGGGGGCGGCGTCGCGCGACAGCAGCGCCCGCACCACCTCGGCGCTGCCCACCCGCGCCGCGATCATCAGCGGCGTGACGCCGGCTTCGGACGGCGGATCGGGTGGAGCGCCGTGCGCGAGCAGCCGCGAGACGACCCCGGCGTGGCCGTTGGCGGCGGCGAGGTGGAGCGGCGTGATGCCGAGGTCGTTGGCGGCATCTGCCCGCGCGCCGGCTGCAAGGAGCGTCTCGACGAGGGCCTCGTCGTTCTCGTACGTCGCCCAGTGCAGCGCCGTCGCGCCATCACCCTCGGCCTCGTTGACGTCGACGCCGGCGGCAACGAGCGCGCGCAGGCGTTCGACATCACCGGCCTTCACGGCATCGACGATTGGCATCACCACGAGTGCCGCTGCCACGATCCAGGCAATCACCGCGCCCCCCTCAGCCCCACTCCCGATCCCCGACTACCCACCACCCACTACCCACCACCCACCACCCACTACCCACTACCCACTACCCACTACCCACCACCCACTACCCACTCAGTCCAGACTCACCGGTCCCGTGCTGTTCCCGTGTTCGTCCACCCGCACACCCAGCTTGTCCAGCAGGCTGAGCTGCATGTTCGCCAGCGGCGTGCCGTCGGCGTACTTGAGGTGCCTTCCCGGCCGCAGTGTTCCGCCGCCGCCGCCGACGAGCAGAATCGGAAGGTTGCGCGGGACGTGCCCGTTGCCCTCGTTCATGCCGGCGCCGTACAGGATCACGGTGTGATCCAGCAGGGACCCGTCGCCATCCGGGGTGGTGCGCAGCTTCTCGACGTACTCCGCGAACAGGGACACGTGGTAGTGGTTCACCTTGGCGCACTTCTCCATACGCACCGGGTCGCGCTGATGATGCGAGATGGGGTGGTGCGCATCGGGAACGCCGATCTCCGGATACGTCCGGCCGCTGAACTCCCGGCCAATCATGAACGTCGTGACGCGCGTGACATCGCCCTGGTACGCGAGCAGCTGCAGATCGAACATCAGCCGCGCGTGCTCGGCGAACGATTCAGGCACACCGGCAGGCCGGTCGAACGCCGGCAGCTCGGCGTTGTGCGCGATGGTTTTCTGGATACGCCGTTCGACGTCACGCACGGCGTCAAGATAGCCCGCGATGCGGGCGCGATCGGCCGACGCCAGCCGGGCGCGTAGCGACGCCACTTCGTCGGCCAGCGAGTCCAGGATGCTGCCCCGCTGCTCCATTCGCCGCCGCCGTGCGGCCCCGTCGCTGAGGTCGCCGTCGCCGAACAGCCGCACGAACGCCGCGCTCGGGTCGTGCTCCATCGGGAGCGGCGAGGTTGGGCCGGCCCACGAGATCGTGCCGGTGTAGACGCAGCTCCGGCCGAAGTCGCAGGTTGTGCCCGAGTCCACGGACTCGAGCGCCAGCTCCATGGTCGGCATCGGCGTGTCCTCGCCGAGGACGCGCGCCGCGATCTGGTCGATCGACACGCCGGCGCGCAGCGTGCGGCTGGGCGTCACCGACGTCAGGAACCGGGTGCTGGCGTCCGCGTGGTTGTTGAACTGCCGTTCGCCGGGCGGCGGAGGCGGCTCGCTGTCGAGCCCGCTCAGCACGAGCAGGCGATCACGGAACGGCTCGAGCGGCCTCAGCGACGGCGTGAACTCGAACGCCGCCCCCTCGGCCGCCGGGAACCATTCGGACGGGATCACGCCGTTCGGCACGTAGACGGTGCCGAAGCGGATCTTTGGCGCCGCAGCCGTCCGCGCCATCAAGGTCATCGCCGGCACCATCGCGTCGAGCAACGGCAGCGGGACGGAGGCGCCCAGCGCCTTCAGCATCGTGCGGCGCGAGAGCGCCCTCTTCATGATCATCATGACGCGGTGGTCCTCATCTGGAACGGGGCGCTGCGGACGATGGCGGCGATGAGATCGGACCAGCGGTGGCCGCCGCTGGCCGACTCGCGGGTGATGGCGCGGATGGCCGGCTGGTCGCGGTAGTCGACGTGCCGGCCGAGCGCATAGGTGAGCAGCTTCGCCGTGAACGTGTGGACGTAGTCGTCGCGGTGCCGCAGCACGAATGCGCGCAGGCCGGACGCGCCGTCAAGCGGCGTCCCGTCTGCGAACACGGCCGTGGCGTCCACGGGGACTCCATCGGCGCGCGCGCGCCAGCGGCCGATGGCGTCGTAGTGCTCCAGCGCGAACCCGAGCGGATCCATCCGCACGTGGCAGCTCGCGCACGCCGGGTTCTCACGATGACGCTCCATCTGTTCACGCATCGTCAGCGCCCGTCCGTCGGGCGCGCGCGGCTCGAGCTGCGGGATGTCCGGCGGCGGCGGCGGCGGCGGCATGCCGAGGAGCGTATCGAGGACCCACATGCCACGGAGCACGGGCGCCGTGCGATCGGGATACGAGGTGACCATCAGGATGCCGCCCTGGCCGAGCAGACCGCCGCGCGTCTCGTCCCTGAAGTTCACGCGGCGGAAGCGCTCGCCCGTGACGTTCGCGATCCCGTAATGCCGTGCCAGCCGCTCGTTGAGGAACGAGTAGTCGGCGGTCAGCAAGTCCACGACGCTGCGGTTCGCCCGCAGCTGGTCCTCCATCAGGAGCCTCGTTTCCTGCAGGAAGGCCCGTCGCAGGTTCTCGTCGAACTCGGGGAAAACGTTGGGGTCCGGGGCCCAGTTGACCGCGCGGCGCAGGCCGAGCCACTGGCTCCCGAAGTTCTCCACGAGCGCGCGCGATCGCGGATCGCCGAGCATGCGGGCGACCTGCCGGTCGAGCACGGCGGGGTCGTGAAGCCGCCCGGCCTCCGCCAGATCCAGCAACTCCTCGTCGGGAATGCTGCTCCACAGGAAGAACGAGAGACGCGAGGCCAGGTCGATGTCGCTCAACCGGTAAGGCGCGCCAGGCGTGCCGCGTGGCGGGTCGGCTTCCAGACGGAAGAGGAAGTGGAAGCTGACGAGCATCCGCTCCAGCGCGGCCTGGATACCCGCCTCGAACCCGCGCTCCGCACGCGCGGCCTCGTAGAACCGCAGGAGCGGCTGTAGATCGTCGTCCGTCACCGGCCGCCGATAGGCACGTCGCGCGAGCGTCGAGAGGATCCGGATGGCGCAGGCGTCATGGTCGAGGCGTGACAGGCCGGGTGAGGCAGGTGCGGGCGCGCAGATGAAGAGCGCGCGCCGGCTGGCTGTGTCTCCCGTGTCCGCCGCGCGGTAGGGTCCCGCGATCGACAGGGTGTCCACGGCCGCGTGTCCGTCGTAGCGCTCGTCGGAACCGCGTCCGAAGTCCACCGCCGGCGGCTGCCGCACGCCCTCGAACTCCCACGGGGTGTCGACAAACGAGGCGCTGACCGTGCGCGTCCCGGCGTCGATGGGCACCCGCACTTCGAGGCCCGCGTCGGCCGCGTGCATGTAGAGCTCCCAGGCGGTCTCGCCGACGATCTCGCCGTTCCACGTCAGCGGCCCGGGCAGTCCCGGCGCCTCTCCACCGACCGTGAAGCGTTGCACCCGGCGGCCGTCCACACGAAGATCGAGCTGCTGCGGATGGCCCATCCCGATGATGTAGTCGTAGACCTGACGGCGCAGCCGCACCTTGAAGACATACTCGGCGGTGAGAGGGAAGTGGTGGCGGATGCTCAGCCCGCCCCGCGATCCGAACGGCAGCGCCTCGTCCACCCGCCGGTCCTGTTCGAGCAGCTTGGGGACGGTGTAGGAGACCGAGCCCGGCGCGACGGCCAGTGTGGGGTCGCCGACGGCCATCCGGCTGATGTGGCGCGCCGCGTCCAGGTACCGCTCGAGGTGCGCGGGCGACAGCGCCAGGCTGACGGCGACGTTGTCGAACCCCTCGTCTGCTTCGTCCGGGAGGAGCAGCGACGTCGTGTCGATCTCGAGCGCCAGCAGGTCGCGCACCGCGTTGGCGTACTCCGCACGGTTGAGACGATGAACGCCGATGCGTCCCGGATGGGGGCGCGCGGCCGCGGCATCGTCGAGCGCCGCTTCGAGCGTGGCCATGGCGGCCCGCGCGACGCCGGGGTCCGGCTGGCGCGCCGTCACCGGCGGCATCTGACCCGTGCGCACCTTGTGGAGCGCCTTCTCGGCGAGCTCGGCGTGCGCGCCGACGTCCATCAGATCCACGGAGGCGAGCGAGAGCCCACCGGCTCGCGCCCGTTCGTTGTGGCAGGTGAGGCAGTAGGTCGCGACGAACGCACGCGGGGAGTGGTCGTCGGTTGGCGCGCCGGCGCGGGCCGGCACGTCCGCGACAGGACGGGGTTGGTTCTCGGCGCGCTGCGGGGAGGCAACGCCCGGCCATCCCGGTTCGACCGTGGCTCTGGACCCTGCCGCCACCGCGACGGCGACCCACACGAAGGCCAGCGCGACCACAACCGTTGGTGCCGAGTTCAGTCGAGCCAACCCGCCTCCTGCCGAGAGCCGGTGGCTCCCAGCTCACCGCCCATACTTGATCGGCCGAACTGTACCAGAAAGAGCTTCCGCCCGGTAGCTGCGACGTCATGCCATCCGGTCGTGGCCGTTAGGTGGTACCTTTCGGCAGAGACAGCCCGCCATCACAGCCATGCAGACAATCCTCGGCGCCAACGGCGTCATCGGCCGGGAGCTGTCGACGCTTCTCCCTCGCCACACCGGCACAGTGCGCCAGGTCAGCCGCCATCCACGACGGGTGAACGCGACCGACGAGCTCTTCCGGGCAGACCTGCTCGATCCGTCGGCCACGGCCGATGCGGTCGCCGGGAGCGAGGTCGTCTATCTCGTGGCGGGTCTGAAGTACGACCACGCCGTGTGGCGGGACCAGTGGCCCCGGATCATGCAGAACACCATCGACGCCTGCCGCCGCCACGGCAGCAGGCTGGTGTTCTTCGACAACGTATACGCCTACGGGCGCGTGGACGGCGTCATGACGGAGGAGACGCCCTACCACCCGTGCAGCCGGAAGGGCGACGTCCGCGCGCGCGTCGCCACGATGCTGATGGACGCGGTGGAGCGAGGTGACCTGCAGGCCATGATCGTGAGGGCCGCGGACTTCTACGGGCCCGGTGCGGCGTTGAGCCTCACGCACGCGACCGTGCACGAGCGGCTGAAGGCCGGCAGGACACCGCAGTGGGTAGGCGACCCGAAGGCCGTGCACACGTTTACCTACACGCCCGACGCCGCGCGCAGCGTGGCGCTGCTGGGGAACACGCCGTCCGCCTTCGGCCAGGTCTGGCACGCCCTGACGAGCAAGACGCCGATGACTGGTGAAGCGTACGTGCGGATTGCGTGCGAGATCGCCGGCCGGCCGTACAAGCTCCAGGTGGCGCCGCGGTGGCTGCTCGGGCTGATGGGCCTCTTCATTCCGGTGCTGCGGGAGAACATGGAGATGCTCTACCAGTTCGAGCACGATTACCGCTTCGACAGCACGAAGATCGAGCGGGCGTTCGGCCTGACGGCGACTGAGTACCGCGAGGGGATCGAGGCTGCGCTCGCGGGCTGATCGTCGGCGACGGGATCTGGAGCAGGCATCGCTGAGAGCGTCCGTCGCAGTTAGGAGACCACCGGCGGGCGCGGGAGGGATTGCCCTTCCACGACCCGCAGGCGCGTTGAAGGCGTATGATGCGCGGGAGGCGGCACGGGTTCGGCCGGAGGTTCCTCGTGAGCGGCATACTGAGGGAGCACAGCATGGTTCGCATGGCTTCGATCGGCCTCGTCACCTTCACGATGACCGCCGGCGCGCCTGTGCCGGCAGCCGCTCAGACACCCCGCGCGATGACGCTGGACGATGCGCGGGAGGTGGTGCGCGTCGGGGATCCGCGGATGGCGCCGGATGGGCGGACCGTGCTCATCACGGTGGCGCGCGCGGATTTCGAGGTCAACGAGTGGCGCGCGGAGCTCGTCGCCGTCGATGTCGCCTCCGGCGCGCAGCGTCGTGTCGCGCAGGGACTGCGAGGCGCCGGGCAGGCCCGTTGGTCGCCGGCCGGCGACCGCATCGCCGTCCTCGCCGACGCCCCGGAAGGCGGGTCGGGACGGCAGGTGTGGGTGCTGCCGGCCGCCGGCGGCGACCCGCGCGCCGTCACCGCCGCGCCCGGCGGCGTGCAGCAGTTTGCGTGGCGTCCCGACGGGCACGCGCTGGCGTTTGTGGCGACCGACCGCGCGCCCGAGCGCACGGGCGTCCACCGGTTCAACGACGCGTTCGAAGTCGGCAACGATCACTTCCTGACCACCGCACCGCCTGCGCCATCCCATTTGTGGGTCGTGGATCTCGCGGGCGGCGAGCCGAGGCGGTTGACCACTGGCGCCTGGAGCGTGCGCACCGCCCTGCGATCGCCGGGCGTGTCGTGGTCGGCGGACGGGCGGTGGATCTCGGTGATCCGGTTCCCATCCGCGTCTCCCGGCGATTCCGACCGGGGCACCATCCAGATTGTGGACGCTCGCTCGGGGGCGCTTCGTGCGCTGACCGGACGCGCGGCGGGTGAGGGTGACGCGACGTTTGCCCCTGCCGGTGACGCCGTTGCCTACACGTGGTCGAAGGATGGCGATCCGGCGAACCTCTCCGAAGCCTGGGTCGCGCCGCTGTCTGGAGGTGCGGGCCGTGCGGTGAGTGCCGGGCTCGATCGAGACGTGTCCGTGGTGGCGTGGCGCGTCGAGGGCGGGTCGCTCCTGCTGACCGGTCCGGACCGTACCCGAGTGGCGCTGTGGGAGCAGCCGCTCGAGGGTCCGGCGCGGCGTCTCGAGCTGGGGCCGCTGGCGTCCCTGTCGGGCGTCTCGATCTCGACGGATGGGGCGATGGCGCTCGTCGGCAGCGAGTCAGGCCGTCCCACGGAGCTCTACGTCAAGACGTCGGCCGCTGCGGCGCCACAGAGGCTCACCGATTTCAATCGCGCGATTGCGTCGCTCGCGCTTGGACGGACGGAGGCGATCGCCTGGGACGGCCCGGACGGACTCCCAGGGGACGGGGTCATCACCTGGCCGCCTGACGTCCGGGACGGCGAGCGGCGGCCGCTGGTGCTGCTCGTCCACGGCGGACCGACCGCCGCGTCGAACGAGGGCTTCTCACTCAGGGCGCAGCAGCTCGCCGCGCAGGGATGGGTCGTGTTCCAGCCCAACTACCGCGGCAGCAACAACCTCGGGAATGCCTACCAGCGGGCCATTGCGAACGATGCGGCCGAGGGACCGGGCCGCGACGTGATGGCCGGCCTCGACGCCGTAATCCGTCGCGGCGGCGTGGACGCCGATCGCGTGGCGGTGTCGGGCTGGTCGTACGGGGGCTACATGACGGCGTGGCTGATTGGCCGCTACCCAGACCGTTGGCGCGCCGCGGTGGCCGGCGCCGCCCCGGTGGACATCACCGACATGACGAGCTTGACGGACCTGAACGTCATGATCCGGCATGCGGTGACGGAGTCACCATGGGTGGGCGACAACCTCGAACGTGCGTTCGCGATGTCGCCCATCATGCACCTGCCGAAGATCAGAACGCCTACGCTCCTCATGTCGAATACCGGCGACGTGCGCGTGGTCGTGACCGGCTCGTACAAGCTGATGCAGGCGCTCCGGGCGAATGGCGTGCCGGTGCAGTTCATCGCGTATCCGATCGGTGGCCACTCGCCGGCGGATCCGATCCGGCAGGCCGACGTGGACCGCCGGTGGGTGGAGTGGTTGCGACAGTACCTGGACGAGCGCCCGACGCTCCGCTGACCGCCCATGCCCGGCACTCACCTTGAGGGAGAAGACGTGACTCACTTCGCCAAACAGTCAAGCGCGATCGAGGCTTCTGGTGTCCCGCGGAGGGCGGTCCGTATGATGATCCTGATCGTCGCCGGCGGCCTGGTCGCAGGATCGCCGGTGCTCGCGCAGGACGCGGGGGGCGGCGAACGTCCGGATCTGGTGAGCTGGGCAGCCGGCGCGTTTGCCGTCAGGCTCGAGGCGCCAGCGCCGAACGCGACGGTTCGGGTGGCGATCGACGGCAGCCTGCGCACGCTCGGCATCGGCATCCCGCGGAGGGAGCCGCTGCCTCACCGTTTCGTCGTGGAACTGCCAGCGCCCACCACGTTCGACACGTTCGCGATCCCCGTCATCAACGAGTTCGGCCCTGCGCGAGGGCGGCACGTCAGGACGATTGCGATCGAGGGGTCGGCCGAGGCACCAGACGCGGGGTTCTCGCCACTGGCAACGCTGGTGATCGAACTCGACAGGAAGGCACCGCAATCCTTTCCGGTAACGGATTCGCGCCCGGTGCGGTGGCTGCGCATCCAGTTCGTTGACCGGCTGCTCGACGCCCCTCGCGACATCGACGAGCACGTCTTCTCGGAGCTGATTGGCCACGGCACTCAGGAGCCCATCGTCGTGCCGGGGGACAGGTTCACGGGACGCTGGCGCTATCGGAGGACCGGGATCAACGACGCGCCGGGGACGAACGTCATCGAACTCGTGCAGGACGGCACCGCGATCCGGGGCTGCGAGGTGGCGGGTGGGCGTCAGAGCCTCATCACCGGCGCAATCGTGGACGGTCTGGCCCAGCTGGTCGTCGCGCCCGCCGGCGCCCCTTCGACGGTTCCCGTCCTCGCCACCGTCACCTCGGAGGGCCATCTCGTCGGTGCGCGCTTCACGTCGGGGTACAGCGACTTCTGGGCGACCGCCGATCCTGGCGCCGAGGTGAAGTGCAGCGAGGTCACGGTCCTCGACGATCCGATCGCCGGCGCTCTCGAGGCCGGCGATGCCGCCATCATCCATGGCATCAACTTCGACGTTGATTCCGACGTACCGCGCGCAGATGCCGCTCACGCGCTCGAACGCGTACGGGCGGCGCTCGAGGCCACCGGAGCCTTGAAGGTGACGATCGAGGGTCACACCGACGCGGACGGGTCGGAGGCGCACAACCTCGCGTTGTCGCAACGCAGGGCGGAGGCCGTCGTGCGCTGGCTGGTCGAACGGGGCATCGCGCCAGCACGCCTGGCGGCGGCCGGCCGTGGACAGGCGCGGCCGATTGCCGACAACGACTCGTCAGCGGGGCGTGCGCTCAACCGGCGCGTGGAGGTCAGGCCGGAATGAGGGTGCGGACGACCGGATGGCGCGGGGTGCAACGAGCCGCGCGTGGCGTCGGCCCGGGGAGTGCGGGATGAGGCTGCTGGTCGTGCCGCTGCTTGCCTGGTCCCTGGGACTGGCCTCGATTCAGGTGGCTCCGCCGGGCCGGGCGTTGCTCCTCCAGCCCCATCATGCCGAGATGATGCGGCGTGCGCCCGACGCGTCTCTCGTCAGACTTGAGACGACGAAGGGAACCATCCGGCTGGAGATGCGGCGTGAGTGGTCGCCGCACGGCGTGGACCGCTTCTACAACCTCGTGCGCCACGGCTACTACGACGACACAGCGGTCTTTCGCATCCGCGCCGGCACCTGGGCCCAGTTCGGGATCCACGGCGTCCCCGAGGTCTCGCAGGCATGGCGCGACCGGGCGGTCCCTGACGATCCGCGCGTGCTGTCGAACGTGCGGGGCACCGTGGCGTTCGCCTTCAGGGATCCCAACGGGCGCACGACGCAGGTCTTCATCAATCTCCGGGACAACTCGGCCGGGCATGACGAGGAGCCGTTCGTCCCGTTTGCCAGGGTGATCGAGGGGCTGGAGGTTGCCGACGCGTGGTACTCGGACTACGGCGAGGAGGCGGGTGGAGGGATTCGCGCCGGGAAGCAGGACCCCGTGTTCGCCGGCGGCAACGCCTACTTGAAGCAGCACTTCCCCCGTCTCGACTACATCGTCTCCGCGACCATCGACCGCTGATTCCTGCAAAGCGCCTGCAAAAGGGGCTTTCAGGAGGGCTGGTTCGCCGCGACGCGGCCCCGGCAGATGGTCCAATGGTGTGCATATTACACACCGTGCTGTGCACAATTGCACACCGTGCCGAACGCCCTGGCTCGAGATGGGGAAGGATCTGCTCATTTTGCGTGCATTTCGTGCGGCTGCCACGAATTACAAATCTGGTATGTTTCTTGCCAGCCGAGACCGCGATGAACGTGTGCGTCCGCGCTTTGGTTGCCCTCCTTTTCCTCCTGTCCTTCAGTTCGCCGTCGGCCGCCGACACGCCCTCGATGACCCTCGCCTGGGATCCGGTGAAGGACTCAGCGGTCAGGGGATACGTGCTCTCGTACGGCACGGCGTCACGTTCCTATTCGAGGTACCTGGACGTCGGGAAGGTCACCGTATTCACGGTCGGCAACCTCGCCCACGGGACCACCTATTACTTCGCGGTGCGGGCGTACGACGCCGAGGGCCGGCTGAGTGCCCCGTCCGGCGAAGTGTCCGCAACGACGAAGCCGGGTGGTTCGGTCCCGGACACGACACCGCACCCCTTCGCGTTCACGGCGCGGACAGACGTCACCCTGAGCACGGTGGTGACGTCGAGCCCCGTGCCGATCTGGGGCATCGATACCCCCACCCCAATCACGATCTCCGGCGGTACCTTCAGTATCAGCGGCGGACCGTTCACCACTGGTCCGTCCACGGTGGCCAACGGTCAGGCCGTCGTCGTGCGACTGACCTCGTCTGGCAGCTACTCCCGTGCCGTGACTGCCACGGTCACGGTTGGCGGCGTCTCCGGCGCGTTCCGTGTCACCACCATGGCTGCACCCGGCGACGGGCCCCGCGACGATGAGCCACGCGACGATGCGCCTCGGGACGACGGTCAGGTGGGCGACACCACGCCCAACGCGTTCGCGTTCGGGAGCGTGACGGGTGCCGCCCGCAACACGGTGGTGACGTCCAACGCGATCGCCGTTGCCGGTATCAACGCGTCCGCTCCCATTTCGATCTCTGGCGGGGCCTTCAGCATCAGCGGCGGGTCGTTCAGGACCGGTGCGGCCACGGTCACAAACGGCCAGACAGTGGTGGTGCGGCTGACCTCCTCGAAGGACTACGGGAAGGGGGTGGAGGCGATCCTCACGATTGGCGGCGTCTC
>CAZNOC010000004.1:0-53930 GCA_964574545.1 uncultured Bifidobacteriaceae bacterium | reverse complement strand
CCACCACCCACCACCCACCACCCACTACCCACTACCCACGACCCACTACCCACCACCCATGATCCGCCCCACGTCTCCCCGGAGCCCCGAGACGTCCACGGGAGGGTCGTCGGCCGGAAGCGATCGGTGGTACTCGACGAGCGGCCGGTCGTCGGACAGCACGATGCCCTCGCCGACAAACGATCGCATCTCCTCGGGACCTGCCGTGTACCACGACAGCAGCGTCGCCGTGCTGTCGAGCCCCACATCGTCGAATACGCCGCGGGTGCCGGCGTCTTGCCGTTTCTGCTCGACGAGATCCGGCGCCACGGTCAGCGGCCGCTTTGCGCCTACCATCAGGTTGCCATCGAGCCAGAGGGTCGTCTCCGGGAACACCTCGAGGAACGTGCGCATGATGAGCTTGTACTGCGTGTCGGGACGATGGCCGATCCACTGCAGCACGAGCCCGTCGTCCTCGAGGGCGTTCCGGACGAGGGTGAAGTACTCCCGCGAGTAGAGGTTGCCCGCGCCGGCGTGGACGGGCTGGATGATGTCGGCGGTGATGACGTCGAAGCGACGTCCGGTCAGCAGCAGGAAGTTGCGGCCGTCGTCCACGTGCAGGCGGACGTTGGGCCGATCGAGCACCTCATAGTTGACATGGCCGAAGTACCCGGCGCCCCGCACCACCGTCTCCGAGAGCTCCACGACATCCACCTCGGTGCCGGCGTGCTGGCTCACCGCACCTGGCGTCGCGCCGCCGCCGAGCCCGATGACGAGCGCCTGGTGGGGCATGGGATGCAAGGCCATCGGCAGCAGTCCGATCAGCCGGTGCAGCCGCACCATGTCGGCGGTGTCGTTGGCCTGGTGAAGCCCGTCGAGGTACAGCACGCGGTTGTTGATGGGGCGGCGATGGACGCTGACGCTGGTCTGCAGCCCTTCCTCGCGCCAGATGATCTGCTCGCTGGGTCCATGGCGGCGGCGGAGCGCGGCATCGAAGGGATCCGGGACGGCCTGGGCGCCGATGGCGAACAGCACGGCGGTCGCGATCGCCGTGGTCAGCGCGCGCGCGGGCGTGGCGTGCGCAACGACCAGCACGAGACCGGACGCCAGGTAGAGACCCGCGAGGAGGATCAGCGACAGGCGGCTTCCGAACGCGGGCAGCAGGAAGAACCCGCCGGCCAGCGACCCGGCGATCGCCCCGATGACGTTGACCGAGTACAGGATGCTGACGCGCCGCGCCACCTCGGCCTGGCCCGGATCGACGGCCTGCTGCTGCACGGTCCACAGGCGGAGGCCGATGGGGAACCCGAGCCCCATGCAGATCGCCGCGGGCAGGATGGCCAGCATGCTGGCCTGGGTCAGTCCACCTGTGCGCCAGCCGGCGGCATACGACCAGGCGAGGGCCGTCAGGGACGCGAGCACCGTCAGGCTCGTGACAATCTGCACGAGCGCCAGGGTCCAGACCCAGTCCCGCTCGCGACGCAACACCGGGGAGGCCAGGGCGCTGCCGAGCGCGATGCCCCCAAGCACGGTGGCCAGCATCGTGGTGAAGGCGTAGGAGGTGGCCGGCAGGAACTGCACGAGCACGCGGAACCAGACGATCTCGAGGGCCAGCGACGCGATCCCCGACACGGCCATGACCCCGAGCACCAGCGGTCGCAGGTCGCGACCGGTAGACGCCCGGGGCGATGCGACGGGCGCCGGGACCTCGGCAACGCGCACGGGATCGCCGGGCGAGTGGCGGGACAGTACAAACGCCAGCGCGCCAACCACGAGGTTCAGGGTGGCTCCGATCAGGAACGACCGCTGGATGCCGATGGCGCCAATCAGGACGTACCCGGTGAGCATGGCGCCGGTGAGCGCGCCAGCCGTGTTGAGAGCGTACAGCAGGCCGATGCGCGCGCCGAAGCGCGCGCCCCGCACCAGCGTCGAGGCGCTGAGCAGCGGAAGCGTGGCGCCCATGAGCATGGTGGGCACGAACAGCACGAGGAAGGAGCACAGGAAGCGGGCGAGGGTGAGAAGCGGCAGCGAACCGGGGGCGATGTCGGAGACGGCGAGGTAGACGGCCGTGGCGGCATCGAGCGCGACCGGCGTGGCCAGGGCCGACACGCCGATCAGGACTTCGACGACCGCGAACGCCCTGACGGGATCGCCGAGGCGTGCGCCCGCGCGGCCCGCGAGCCAGCTGCCGACGGCCAGCCCGCTCATGAAGCTGGCGAGCACCGTCGCAGCGGCGTAGACGGTCACGCCGAAGACGAGGCTCAGCAGTCGCAGCCACAGTACCTGGTAGATCAGGCCCGCCGCACCGGAGAGGAAAAAGAGAACGAGCAGGGCGGCGAGCAGCACGGTCGGCGGCATTCGCCCTACATCTTGCCCTAGATTTCGCCGCGCGGCGACAGCCGCGCCCCGTCATCGAGGGCATCGCCTGGATGCAGGACGACCTGATCGCCGGGCGAGAGCCCTCCGGTCACTTCGGCATGCGTCTGGCTGCGCTGGCCAATCGTGACCGGCGCGAGTCTGGCGCGGCCGGCGTCGGCGACGAACACGGCCCATCCGTCGCCGCGGCGAAAGAGCGCGCTCGTCGGCACGGTCACGATGTCGGCCCCTTCCCAGACGATGATGCGCACCTCCACGCGGTAACCGTCGCCGAGGCGCGCCCATGCGTCCTCGGCATCCTCGAGATCGAGCACCACGTTGACTCGCTGCTCTTCGACACCGAGCGCCGAGATCTTCGTGAAGCCGGCGGGCTCGATGCGGCGAACGCGCGCACGCAGCACGGTGTCCCCTCCCCACTGATCGATCAGCACGCCGGCGCCTGGTTGCACCCGCACGGCGTCGGTGGACAGCAGATCCGCCACGATCTCCAGGTCGGACGGGTTACCAAGCTCCACCAGCGGTTCCCCCGCGGGCACCAGCCCCTCGCTTTCGCGCAGCCGCCGCAGCACCACGCCGTCGATGGGCGCGGTCACCGACAGCACGCGTCCACCGCGGCCGGTCGAGGGCGCGAGCCGCGCCTCGGCACGTGTCAGATCGGACGCCGCGGAGGCACTCGCAAACTCCGAAGCGCGCAGCGTCTCTCGGGCGGCCTCGACGTCCGCCTCTCGAAGGTCCACGGCCTGGCGGGTCGTCAGGCCGGACGCATCGAGATCCCGCTCGCGGGCGAGTTCGCGCTCGAGCCGCGCGAGATCCGCGCGGGCCCGTTCGACCTCGGCGCGAGTCCTCCCCAGCGCGGCCCGGGCCGCGGCGGCTGCGGCCTCGGCCTCGGCACGGCTGCGCGCATCGAGAAGCGCCGGCGTCTCGGGCTGCAACTCGGCAATCACCGTCTCGTCGCGCACGACCGGATCTCCCGGCTCGAGTTCGATGCGCAGGACACGCGCGGTCACGGGCGCCGACACCACGAAGCGGCGGCGGACACGTGTCTCGCCCTCTTCGTCGATCGTCACCTGCAGCGTCGATCGGGTCACCTCACCGAGATCGACGGCCATCTCCTGGGGCCAGAACGCCACGGCAAGCAGCGCCCCCACGATCAGGATCCCGAACAGCCAGCTACGATATCGCTTCAAAGACGCACCCCTGAATCCCCGGCCCCTGGTCCCCGGTCCCCGGTCCCCGGTCCCTGGTCCCTGGTCCCCGATCCCCGATCTACCCCTGCACCTTGAGCACCGCCACGAGGTCGAGATGGTCGAGCCTGCGGCGGACGGCCAGTCCCGAGACCGCCGCGGCGGCGATGACGGTGAGCCACGTCCAGGCATGAGCCTGGGGCGTGGCAACGAACGGAATCCGGAAGACCTCGCTTGTGAACCCCGTCGCGATGATCCACCCGAGCCCGGCGCCGATGAGGGACCCGACCGGCAGGGCCAGCAACGTGAGGATGGCGAGTTCTCCAAGCAGGATCGACGAGATCTCCGCGCGCGTAAAGCCCAGCACGCGGAGGCTCGCCAGCTCGTGGCTCCGCTCGGACAGCGAGACGCGCGCCGCGTTGTAGACCACGCCGAACGCGATGATCCCCGCGAACAAGACGTTCATGACGATCATCAGGTTCATGTTCTCGGCCATCGTCTCGCGAAAGCTTTGCAGCACCGCATCCTTGAGTCCGACACCGGCCACAAGCGGCAGCGCCTTGACGCGGGCGTGGAGCGCGTTCGTCTCGGCGCTGTCCACGCGGAGGTAGGCGCCCGAGACGGTGTCGCCTTCTCCCACGAGGGCGCGGAGCGCCTCGATCTCCATGTACGCCTGCAGCCCCATCGCATCGTCCACGGTGCCGGCCACCGGCACGTGCCGCACGGGCCGGCGGCCCTCGAGCACCTCGACCTGCACGAACTCGCCCGGGCGGACGTCGAGCGCCGTGGCCAGCAGGGCCGACAGCAGCAGCCCCGACGCGGGCATCGAATGGGCCCGGCCCTCGAGGTCGAGCGCCCGGTTCAGATCGGGACGGGACACAAGGCCCGTGATCGCGAGCGGACGGGACCGATGTCCTGCGCGCAGCCGGGCGGGGACGACGCGCATGGGTTCGACCTGGATGACGCCTGGCAGGCGTGCCGCCTCGTGCAGCGCGGCGCCACCGCGAGGCTCGACGAACGACAGGCTCACATCCTGGCGCATCGCCTCCTCGAACTGCCGCGTGATCAGCACGTCGATCGCATCGATCATCGCGAAGCCCACGAGCAGGATCCCGCCAGCCGAGGCAATGCCGATGATGGAGACCACAGCCCGCACGGGCGAACGCTCCAGGTTGCGCAGCACCATGCGGCTGGCATGCGGGAGCCGGCGCAGCACGCCGAGGGCCTCGGCCATGCTCGTGTGATAGCGCGCCGGGGGCTCGGGGCGCATCGCCTCGGCGGGCGGGATCCGGACGGCGCGTGCCACCGCCGTGCGAGCCCCGAGCACGGCCGCGGCCAGGCTGAACGCCAGCGCGCCGAGGGCGACCCTGAGCGACAATCCGTAGTCGAGCGCGGGGAACTTGAAGAAGTCGTTGTACAGCTCGATCATCGCGCCGCCGAGCCAGGCGCCCACGGCGATGCCGGCGAGCGCCCCGCACGTCGCGATGGCGACCGCCCACTTCATGTAGTGCCAGCCGATGGCCTGATTCGAGTACCCCAGCGCCTTGAGCGCCGCCACCTGCGAACGCTGGAGCGCGAGCGCCCGCGCGAGCGCCACGTTCAGCACGAAGGCGGCCACCGCCAGGAAGATGGCGGGCGTGACGAAGCCGAAGCTCTGCAACTGCGCCAGCTCGTTCTCGAGCGTCCACACCGAGAGTTGCTGGGCGCGGGGGATGGCGCCCAGCCCGCCGTACGGCTCGATCAGCCGGTCGAGGGCGGCGATCGCGGCCTCCGGGGCCGCGCCGGGCATCAGCCGAAGGGCGACGTCGTTGAATCCCCCCTCCATGTCGAACGCGCTCGCCAGCGCGCGGCGCGACATCCAGAACACGCCGTAGCGCCGGTTGTCCGGCATGATCTCGCCGGGCCGGATGGAGTAGACGTACTCCGGAGAGAGCACGACGCCGGCAATCTGGAGCTGCCGGCGACGGCCGTTGATGACGGCCGACACCCTATCCCCCGGCACGAAGCCGTGCGCATCGACAAACGCCTCGCTTGCGAGCACCTCGTCAGGTCGCGCCGGGTCCAGCCAGCGTCCCCGGCGCAGCACGACGTCATTCAGCAGGGGCCGCCCGCTGGGGGGCACCGAGATCAGGCGCCCGCTGGCCGGCTCCGAGAACCCCGGCACGTCCAGCGTCACATTGACGACCACCCGCGTGTCCACAGCCGCCACTTCCGGAATCGCGGCTATCCGCGTGCTCAGCCGCTCCGGGGCGCGCTTGAGCGACGCGAACACATCCGCCAGGCGCTGCTGCTCGTAGTAGGCCGTCTGCGTGCGCCGCAACGACTCGAAGTTCGACAGGTACATGACGAACATCGAGACGCCCGCCGCCATCACGAGCCCGATGGCCGCGGCCTGGCCCTTCATACCCCACAGGTCACGGAGCAGCTTGCGGTCGAGCGCCGAGAGCGTCACGCGCCTCACCACACCAGCTCCCGCGCGGCGCGCCGCGACTGATTCCGCTCCTCGCCGGCGACATGCCCGTCGGCGAGGCGCACGACGCGGTCGGCCATCGCCGAAATGGCGGCGTTGTGCGTGATGACGACCGTCGCGGTCCCCAGTTCCTCGTTCACGCGGGCGATCGCCTCGAGGACGACGATCCCGGTGGTGATATCGAGGGCCCCCGTTGGCTCGTCGCACAGGAGCACGCTCGGGCGCTTGGCAATGGCGCGCGCGATCGCCACACGCTGCTGCTCGCCGCCCGAGAGCTGCGACGGAAAGTGCCCGAGGCGGTGCTCGAGCCCGACGAGCGCCAGCGCATCGTCCGGCACCATGGGGTCGTCGGCGATCTCGGTGACGAGCGCCACGTTCTCGCGGGCCGTGAGGCTCGGGATGAGGTTGTAGAACTGGAAGACGAACCCGACGTGCCGGCGCCGATACTCGGTCAGCGCGGCCTCGTCGGCCGCCCCCAGGTCGGTGCCGTGGTACAGGACACGGCCGGCCGTTGGCGTGTCGAGCCCCCCGAGGATGTTGAGCAGCGTGGACTTGCCGCTCCCCGACGGCCCCAGCAGCACGACGAACTCCGACGCGCGAAGATCGAAGTCGATGCCGCGCAACGCCTGCACAGGCACCTCGCCCATGGTGTAGACCTTGGTGAGACCGCGCGCTTCGAAGACGGGAGGGCCATCGGTAGACACGGAGAACTCCGGCGCGCCGCGCCGGCGCACGTTCAGCTCAGGATGTCAGGAATCCCGGCGCAACAACAGCGCAATCGGCCGAGGCCTCGCGGTGTGCAGCTAGACCGTGACGTCCTTCTGGACAACGAAGATGTTGTTCTCCGTCTCCTGAATCGAGACCTCAATCGCGTATCGCACGCCCCGCCCCGGGTACTTCGCCTCGATGAGATCCACGACGTGGTCGAACACGTAATGCGCGACGTTCTCAACACTGGGGCCCTTGCCCTTGAGCAGGACCACGCCCTCGGGCTCGAAGAGGTTCGGGTCGAGAAACGTCGTGTCCTGCTCGGTCACCAGAATCTTGTGGTCGAGATTCCGCATGATGTGCTTGATGTCGCCGAAGTCCAGCGACATGTCGAGATCGTCCCGCGGAAACTCGTCGGCCGACACGGTCACGGTGCCGCGCCATGTGTGGCCGTGCACCCACTTGCACTTGCCCGGATAGCCCAGTTGCCGGTGCCCGGTATGAAACTTCGCGTGAACGATGATCTTTTCCATGTGTGCAGCTCGAGGAAATTATACTCGGCGCGCCCAGAGCCCGCCGCCGCCGCGAGCCCGACCACGGAGGCTGGCCACAGCGCGCACGGGGCCGCCGATTTCGAGTCTAATGAAGGCAGGAGGCCTTTGATGAGCACCACAGAAAAGCAGGCCGTCGTCGACACGCTGTCGACGCTTCTGGCCAACAGCTACACGCTCTATACCAAGACCCACAACTACCACTGGAACGTCACCGGCCCGATGTTCACCACGCTGCACACGCTTTTCGAGACCCAGTACACCGAACTGGCGACGGCCGTGGACGAGGTGGCCGAGCGCATCCGTTCGCTGGGCGCGTTCGCTCCGGGCAGCTACAGCGCGTTCATGGAGTTGGCGACGGTGAAGGAAGAGACGGGCCGGCCGGACGCGAAGGCGATGATCGCCAACCTGGTCGCGGATCAGGAACGCGTGTCGGAATCAGCGCGCCGCGTGATCGAAGCCGCAGAGGCGGTACGGGATCAGGCCACCGCCGACCTGGCCACGCGCCGCCTCGACGTCCACGAGAAGCACGCCTGGATGCTGCGGTCGCACCTGGAGTGAGGGAAGAACGGCGGGACCGTCGCCAATTCGTCCACGTAGTTCTCAGTCGTCAGTGACCAGTTCAAAGGGGATTGGTGCGCCAATTCCATCAGATCCCCCTTTGAACTGAGAACTGATCACTGGCAACTGGAACCCCTCACTCGTATCGCAACGCGACCATCGGGTCGATGCGGGAGGCCTTCAGCGCCGGGATGAGCCCGGCCGTCATCGCCACCATCGCCAGGAGGACGACCGACACGGCGACCACCGTGGGGTCGTAGCCTTCAATCTCGAAGAGCAGCGACTTCGCGAGCGTGCCGATGCCGACGGCCGCGGCCAGCCCGACGATGCCGCCGACGATCGTCATCTTCATGACCTGCCGGAGCAGCATGCTCCGCACGCGGGAGCCGTCTGCCCCGAGCGCCATGCGCAGGCCGATCTCGCGCGTGCGCTGGGTGACGGTGTAGGCGAGCACCCCGTAGAGCCCCACCGCCGCCAGCAGCGTGGCCAGAATCGCGAACGCCGACGATAGCGTCGTGATCATGCGGTCCATGAAGACATTCTCGCGCACCTGCTGCGGCATGGTCTTCAGCTCCATCACCGGCAGGTTCGGGTCGAGGCGCGCCATCACCGGCGGGACCGACGCCAGCACCGATTCCGCGGGCAGCGCCGTCCGCGCGTAGAGGTTGAGGTAGCCCAGACGCGCGTTCTGCCGGTACGGCCGGAAGAAGAGCGGCGGCACCTCCTGCTTCACGTCGCTGTACTTCGCGTTCCGGACAATGCCGATGATCTCGGTGTCGAGCTCCTCGCTGGCGCCGCTCGACATGCGCGTGCCGACCGCATCGCGGCCGAGGTTGAATTTCGCGAGGAACGCCTCGTTCACGATCGCCACGCGCGGCGCCCCGATCGCGTCGGCGTCGGTGAACTCGCGGCCAGCCATGAGCGGGATGCCCATCGTCCTGAAGTACCCGGGACCCACTTCGTTATAGCGGGAGTTGCGGTCGGTGTCCGGGCCGGCCTCGAACCCCTCCACACGAACGTCGCTACCCCAGTTGTTGCCTGCGAGGGCGGCGACCATCGACGCCGTCACGGACGCGACACCGGGAATCGCGGCCAGCTCGGCCTCGACGCGCTCGAAGAGCTGGCGCGACTGCTCCGGAGCGTACCCATTCAACTCGGGCGCAATGCCGAAGGTGATCACGTTCTCGACGTCGATCCCGAGGTCCACGCGGCTCACGTTCATCAGGCTCTTCGTAAAGAGCCCGGCCGACATCAGCAGCGCCATCGACAGGGCAATCTGCACCGTTGCCAGTGTCGTCCGGAAGCGCGACGCCGCGCGCGCGCCAGACGGCTGACCCGCGGTGCCCTTGAGCGTGCCCAGCAGGTCCGGCCTCGTCGCGTGAATGGACGGGTACAAGCCGAACAGGAGCCCGGTCGCGAGCGCCAGGCCGGCGGCAAAGAGGAGCGCGGTTCCGCTCAAATCGTAGGAAATCGTCTCGGCGGCCTCGGGCGGCAGGATCAGGCCGATGCCCGCGATGGTCCAGCGTGCCACCAGCAGGCCCGCCAGGCCGCCGAGCACCGCCAGCAGGCACGACTCGGTCAGGAGCTGGCCGATCAGCTGGCGCCGGTTCGCGCCGATCGACAGCCGAACCGCCATCTCCCCGGCCCGGCCGGCGGCGCGGGCCAGCAGCAGGTTGGCGATGTTGGCGCACGCGATGAGCAGCACGACCCCCGTCACCGTGAGCAACAGCAGGAGCGGTGTCTGCGCGTTCGCGTGCAGGTTGCTCTGCCCACGGTACCCGGGCTCGAGGAGCACCTCCCTCGCACGGAACTGCCCCAGGGTCTGATCGCTCATGCCCGTCTGCAGCGGCGCTTCGAGCTCGTTGATCAGGTTGCGGTACGGACCGTTGACGCCCGTCGCCGCCTGCTCGATCGACACACCGGGCTTGAGGCGGGCGAACACGTACACCCAGTAGCTGCGGCGATTCTCGAACCCGTTCGAGGTGTCGGTGACGAAGCCGGGCTGCATCAGCCCGCGCAAGGTGATCGGCACGAACACCGACGGCCGGCTCCCGAGCGTCGTTCCGGTAAACCCCTCGGGCGCGATGCCGATGATCGTCATCGACTGGCCATTGACGATCATCGTCTGGTTGACGATGGCAGGGTCCTCGGCGAAGCGGCGGCGCCAGTAGTCGTGACTGAGCACGACCACCGGCGACTGTCCCACGCTGGCGTCATCCTGCGCGCCGATCAGGCGACCCGCGGCGGGAACCAGACCCAGGACCGGGAAGTAGCTGCCCGACACGAGCATGCCCTCGTTGCTGGTCGTCTGTCCCTGGTACGCGAGGTTCGCCCCGAACGCACGGTGCGCGGCCATGCCCGCAAAGACCTGCTGTTCGCGCTCGAGGTCCCTGAACATCCCGTAGCTGAAGACCGCCGTGCAATCTCCCGCCTGATTGCACGAGGTGGAGCCTGGCTTGGGACCCGGCGCCGCCAGGTTGACCAGCTCCCGCGGAGCCTGCACCGGCAGCGGCTTGAGGAGCATCTGGTCGAAGAGCGAGAAGATCGCGGCATTCGCCCCGATTCCGAGGGCCAGCGAGACAACGGCCACGACCGTCACGAACGGGGTCTTCAGCAACGTGCGGACGGCGAGCTTCAGGTGTCTCATCAGTTGGGCCCTTCGTGGCTCTTTGACGGGACAGGTGCACGAAAAGTTTATGTCTCCGACGGATTCGGCTTGCCCGGAGCCGCCGCGCCGAGCAAGAATGATGGGGACAGAACGCTACACGGTCGGCCGAAGACCGTCCCCCCTCTGCCACCCGAGCCACAGCGTTCCAAGGGGGCATCGTGACAGTTCTCTCCCGTTCTTCCGGCACGACCAGCATCCAGGTACGCGTCCGCCCCATCGACGAGCGCCTCCTCCTGGATCGGATCCGGGCCGAGTTCGCTGAGATGCCGGGACTCGACCTGACCCTCCCGCAAGCGCAGCGCCTCTGGGGGCTCGACCGTTTGACGTGCGAGTACCTCTGCGGACGGCTCCTCAAGGACGGCTTCCTCGCTCGCACCGATCGGGGCACCTACGTGCGCCGTGCGGAACGCCTCCTGCGCCGCGACGTCGGCCCCGCGAACTGACATCCTGCGATCGTCGCCGGGCTCTCGCATCTGAGGGAGCCCGCCACCCCTCCCTCGGGCTGCCTCCCTCAATCCTGACGCGGCTCAAGTCTTCACATCAGAGCCCTCGCGATCGTGGAGAATGACCGGGCGCCATCAGTCGTTCACCGCGCCGGCTCCGATGTGCCTGGACCGGCCTAGCCCCGGAGCCGCCCGTGTCCATCGTCACCCCCCCGCATCACCCCATCATCTACGTGCGCGGCTACGCGATGACCCCCGGCGAGATCGCCGCCACCGTCGCCACGCCCTACATGGGCTTCAACCTCGGGTCCACGAAGGTGCGCCAGAACTCGACTGGCGGCGTGGTGCGTCACATCTTCGAGTCGCCGCTCGTCCGCCTGATGAAGGACTACGGCTACCGCGACATCTACATGGACGGCATCGAGCAGCCCGGCACCCTGCCGGCGAAGAGCGTGGTCATCTACCGCTACTACGAGGAGGGAGATCCCGACCTCGGTACGGGGAAGGCCCCGTCGATCGAGGACGCCGCCAGAGGCTTACGGGACCTCATCCTGAAGGTCCGGGACCAGGTGTGCGGTGAGGATGCGGCCGCGCGCAGGGCCTTCCGCGTCTACCTGGTGGCCCACTCGATGGGTGGCCTGGTGTGCCGTTCGTTCCTGCAGAAGATCGCGACGAAGGCCGAGCGCGCGCTCGTGGACAAGGTCTTCACCTACGCCAGCCCCCATAACGGCATCGAGATGGCCGGCATCAACGTCCCGGGGTTCCTCGGCGTCTGGGACCTCAACAACTTCAACCGGAAGCGCATCGCGGGCTACCTGGGTCTCGCCGGCTCGCCGAAGCGCGTGGACACGCTCGGCGACGCCTTCGACCCTGAGCGCTTCTTCTGCCTCGTCGGCACGAACCACAAGGACTACGACGCGGGCGGCGGCCTGTCGCGCCGGCTCGCGGGCGAGATGAGCGACGGGCTGGTGAAGATCGAGAACGCCGTGGTGTCCGGCGCGCCACGGGCGTTCGTCTTCCGCAGCCACAGCGGTCCCTACGGCATCGTGAACTCGGAGGAGGGCTACCAGAACCTCGTGCGGTTCCTCTTCGGAGACACCCGTGTCGACGGCCTGGTCGAAGTCGAGGCGCTGCCGCTGCCCCCGTCGGTCCAGAAGGCCAAGGACGAGGGCAAGACGATCCGGGCGTCGTACTACTTCGAGTCCACGGTGTCGCCTCGCGGCAACATCACCTTCAAGCTGACGGATCGGCGCATCGACACCTACTCGGCCGTGCTTCGGGAGTTCGACGAGATGATGCAGCCGCCGCGAGGCAAGGAGGGGCGGTGGCCGGTGCTCTTCTCGACGTTCCTCGACCGGAAGAAGATCACCTCGGGCCAGACGATCGTCTTCAGCGTGGACCTGGCGGTCTCGACGACGGGGTACGAGATCGATGGGTTCCTCTTCCTCGACAAGCACGTTCCGGGCGAGTACCTGTTCCGGAACACCGTCACGGTCCGCGCCCTGCCGAAAGAGGACGGCTGGTCGATCCGCTACAACATGACCGACGACCAGTGGAGCGAGCAGACAGGCACCCCGGCGAAGGAAGACGAGACCGGCTGGTACATCCCGCTCTCGTCGGCGAAGGGGTTCAGCGGAAAGCTGCGCCTCACGCCGCGTGAGTGGAACACCTGACCTATCTGAACCGCTGCTGAAGCTTCTCCAGCTCGGCGCTGCCCGGGCACAGCTGCTCGTACGGCAGGTGCACGAGGGGCGCCGGCACCGTGCCGGCCTGCTCGTGCATGTCCTTCGACGTGGGCGAGATGTGCAGCAGGCCCGTCACGACCTCGCCCTTCCGCTGCTGCTCGCGGATGTAGGCGTACGCGCGGTCGCGGTCGGTCGGGTCGTAGTCCTCGGCCAGCTTCCGCAGCCGGACCCAGCTTCCGTCGTGCAGCATCACGTTGCGTGCGGTGCCCGGCTCGTAGTCGGTCGTGATCTCGGCCCTCGGCGGCACGAAGTCGGCCTGCACGACTTCCACGTTGTGCTCGCGCGTGTAGGCGTAGCTCTTGGTGGACCCCTCGTGGTCGTTGAAGGTCACGCACGGCGAGATCACGTCGATGAAGGCAAAGCCTCTGTGCGCGAGCCCCGCCTTCAGGATGGGGACAAGCTGCGCCTTGTCGCCCGAGAAGCTCCTGGCGACGAACGTGGCGCCGAGCGACAGGGCCAGGAGGCAGCCGTCGATGGCCTCCATCGTGTTGGCCTCGCCCTTCTTGCTGGTGGATCCCGGATCGGCCGAGGCCGAGAACTGGCCCTTCGTCAGCCCGTACACGCCGTTGTTCTCGAGGACGTACAGCAGGTTCACGTTGCGGCGGATCGCATGGCACATCTGTCCGAGCCCGATCGACAGCGAGTCGCCGTCGCCCGAGACGCCGATGTAGATGACGTCGCCGTTGGCCGCGTTCGCCCCGGTCGCCAGCGCCGGCATGCGGCCGTGCACGCTGTTGAAACCGTGCGCCTCCTTCAGGAAGTACGTCGGCGTCTTCGACGAGCACCCGATGCCCGAGAGCTTCGCCACCTTGTAGGGCGCGATGTCGAGTTCCCAGAACGCCTGGTTGACCGCCGCCGTGACCGAGTCGTGCCCGCAGCCGGCACAGAGGGTGGACATCGACCCCTCGTAGTCGCGGCGGGTCAGCCCGATGGCGTTCTTCTGGAGCGAAGGGTGGTGGACCTTTGGCTTGGTGATGTAGGTCATGGTTGGTCTTCAGTCATCAGTTGTCAGTTATCAGTTCAAAGGTGCGCGAGGGCTGAGGCGGCCTTTGAACTGGCAACTGGCCACTGGAAACTCCCTATGCCGCCCAGTCCAGCCGGGCCTTCACGCCCGTCACCACGTGATGCGCGCTCATCGGGAACCCCCCGTAGTAGCGCACCGAGTGCAGGCGGTCCAGCGGAACGGCGGTCTCGAGCGTCAGCAAGCTGCGCAGCTGCGCGTCACGGTTCTGTTCAACGACGAAGTTGACCTCGTGAGACGCGAGGAACTCCCGCACGTCGTCGCCGAAGGGGAAGCCGCGCACCCGCATGTAGTCGAGCGCAATGCCCTCCCTTGCCAGAAGGTCCAGCGCTTCCACGCACGCCGCGTGGCACCCACCGACCGTGACCACCCCCATGGTCGCGCCCGGGCTGCGGCGAATGACCGGGGCGGGCACGGCCTTCGCCGCGTTCTGGATCTTGCGGGCGATGCGATCGACGACGTCCGTGTACTCCTCGTCGTCTTCCGTGTAGCGGCCGTAGCGGTTGTGGCCGGAGCCCCGCGCGAAGTAGGCGCCGTTCGGATGCACTCCCGGGAGGGTACGGGCAGGGATGCCGTCGCCGTCCACGTCCAGGTAGCGATGGAACTGCGCGACGTGCTCCAGCTCCTCGGCGCCGAGCACCTTCCCCCGGTCCGGCCGGTACGCGTCATCCCAGGTGAGCTTCGGAATCATCCAGTCGTTCATGCCGATGTCGAGGTCCGTCAGCACGAATACCGGCGTCTGGAAGCGCTCGGCCAGGTCGAACGCCGCGACGGCGAACTCGAACGCCTCGCGCGGGTCGGAAGGATAAATGCAGATGTGGCGCGTGTCGCCGTGCGACGCATAGGCGCACATCATCAGGTCGCCCTGCTGCGTGCGGGTCGGCATCCCCGTGGACGGGCCGGTGCGCTGCACGTCAAAGATCACGGCGGGCACCTCGGCATAGTAGGCGAGGCCGAGGAACTCGTTCATGAGCGAGATACCGGGCCCGGAGGTCGGCGTGAACGCGCGGGCGCCCGACCACCCGGCGCCAATGACCATGCCGATGGCGGCCAGCTCGTCCTCGGCCTGAAGGATCGCGTAGCGGTTCTCCTTCGACTCGGGATCGCGGCGATACTTCTGGCAGAACCCCTTGAACGCCTCCATGAGTGACGTGGAGGGCGTGATCGGGTACCACGCACCCACCGTGGCCCCGGCGTACAGGCAGCCGAGCGCCGCCGACGTGTTGCCGTCGATCAGGATGGCGTCCTTCGTCTCGTCCATCGGCACGAGGTGGATCGGGAGCGGGCACTCGAAGTGCGTCGTCGCGTAGTCGTGCCCGAGCGCGATCGCCTGCTCGTTCGAGTCGAGCAGCGCCGGCTTGGCCGCATACTTCTCCTTCGTGAGCGCCTTGACGATCCCGGTGTCGATGCCCAGGAAGGCCGCCAGCGCGCCCGCATAGGCGATGTTCTTCATCAGGATGCGCTCGCGCACGCCCGCGAAGCGTTCGTTGCACATCCTGGCCAGCGGCACGCCCAGGTAGGTGACGTCCGGCCGCTTCAGGGCGGCGTCGAGCGGCCACGTCGAGTCGTAGAGCAGCCAGCCGCCACTCCGCACCTCGGCCACGTCCTTCGCATAGGTCGCCGGGTTGAGCGCCACCATCAGGTCGAAGTGCGGCGTGCGGGCGGTGTACCCGTCCTTGCTGACGCGCATCTCGTACCACGTGGGCAGGCCCTGGATGTTCGACGGGAACACGTTCTTGCCCGTCACCGGCACGCCCATCCGAAAAATGGCCTGCATGATCAGCCCGTTGGCCGATGCGGACCCCGTGCCGTTGGGTGTGGCGATCTTGAAGGCGAAATCGTTCGTACGGTCCATACTGGTTCGCTGGTCGCTATTCGCTATTCGCCATTCGCTATTCGCCATTCGCTATTCGCTATTCGCGATTCGTTATTCGTTATTCCGGTTCGCGGTTCGCGAATTGCCAATCGCCTACACCGGCGTCGGCACCGGGGCGCCGGCATAGGGAAGCTGGACGAGCGACTTGCGCATGTCCCAGGCATAGGTCGGACAGCGCTCGGCGCAGAGGCCGCAGTGCAGGCAGACGTTCTCGTCCTTCACCATCACCCGGCCGGTCTGCTTCAGCCCGCCCGACACGAACAGCGGCTGATCGAGGTTCTCGGCGGGCGCCGTCAGGCGCGCGCGCAGATCGGCTTCCTCGCCGTTCGGAGCGATGGTGAGGCAGTCCACCGGACAGATGTCGATGCAGGCGTCGCATTCAATGCACAGCCTGTCGGTGAAGTGGGTCTGCACGTCGCAGTTGAGACAGCGCTCCACCTCGGCGCGGGTCTGCTCGGGGGTGAAGCCCTTCTCCACCTCGATGTGCATCTGCTCGAAGCGTGCGGGCATCTCGGCGTGCACCATCTTCTGGCGCGGCACCGGGTCGTAGTCGTTGCTGTAGGCCCACTCGTGGAGCCCCATCTTGGTGCTCGTCAGCGTGATGCCACGCGGCGGACGCTCGGTGACCGGCAAGCCCTGGCAGTACTGATGGATCGAGATGGCCGCCTGATGCCCGTGTTCCACGGCCCAGATGATGTTGAGCGGGCCGAACGCCGCATCGCCGCCGAAGAACACACCCTCGCGGGTGCTCATGAACGTGGTCTTGTCCACGACGGGCATGTCCCACTTCGGATCGAACTCGAGGCCGATGTCGCGCTCGATCCAGGGGAAGGCGTTGTCCTGGCCGATCGCGAGCACCACGGAGTCGCACGGCAGGATCTCGCGGCCGATCACCTCCTGCTTCAGCTTTCCGTCGATCTCCTGCGACGAGAAGCGGTCGAACTCCATGCCGACGAGCCGCCCTCCTTCGTACACGAAGCGCACCGGCTGCAGGTTCTCGACGATCTCGACGCCTTCCTCCTCCGCGTCCTCGAGTTCCCAGGGCGAGGCCTTGAAGTACTTCCGCGTCTTGCGCGCGATCACCTTCACGTCCGTCGCACCCAGCCGCTTCGACGACCGGCAGCAGTCCATCGCCGTGTTGCCGACGCCGATGATGAGCACCTTCGGGCCGATCGACGAGACGTGCCCGAAGTGGATGGCCTCGAGCCACTCGATGCCGATGAAGATCTGGTCGCTGTCCCAGCGGCCCGGGATGTCCAGTTCCTTGCCCTTGGGGGCGCCGCTGCCGACGAATACGGCGTCGAACTCCCGCATCTCGAGCAGCGCCTTCAGGCTGTCGACCGGCGTGTTGTACTTCACCTCCACGCCCATATCGACGATGTAGTCGATCTCCTCGTCGAGAACGGTCGCCGGGAGGCGGAAGGCGGGGATGTTCGTGCGCATCAACCCGCCCGGTGTCGGCAGCTTCTCGAAGATCGTGCAGGCGTAGCCGAGCGGCATCAGGTCGTTAGCGACCGTGAGCGAGGCCGGCCCCGCCCCGATCAGGGCCACCCGCTTGCCGTTCTTCTCTGTGGCCGCCTTCGGCAGGAGGTGCTTCACCTCGTCGCGCTGGTCGGCCGCAACACGCTTCAGGCGGCAGATGGCCACCGGCTTCCCGTCCACCCTCGTCCGCCGGCACGCCGGCTCGCACGGCCTGTCGCAGGTGCGGCCCAGGATGCCCGGAAACACGTTGGACTCGCGGTTGAGCAGGTACGCCTCCGTGTAGCGTTCCTGCGCGATGAGGCGGATGTACTCGGGGACGTTCGTGTGGGCAGGACACGCCCACTGGCAGTCCACGACCTTGTGGAAGTAGTCCGGGTGGCGATCGTCCGTACGCTTCATGCCTGCTACCCCCGCGGGGCGACGTTCAGGTACGAAGGTCGCCGAAACTCAGGGCCGCCGATGCGCTTGCCGTTGGTGAGCGAATTATAGGCCAGAAGGCCGAACGACGCAGCATCCCTTCCGGCACGCGGTCCTGGCGCGGCCCGTCGGGCACTGTTCAAATCCGCAGATTGCGCAGATGACGCGGACGGCGCCTGGCGACCCGTCCCGCGGCCGCCGGTCCCAGGGGACCGACGGGGGTGGCGCTCAACTGCGCGATCGTGAGCCCGGCAAGCCGCCCGAGCGGGCTCACGATCGTGCAGGTGAACGCCACCCTCGCGGCCTGAGGCCGCCCGCGGGACGGCCTCCGCACCCCGGAGTTCGGGGCAGGTCCCCGGATCTCCAGATCAGATCACCACATCACCACATCAAGAGATCTCGAGTGCTCCTTGTCCTGTCTCCAGATCCAGCAGCGCCCTCTTGATCGCGAGACCTCCTCCGAACCCCACCAGGCTGCCGTTCGACCCGATGACGCGGTGGCACGGCACGATCACCGGGAGTGGATTGGCGCCGTTGGCGAGACCCACGGCACGCACGGCCTTCTCGTTGCCGATCCGTCTGGCGAGTTCCAGGTAGCTGATCGTCTCGCCGTACGGGATGCGTCTCAGCTCTTCCCAGACGCGCCGCTGGAACTCGGTGCCAGCCGGCGCCACCGGCGACCGGAACTCGCGAAGCGTGCCGGCGAAGTAGCGATCCAGTTCGGCGCGCACTCTGCGAAACGCGCCTGGCGCGAGCGTCCACGACGCATCAGGTCCCTGGGCACGCGACCCCGACTGAAACGCCAGCACATGCAGCACGTCGGCCTCGCCCGCCAGCATCAGCGGCCCGATGGGGCTCTCGACGATCACGTACTCCATGGCCGCGGCCTCCCCTGGCATCGACGCTCCGCGCGCGATCCGCACGCTCAGTCCTTATCCGAGCCGGTCCGAGGCTGTCAATCATCTTCACACCGAGCCTGGCCCTGCAACGCGCCGATTCGCCTTGAGCGGCCGGCGGGATCCCCGGTACGCTTAGGGCCGTGCTGTACGCCGTGCTCGCAGGGTTTGCAGGCGCGTTGATTGCGCCCGTCGCGAACCGCGTACTGGGTCGCGCCTGCGGTTGGATCCTGGCGGCGATCCCACTCGCACTCACCCTCTACTTCGCGAGCTTCCTGCCCTCCGTCAGCAACGGCGAGGTGTTTCGCTCGAGCCGCGCGTGGGTGCCGTCCCTCGGCATCGCGCTGTCGTTCGAGCTCGACGGCCTTGCGTTGATCGTGGCCCTCCTCGTCTCCGGCATCGGCACCCTCATCATCGTGTATGCGGGCGGCTACCTCGAGGATGATCCGCGGCTCGGCCGCCTGTATGGGCTGCTCCTCGCGTTCATGGCCTCGATGCTGGGCCTCGTCCTGTCGGCCAACGTGATTCTGCTGTTCGTCTTCTGGGAACTCACCAGCATCACGTCATACCTGCTCATCGGCTACAAGCACGAGTCGGAGAAGGCCCGCAAAGCCGCGCTGCAGGCGCTGCTCGTCACGGCCACCGGCGGCCTCGCACTGCTGGCCGGCCTGCTGATGCTCGGGATCGCCGGGGACAGCTTCGACATCTCGGTCCTTGTGGCCCGCCGGGAACTCATTGCCGCGCATCCGCTCTACCCGGCGATCGTGCTCGCCGTCGCGGCCGGGGCCTTCACGAAGTCGGCCCAGATGCCGCTGCACTTCTGGCTGCCGGGCGCCATGGAAGCGCCGACACCGGTCAGTGCCTACCTGCACTCGGCAACGATGGTGAAGGCAGGCGTGTTCCTGCTCGCGCGCCTCGCCCCCGTCCTGTCGAGTGGGGCCCTCTGGCAGGACCTTCTCGTGGGGTTCGGCACGCTCACCATGGTCGTCAGCGCGTTCCTCGCGACGCAGCAAACCGACCTGAAGCGGGTGCTGGCCTACACCACGGTCAGCGCGCTCGGCACGCTGACCATGCTGATCGGGCTGGGCACCCCCGCGGCGCTCAAGGCCGCCATCGTGCTGTTCGGCGCGCACGCCCTCTACAAGGCCGCCCTCTTCATGGTGGCCGGCATCGTCGATCACAAGACCGGCACGCGCGACATCCTTCGGCTGAGCGGCCTGCGGTCGGCGCTGCCCATCACGACGATCGGCGCGGGCCTCGCGTCGCTCTCCGCTGGCGGGCTCGTGCCCTTCTCGGGGTTCCTGGCCAAGGAAACCACCTATGCCGCATTGCTGGACTTCCCCTGGCTGCTCGGGGCGTCCGTGCTGGCCAACGCGTTTGGCATGCTGGTGGCCATCGTCGTCGGGTGGCGCATCTTCACGGGCGAGCGGCAGGTCATCCCCGACGACCCGGGCCCGGTGCCGGTCTCGCTGTGGCAGGGGCCGCTCCTGCTCGGGATCGCCGGGCTGCTGCTCGGGGTGCTTGGCTGGATGGGCGAAGGCGTCGTGGCGCACGCCGCAAGCGACATGGCCGGGGTGCGGGTGCCGGTCAAGCTCGCCCTCTGGCAGGGGTTCGAGTTCGAAGCGCTCGTGGCGCTGGGCTTCAGCGTCCTGACGCTCGTCCTCGGCGTCGGGTTCTACCGGGCGCACGGTCCGTTGCTCCGGCTGGCGCGCAACCTGGACTGGCTCTACCAGCGCGGCCCCTATCGATTGTTCGACCTCGGCCTCGCGGCATTCGTCGCGATCGCCCGCTGGCAGACGCGCCTCCTCCAGCACGGCTATCTCCGCTACTACATCGTGACGGTGGTCCTGACGCTCCTCCCGCTGGGTGTGCTGCTGGCGTGGCCAGGCTCGCCGATCGGCGGCCTCACGTTCGGTCCGGTGGGGTTGTTCGAGGCCGCCCTCGTCGTGGTGGTCCTGCTGTCCACGGGGTTCGTGCTGACCACGGGCTCCCGCATGGCCGCGGTCGCCGGGCTCGGGGGCGTAGGCTACGGCGTCGCGCTCATCTACCTGTCGTACGGCGCCCCGGATCTGGCGCTGACACAGTTCGCGATTGAGACGCTGAGCGTCGTCGTGTTCGTCCTGGTGCTGTATCGCCTCCCGGAGTTCAAGGTCCTGACGACCCGAGCGGAGCGCGCGCGTGATGCGGTGATCGCCGTCTCGGCCGGCGCGGTCATGACGCTGCTCGTGCTGGCGGCCCAGTCGCAGTCGGGCGACTCCCGCGTCAGCGGCTTCTACGCGGAGCAGGCGGTGCCGGCCGCGATGGGACGCAACATCGTCAACGTGATCCTGGTGGACTTCCGAAGCCTCGATACGCTCGGCGAGATCGTCGTGCTGGCGGTCGCGGCGCTCGGCGTCTACGCGCTGCTCAAGCTCCGGCCGCACGGAGAGGCTGGCTGATGTTCTCGCTGATTCTCTCGACCACGGCTCGCGCGATCATGCCGCTCACCCTCGTGTTTTCGGTGTACCTGCTGATGCGCGGGCACAACGCGCCCGGCGGTGGATTCGTGGGGGGGCTGGTCGCGGCAGTCGCCTTCGCGCTCGCCTCGCTCGCCGAGGGTGTCGGCACCGCGCGCCGGGCGTTGCGCGTCGATCCCCACCTGCTGCTGGCGGTGGGGCTCGCCCTCGCGCTCGGCAGCGGCGTCGCCGGACTGCTTGTCGGCGACCCGTTCCTCACCGGGTACTGGCTGGACCTGCCGCTGCCCGTGGTGGGCAAGGTGGGGACGCCCCTCGTGTTTGACGTCGGCGTCTACCTGACCGTGCTGGCCGTGGCCCTGACCATGCTCTTCGCGCTCGAGGAGGACGACTGATGGACACGGTGCTGGCCCTGCTCATCGGCGCGCTCTACGCCGCCGGCCTCTACTTGATGATGCGCCGCAGCATCGTGCGGCTCATCTTCGGCCTCGTGATCCTCGGGCACGCCGTCAACCTCTTGATCTTCTCGGCCGGCCGCGTCACCAAGTCGAACCCGCCCATCGTGCCGGAGGGCGCCACCGAGATCCTCGCGCCGTTCGCGGACCCGCTGCCGCAGGCGCTGATCCTGACCGCGATCGTCATCGGCTTCGGGCTCCAGGCGTTCGCGCTGGTCCTGTTCCGCCAGGCCCACCGCAGGTGCGGCGCAGAGAACCTCGACGAGATGCGCACCACGGACGCGCACTGATGCATCTGCTGCTGATTCTCCCCATCCTGATGCCGCTCGCCACGGCGACGTTGGCGCTGTTTCTCTGGCGCCACCGGGGAGCGCAACGCCTCGTCAGCCTCGCCGGAGCCATCGGGCTGCTGGCGTCGGCGCTCACGCTGCTCGCCTGGATCTGGAGCGAGGGCATCCAGGCGACCGCCATCGGCCGCTGGCCGGCGCCGTTCGGCATCACCCTGGTCGCCGATCTGCTGAGCGCGGTGATGGTCTCGGTGACCGGCATCGTGGGAGCGGCCGTGGCCGCGTACTCGATCGTCTCGATCGACGCGCGACGGGAGGCGTACGGGTACCACCCCCTGTACCACGTGCTGCTGGCCGGCGTGTGCGGCGCGTTCCTGACGGGAGATCTCTTCAACTTGTACGTCTGGTTCGAGGTGCTTCTGATCTCGTCGTTCGTGCTGATGGGGCTCGGCGGGGAACGCAAGCAGCTCGAAGGGTCGGTCAAGTACGTCACGCTCAATCTGCTCTCGTCCGCGATCTTTCTCGCCGCCGTGGGCGTGCTCTACCACACCGCCGGGACCCTCAACATGGCGGACCTGTCCGTGGTGCTGCAGGATTCGCGATTCGACAGCCGGCTGATCATGGCGATCGCGATGCTGTTTCTGGTGGCGTTCGGCATCAAGGCGGCGATCTTCCCGGTCTTCGCCTGGCTCCCGGCGTCGTACCACACCCCGCCGGTCGTGGTGTCGGCGATCTTTGCCGGCCTGCTCACGAAGGTGGGCGTGTACGCCCTCGTGCGGGTGTTCACGCTGATCTTCACGCACGAGACCGGCGTCACCCACGGCCTCATTCTCGTGCTCTCCGGCCTGACCATGGTGTCGGGGGTGCTCGGGGCCGCGGCGCAGGGCGAGTTTCGCCGGGTGCTGTCGTTCCACATCATCAGCCAGATCGGCTATATGCTGATGGGCCTCGGCCTCTACACGCGGCTCGCCCTCGCGGGCACGGTCTTCTACCTCGCGCACCACATCATCGTGAAGACCAACCTGTTCCTGATCAGCGGCATCGTCCTGCGGCTGAAGGGAACGCTCGACCTGCCAGCGCTCGGCGGGCTCTACCGGACACGCCCCATTCTGAGCCTGCTCTTCCTGGTGCCGGCACTGTCGCTTGCGGGACTCCCTCCGCTCTCGGGCTTCTGGGCCAAACTCATCCTCGTGCAGGCCGGCCTCGAAGCCTCTTCCTATACGATCGTGCTCGTGGCCCTGCTCGTGAGCCTGCTGACCTTGTATTCGATGACGAAGCTCTGGACGGAGGCGTTCTGGAAGACGCCGCCCGACCCGGCAGAGGCGACGATTGGACCTGGCGCCTGGCGTGGCCTGATCCTGCCGGTGGCCGCCCTGGCCCTGTTGACGATCCTGGTGGGCCTGGGCGCGGAACCCGTGCTGGCGCTGTCGCTCCGAGCCGCGGACCAGTTGCTCGACCCGTCCGAGTACGTGCGAGCGGTGCTGGAGGGACGTCCATGACAGGCATTCCGATTGCGTTGTTGCTCGCCGTGATCTGGGTCGCCCTCACGGGCCAGTTCTCGCTGTTCAACCTCGGCGTTGGCGTGTTGCTCGGCATCGGCGCCATGCGGCTGGCCGTGCCGGCCCGACGGAGCGCGAAACGGCTGAGCCTGTCCTGGGCGCTCTTTCGGTTCCCGTTCGTGGTGATCTGGGCGCTCGTGCTGTCGAACCTGAGGGTGGCACGTTCCGTGCTCTTCACACCGCTGGATCAGCTCACGCCCGGCATCATCGCCGTGCCGGTGGATCTCGAAAGCGACGCAGAAATCACGGCCCTGGCGAACCTGCTCACGCTGACCCCGGGCACCTTGTCGCTCGACATCTCGAACGACCGGCATACGTTGTTCGTGCACGTCCTCGACCTGAGCCATCCGGACGCGGCGCTGGCGTCGATCAAGGCGTTCGAGCGTGGCGTGCGGGAGATCTACGCATAATGGTGACGCAGTTCCTGCTGTGGGCCGTCATGCCGGCGCTGGCCGTGAGCGCGGTCTGCGCCACGATCCGCATGCTGCGCGGACCCAGCCTGGCGGACCGGGCGGTGGCGCTCGACCTGCTGGGCGCCATCTGCATCGGGTTCGTCGCGGCATTCGCGCTCGCGGTCGACGAGCACATGCTGGTGGACGTGGCGCTCGCCGTCGCGCTGATCGGGTTCCTGGGCACGGTGGCGTTCGCCCGTTACATCGAGCGAGGCGTGTGATGGACCTGCTGCGCACGATGGCCGTCATCGGGCTTGTGACGACGGGCACGGCGCTGTTGCTGATCGCAGCGGTCGGCACCCTGCGCCTGCCCGACGTCTTTCTGCGCATGTCGGCCACGTCCAAGGCGTCCTCGCTCGGCGCGTCGTGCCTGCTGCTGGCACTCGGCGTGGCGTCGGCCGACGTCGGCATCGGCGTCCGGGCGCTGGCTGGCACGATCTTCCTGCTGCTGACCACGCCCGTCGCCGCGCACATGATTGGGCGGGCCGCGTATCTGTCCGGGACGCCGCTCTGGAAGGGCACCAAACGGGACGACCTGCACGGTCAGTACGACCGGCAGGCCAGGACGCTGTCGTCCGGCCGCGAGACGCCGTCGGCGCCGTCATCCTGAGCCGTCGGACGCCGGTCCCTCTGCTACAGTAGGGCGTCCAGCTCATGTCCGCAGCCCCGGAAGCCTCATCCATACCCTTTCCGCCGCCGCTCGATCAGTACCCCACCCAGGACGGCGCCGCGTTGTTCGACGTTCTCGTCGCGCGCGCGGAGTTGCACCCCTTCAACGTGGTCGTCACGGGCATCTTCCTGCTGGCCGTCGCCCACACGTTCTTCGCCAAGCGCTTCGCCGTCTGGTCCCACGAGGTGCAGCACCGTGCCGATCAGCAGCGCTACGCCCAGGGTCTCGAGCCGCAGATCTCCTTTCGGGCGGAGGTGTTGCACTTTCTTGGCGAGATCGAAGTGGTGTTCGGGCTGTGGGTCGTCCCGGTCCTGGCCGCCGTCGTGTGGTTCTTCGACTGGGACACGGCGGTCCACTATCTCTCCGACGCGGTCAACTTCACCGAACCGATGTTCGTGGTCGTCGTGATGGCGATCGCGGCCTCGAAGCCGATCGTCAACTTCGCCCAGGGCGCGCTGCGCCGTGTCGCGGACCTCGGCGGGGGCACGCCGGCAGCGTGGTGGGTGACGATCCTGACCGTCGGGCCGCTGCTGGGCTCGCTCATCACCGAGCCGGCCGCCATGACCATCAGCGCGATGCTGCTCGGCCGGCAGTTCTACGCCCATGCCCCCAGCCTGACCCTGCAGTACGCCACGCTCGGTCTGCTGTTCTGCAACATCTCGATCGGCGGCACGTTGACCCACTTCGCGGCGCCGCCCGTCCTGATGGTGGCCCGCACGTGGGACTGGTCGCTCGTCCACATGGCCTCCAACTTCGGCTGGAAGGCCTGCATCGCGATCGCGATCGCCAACCTGCTGCACTACGGGGTGTTCCGGCGGGAGCTGCAGCGGTTGTCGTCCCCAGCGGAACCGTCGGTGCACGAGCGCCTCGTGGCGCCAGAGGCTCGCGAGACCATCCCGGCCTGGGTCGTCCTCGCGCACATGGCCGCGCTGGCGTGGACGGTCGCGCTCGCCCACTACCCGGTCCTCTTCGTCGGCGGGTTCCTGTTCTTCCTGGGCTTTGCGAAGACAACCGAGCCGTACCAGACGCCCATCGATCTCGGGCCGCCCATGCTCGTCGGATTCTTCCTCGCGGGGCTCGTCATCCACGGAGGGCTCCAGGCGTGGTGGATCGCGCCGGTCCTCGGAACGCTGACCGACGTGCCCCTTTTCACCGGCGCGGTCGTGCTGACGGCGTTCAACGACAACGCCCTGATCACCTACCTCGCGACGCTCGTGCCAGACCTCAACGACGCGCTCAAGTACGCGATCGTGGCCGGCGCGGTCACGGGCGGCGGCCTCACGGTGATCGCCAACGCGCCGAACCCGGCCGGGCAGGCCCTGCTGTCGAAGTACTTCCACGGCGGGATTTCACCGCTCGGGCTGCTGGCGGGCGCGGTCGTGCCCACGCTCATCTCGGCTGCGTGTTTTCTCCTCCTCTGATCGACATCCGATCGATCCGCCGCCCTGCGACGCGCCGTGGATCGGTTCGCGTGGTAGAACTTAGGCTGTGCGCCGCGCATCGCCAGTCGTGCTGCTGCCGAAGGAGCACGGCACGTACGGGGAGATCCTCCTCCCGCTGACTGCCGCTCTTGGGCTCGGGTCCGCTGGCCCTGCCGCGTGGGGCATTGCCGCAACGGCCCTCGGCGGCTACCTTGCCCACGAGGGGTTCGTGGTGCTGCTGGGACGGCGTGGCCCGCGCGCGGCGCGTGAGCACGCGAGGCCGGCGTGGCGTTCGGTCGCGCTCTTCGGCGGGCTCGCCGTCGCAGGCGCGATGCTGGCGCTCACGGGGCTGACGGCCGCAGCCTGGGTCGGACTCGCCATCGCCGCGGGTCTATCGAGCCTGGCCATCATCGTCGCGTGGAAGGGGCAGGAGCGGACGATGGGAGGAGAGACGCTGGCGGCCGTCGCGTTATCGGCGTGGAGCGTCCCGACCTCACTCGCCGCCGGCCTCTCGTGGCGCGACGCGCTCACGACCTGGGCGGTCTGGAGCCTGGCCTTCTCGGCAGCCACGTGTGCGGTTCATGTGGTGATCGCGCGCGCGACCCGACGCCCGTACTGGCCGGTGCTGGCCAGCGGCCTGGTGCTGTCGATCGGGGGCCCGGCGACCGCCGTCCTGCTGAGCCGGGCCGGCGTGACGCCGCAGGGCCTTGTCCTCACGCTGCTGCCGTCGTGCGTGGCCGCCCTCGCGCTCATGGCGGCCCCCGTGCCGGCGCGCCGCCTGCGCGAGATCGGCTGGTCGCTGATTGTCGTCTTCGTGATGACGCTCGCTGTGATGCTGGCGGTGCTTCGATGACCGGCGCCGGCGGGACTTCGTCCATCCCTGCGACCGGCCCGCCCCTCCATGTGTACGTCCTGGTGTTGACGCTGCTCGCGGCGGTCTTCGCGGGCACCGCCTGGCTTGGCCAGCAGTATCACGGCGCCAAGGCGGCACGCGCCGACGGTCACTTCACGCGAGGACGCGTGCTGGTCGAGGCAGGACAGCTCGAGCCGGGCATCACCGAGCTGCGGGCCGCGATTGCGCTGGACCGCGGCAACGCCGACTACGCCCGCCTCCTGGCCCGCGCGCTCGCCGCCGCAGGCGCCCCGCGCGAAGCCCAGAGCTATCTCGACGGCGTCCTGGCGCTCGACCCCACGAGCGGCATCACGAACCTGACGCAGGCGCAGGTCGCACGGGCGCTCGGCGACTCTGCGGGCGCCGAGGTCTTCTATCAGCGCGCCTGGTTTGGCGTCTGGCCGGAAGGGCTGCAGCAGCGCGCCCTTGTCGGCTTCGAACTTGCGGAGTACCTGCTGGGACGCGGCGAGGACGTCCGCGCAGTGGGCGTGCTTTCGCAGCTCTCGACCGACATCCCGGATTCGCCCGAACTTCTGGTCCGGCTGGGCGCCCTTCTACTGCAAGCCGGCGCCGCAGGCGATGCCGTCGCGCCGCTCGAGCGGGCGGTTGAACGCGACCCGGAGCACGCGGACGCGTGGCGCACCCTCGCCGACGCGCACTTTGCCACGCGGAACTTCGCGACCGCCCGGCTGACCGCATTGAGGGCCACGGAGCTCGCACCTGATGACCAGGACGCACGGCGAATCGCGGACACCAGCGCCGCCGTCCTTGCCCTCGATCCCTCCCAGCCCCGTCTGGCGACCCGCGAGCGGTTGCGAAGGTGGCAGCAGCTCCTGGCCCTGTCGGCGGCCGCCTTCGACGGCTGCGTGATCGACGCGGAACCTGGCCGCCTCCGCGAACAGGCCGGCGAGCTGCTCGCCCTGCCCATCGCGAGGATCGACGAAGAGGTGGTCCTGCCCGTGATCGAGCAGCTCTGGCAGACGCGCGCATCCCGGTGTGACGAGTGGCCTGCCGAGTACGACGCGCTCGCGTTGGTCATGGCGTCCCTCGCCTCACGGGAGACGCCCCGATGACGCCGGCGCCGTCGTTCAACGACCTCCGGCCGGCGTGGCGCCTCGGCGACACCCAACGGTACCTGCTCCTGTCGATCCTCATCGGCCTCTTCGCGGGACTTCTGGTCACGATCTTTCACGTCACCATCGACATGCTCTCGTGGCGCATCCTCGGCACGCCCATCGGGGCCTCCCCGTGGGCCACGGTTCTGGGCCCGGCGATCGGCGCCACGGCCGCTGCGATGCTCGTGCGTTTCGGGGTGCCATCCGCCCAGGGCTCCGGCATCACCTACACCAAGTCGGCGATCTACGTCTCGGACGGCTACATTCCATCGAGCAGCGTCATTGGCAAGTTCATCGCCTGCGCCCTCTCGATCGGGTCGGGCGTCCCGCTCGGCCCGGAGGACCCCGCGCTCCAGATGGGCGCTGGTGTGGCGTCCCGTCTCGGCCGGACGCTCCGGCTCTCGCGCGATCACATGCGGCAGATCGCGCCGGTCGGCGCCGCGGCCGGGATCGCCGCCGCGTTCAACACCCCGATCACCGCCGTCCTCTTCGTCATCGAGGAAGTGTTGTCGGGATGGGACGCCGGGGTGCTCGGATCCATCGTTCTTGCCGCGGTGTCCGCGTCGGTGGTCACGCGCAGCTTCCTCGGCGACGAACCCTTGTTCCAGGTCCCGAGCTTCACGCTCACCGATCCGTCCGAGCTGGTCCTGTACGCCGGTATCGGGCTGGCCGGAGGGTTGGCGGGGGCGATTTACACCCGGGGGCTGCTGGCATTCAGAGCCCGCGCGCGTCGCGCCTCACCGTGGACGGCCCCTCTTCTCCCGCTGGCCGCCGGGCTCGCGGTCGGCCTCACGGGACTGCTGCTGCCGCAAGTGCTTGGCGCCGGCTACGGCGCCATCGACGCCGCGTTGCACGACGAGTTCCCCTGGCACCTGCTGCTCGCGCTTGGCGTCGCCAAGGCCATCCTCACCGCGGTGTGCTTCTCGGCAGGCGTGCCTGGCGGGCTCTTTGCGCCGACGCTCTTCGTGGGGGCGATGCTCGGCGGGGGGATCGGCGGGCTCGCCGCCGGCTACTGGCCGGCGCCGACGAGCCCCGCCAGCGCGTACGTGCTTGTCGGCATGGGCACGTTCTTCGCCGCCGTGTTCCGGACGCCGATGACGTCGATCTTCATGGTCTTCGAGGTCAGCGCCACCTACGTGATCATCCTGCCGGTGATGGTCGCCAACACCGTCTCGTACCTCGTGTCGCGAAGCCTGCAGACCCAGTCCCTCTTCGAGGGCCTGACCCGGCAGGACGGCGCCCGGTTCCCGACAGCCGAGGGCCGGGAGCGCCGCTCTCGCCCCGTGGAGCGGCTGATGTCCGCGGCCGACTACCCGCGAGCCGCGCGGGCCGCCACGCTCGGACACGTGCGACGCCAGCACAGTGGCGCACCGCTCGAGTTCCTGATCGTGGACGGGGGCGACGATGGCGAGCGGCTCGTCAGGGTGCCCGTGGGGGACCCGCCGCTCGGCGATCAGACGCCACTCGCGCAGCTTGCGCGCGACCACGCCCTGGAGGAACTCCACCCCGACGATCGGCTCGACGATGCCCTGGAACTGCTTGGCGTGCACCCCGTCATCGCCGTTGTCGGGCGAGGGGCACCGACGCGCGTGCTCGGCGTGCTTCGCCGGGAGCGCGTGCTCGCGGCCTACGGGCTGGCGACGCCAGCGGGGCCCGTCACTGGCCAGCGCGACGCCACGTGAGGGTCGCAACCGTCCGCCCGTTTTCCACGACCGAGAGGCGGAGCACTTCCCCCTGGAGGTCGAAGTGCCGCCACTCCGAGGCGTCGACGGCATCCGGTACCAGCCGGTCCGCGGGACTGCGCGGCTGGAGTCCGACGTAGGCGAGCTCGCCCCGTGCCCGATCGGGCGACGCCTTCGCGATGAAGTCGAGCAGCACGACCCGTGGCGGCGACACCGACGGATCCTGGGGCGACAGCTCGACACGAACGCTGAGGTTGGCAAACTCGTCGTAACTCAGTTCGCCATGGGCGCTCCTCCGCACGGCCTGGCCGTCCCGCTGCACTTCGAGGGACACCAGCTCCCACTGCCCGAGCATCTGCTGATCGACGCGCACGGGAGCGGACGCGGACTCGGGGGCCGTCTGGACCCGGCCGGTCGCGCCGCCGCAGGCCGACAGCGTGGCGGCCACGAGAACGGCTCCGACCCCGCAGCGGAGGTGTGTTCGGGCCCGGCAGCGGCGTAGTCCTTCGCTCATGTGTCAAGCATGCCGGTTCATCGGCGGGGGAGCAAGGGGGTCGGGACGCCGTCATCGATATAATCGCGGGGTGCCGGTCACCCTCGGATCCACGCGGTTGATCGACTCGGGCCGCCTTGGCGGCCTCCGGGTCGGGATTGTCGCCAACCCCGCCTCTCTCGACCATCGCTTCCGTCACGTCGTGGACCGTCTGGGGGCCGCTCCGGATGTGCGGCTCCAGGCGATCTTCGGCCCGCAGCACGGCTTCAGCGCCGACGTGCAGGACAACATGATCGAGTCGCCGCACGCGCACGACGCGAAACGACGCGTGCCCGTCTACTCCCTGTACAGCGAGACGCGGGAGCCCCTGCCCGAGATGCTGGCCGAGCTCGACACGCTGGTCATCGACCTGCAGGACATCGGCGCGCGGATCTACACCTACATCTACACGATGGCCAACTGCCTGCGTGCGTGCCGGCGGCACGGCGTGCCCGTGATCGTGTGCGACCGGCCGAATCCGATTGGCGGGGCGGCCGTCGAGGGTCCGCTGCTCGAGGCCGGATTCGAATCGTTCGTCGGTCAGTTTCCGATGCCGATGCGTCACGGGATGACGATCGGAGAGCTGGCGCGGCTGTTCAACACGCAGTTCGGCATCGGCGCGGACCTCGAGGTCGTGCCGATGTCGGGCTGGCGCCGGGAGATGTACTGGGACGACACCGGGCTGCCGTGGGTCATGCCTTCGCCGAACATCCCCACGCTCGACAGCGCAGTGGTCTATCCCGGCACGGTCCTCTTCGAGGGCACCAACGCCTCCGAAGGCCGGGGCACGACGCGGCCGTTCGAGATCGTCGGGGCGCCATGGATCGAGTCGGAGCGATTTGCCGAGGGCCTCAATGGTCGGGGCCTGCCCGGCGTGCACTTCCGGCCGGCGGATTTCGAGCCCACGTTCCAGAAGCATGCGCGCACCAGGTGCGGCGGCTGCCAGATGCACGTGATCGATCGCCAGCGCTTCCTGCCCGTCGCCACCGGGGTCGCGCTGATCGAGGCCGTGCGTGACGCCGGCGCGTCGAGCTTCGCGTGGCGCCCGCCGCCGTACGAGTACGAGCAGCGGCTGCAGCCCATCGACATCCTGGCGGGATCCTCGTCGCTGCGCACGGCCCTCGACCGCGGCGTGCCCGCGGCAGAGATCGTCGAGGGATGGGCCGGCGCAGCCGGGGCCTTCCTCGCGATCAGGCAGGACGTCCTCCGGTACGACTGATGGCCGACGCCACCCCGCTGCGCTTCGAGCAGACGATCGTCATCCACGCGAGGCCCGCCCGCGTGCTCCGCGCCTTCGTCGAGCACGCCGACCTTGCTGTGTGGTGGCAGGTCGCCAGGTCCGTGGCTCTGACGCGGCCCCTGGGCACCTACGTCGTGGACTGGGGCGTCGCTGACACCCACGATGAGGTGCTGGGCCCGCTGGGAGGGGCGTTTCAGGGCACCGTCATGGAGTACCTGGAGGACCGGGAACTCTTCGTCGCCGACGCCCACTGGCATCCGCCCCGGGGTCTTCCGCTCGGTCCCATGGCGCTCGAGGTGATCTGCAGACCCCAGGGACGGGGCGGCATCACCACGTTGACCGTACGCCAGAGCGCCGACGAGACCGACGGAGAAGAGGAGCGCTGGGCGCGCTACTTCGAGATCGTCTCGGCGGGCTGGACCCACGCGCTCGAGGCGCTGCGGCAGCACCTCGAAGCCGAGACGTACCGCAAGTAGGCGCCGAGGGTGACCATCGTGGCCGAGGCTCCCGCCGACACGACGCGCGATCCGGGGCTGATCAAGTCGCTCGGCCTCTGGGACGTCGTCGCCATGAACATCGTGGCGGTCGTGGGGTTGCGGTGGATTGCGCGCAGTGCCCGCGTCGGCGCGCCGTCGGTCACGCTCTGGACGCTGGCCGGGTCGGTCTTCTTCCTGCCACTCGCCGCCGCCCTGGCCGAACTGTCCAGCCGGGACCCGGCGCAGGGGGGCATCTACGTCTGGACCCGGCGCGCCTTCGGCCCCCTGCACGGCTTCATCTGCGGCTGGTGCCTCTGGGTCAACAACCTCTTCTACTTCCCGTCACTCCTGCTCTTCGGCGCGGCGAACGCCGCCTGGCTCGTCTCCGGCCCCTTCCCCGCGCTTGCCGACAGCCGGCTCTACGCCGTCGTTTTCGTGCTCGGCTGGCTGTGGCTCACGACCGGACTGAACGTCGTGGGTCTGTCGGCCGCCAAGTGGGTCCAGAACGTCGGCGGCCTCGCGACGTGGATTCCCGCGATGCTGCTCATCGCCTGCGGCGCCGCGGCGTTCGTGATGTTCGGGTCGGCGACCTCGTTCGCGCCGGAGGCGCTCGTGCCGCGCGACGACTTCTGGGGCACGCTCAGCCTGTGGTCGGCGATGTGCTTCGCCTTCTCGGGCTTCGAGATCTCGTCGATGGTCGGGCAGGAGGTGCGCGATCCGAAACGGACCATTCCCCGAGGCATCGTGCTGTCGGGCGTGGCCATCACGGGCGTCTACATCCTCGGCTCCTCGTCCGTGCTGGTCGCGGTCCCTGCGTCGGAACTCTCCGAGCTGAGCGGCATCACCGATGCCGTGGACGTCGTGACCGGCCGCCTTGGGCTCGCGGGCCTTGGCGCCCTCACGGGCCTGCTGCTGGCCATCGGGACGATCGGCGGCACGAGTTCGTGGGTGGCCGGCGCCGCGCGTGTGCCGTTCGCGGTCGGCGTGGACCGGGCACTGCCGGCCGCGTTCGGCCGCCTCCACCCGCGATTCCGAACGCCGCACGTGGCACTCCTCGCGCAGGCCGCGGCCGCCTCGGCCCTGTTCCTCGCCAGCGTGTTCGTTACGCTCGGTGGAGAGGAAACCTCGATCCAGGAGGCGTACGACATCCTGGTGAACCTCACCATCCTGTTGTACTTCGTACCCTACCTGTACCTCTTCGCGTCCTTCATCAGGCTGCGCCGCCTGGACGATGCCACGCGGGCGCCGGAGACGAGCGACGCGCGCGTGCCAGGCGGATGGCTCGGCGCCTGGGCGGTCACGGCGTGCGGGTTCTTCGCCACCGTCGTGGCCATCGGCCTTGTGTTCGTGCCGCCCGCAGGGACGGCCAGCGTCCTGAGCTACGAAGCCAATCTCGTGGGCCAGGCCGCCGGCGTCCTGGGGGTCGGCCTGTGCTTCTACTGGTGGTCCCGACGCACCACCGTGAAGGAAGTGAACGGGTGAGCAACACTGCGGACGTCGTCATCATCGGCGGCGGCGTGGTCGGGTCCAGCGCGGCGTGGCACCTGCGGCGGGACGGCCACCGCGGGCGCCTCCTGGTCATCGAACGGGATTCCACCTACGCGCGCGCGTCCGCCTTCCTCGCGATGGGCGGCATCCGGCAACAGTTCTGCACGCCGGTGACGGTCCAGATGGTGCAGTTCAGCGTGGAGCTATGGAAGGCCTTCGACACGCGGATGGCCGTGCCCGGCCACACGCCCCGCGCCTGGTTTCGCCAGCGCGGATACCTGTTTCTCGCCGATGAGCCTTCATCGGCCGGGCTGTGGGAACGCTTCGAGGCCCAGCAGCGCGCCGGGGCGCTCGCGCGCCTGCTCTCCCGCGACGAGCTGAGGGCGCTCGTGCCGGACGTGGTGCTGGACGACATCGTGTTCGGATTTCTCGGCCCTGAGGACGGGTACGCGAACCCGCGTGAGGTGCTGGCCGGCCTCCGGCACGCGGCGACGGCCGCGGGCGCCGAATACGTCGAGGACGAGGTCGTGGCGGTCCACCGGACCGGCGCACGCGTGGCGGGCGTGCGCCTCGCGAGCGGCCGCGAGATCCAGGCGCCGGTGGTCGTCAACGCCGCTGGCGCCTGGGCCGGGCGGGTCGCCGCGCTCGCCGGCGTCCCGGTGCCCGTGGAGCCGCTCCGGCAGATGCTGTTCCGCGCCACGCTTCCGCACCACTGGCCCTACCGCTTTCCGATGATCGTGGACCCCTGCGGCGTGCACTGGCGGCATGACGACCCGGTGGCGGCGGACGACCGCGACGGAATCATCGTGGCCTATACGAACTGGGGCGAGGCCGCCGGAGAGAACTTCGACGCGGACGGCACGCGGTGGGCGCGAGAGGTGCACCCGGCGCTCATCCGCCGGCTGCCGGCACTCCGTGACGTCAGCGACGTGGTGGCATGGGCCGGATTGTACGAGATGACCCCCGACCACAATCCCGTGATCGGCGAGCACCCGGCCCTTGCCGGCTTCATCATGGCCTGCGGCTTCAGCGGCCACGGCCTGATGATGTCGCCGGCCACCGGGAAGATCGTCTCCGAGCTGGTCCGCGTCGGGCGCTCCGAGACGTTCGATGTGGACCTCTTCGCGCCCGATCGCTTCGAACGCGGCGCGCTCGTTCACGACGGCGCGACGATCTGACACGGATGGCGCACAGTCCTACACCTTCTTGATCCTCACGAAATTGGCGGCGTCGCGGGTGAGATCGAGGCTGGCGTTGACGAACACAACCGTGGAACCGCCGGGCAGGCCGCCATCGCGAATGCGGGCAACCACGCTAGTGGCCACGTCGTCCACGTCGCCTTCGATTGGGGCGGTCAGCGGCACGACGCCGTGCCACAGAGCGAGCCGGCGCGCGACGTCCTCCCGTTCGGTCGCGGCATAGATCAGCGCCCTCGGCCGCCGGGCCGAAAGCAGCCGCGCCGTCCTCCCCCGGCGCGTCACGGCGACCAGGGCGTCGGCACGGCCCTGGTTGGCGAGCATCACGGCCGCGTCGCAGAGCGCCGGGATGTGGTCGGCATCGCGGCTGGTGGGCGGCGGCTGATCCACGGCGGGGATCGACTCCGCCGCGCGGATGATGCTGTCGAGCACCTGCACGGCCCGGGTCGGATACGCCCCGATCGCGGTCTCGCCGGACAGCATGATGGCGTCGGCGCCACCGTCCACCGCCCCGGCCGCATCGCTCACCTCCGCGCGCGTGGGACGCATCTGGGTGCGCATCGACTCGAGCACCTGCGTGGCGACGATGACGGGCACGCCGTGCTGCCGGCCCATCCGCAGGATCTCCCGCTGCACGCGCGGCACCTCGGCCATCGGCAGCTCGAGCCCGAGGTCGCCGCGCGCCACCATCACGGCGTCCGCCGCGGCCATCACTTCGTCGAGCCGCGCCACGGCCTCGGGGCGTTCGATCTTCGCGATGAGCGGGACATCGGGCCGGCCCGCGAGGTCTGCCAGTTGCCGGGCGCGCTGCAGGTCGCCCGCCGACTGAACGAAGCTCAGCGCGACGAGGTCCACGCCGAGCGACAGGCCGAACGCCAGGTCCTCCGCGTCCTTCGTCGTCACGCCCACGGCAGGCAGCGGCACGTTCGGGGCATTGATGCCCTTGTGCTCCCCGAGCGGCCCGCCGTCGATGATCCTCGTCCGGATGCCGGCTTCGCCTCCCTCCACCACCTCCAGTTCGATCCGGCCGTCGTCGAGGAGCAGGCGGTCGCCCGGGGACACGGCGGTCGCGAGCGGCCTGTAGGTGGTCGACACGACCTCGGCCGTGCCTGCGCCGTCACCGAACACGATCGTCAACGTCCGTCCCGCAACGAGCTCCACCGGCCCGCCTCCGGCGAGCCGCCCGGTGCGGATCTTCGGGCCGCTCAGATCCTGCAGGATCGCGACATGCCGCCCTGCGCGCGCTGCCGATCGGCGGACGCGCTGGAAGACGTCGGCGTGGCCCTCGTGCGTGCCGTGCGAGAAGTTGAGCCGGAACACGTCCACGCCCGCGTCGACGAGCGCATCAATCGCCTCGTCTGTGCGTGTGGCAGGTCCGAGTGTCGCGATGATTTTTGTGTGTCGCACGCGACCAGCTTACAATCGCTTGTTCGGATGAGCCAGATCACCCCGGTCCCCATTGCCGATTACCTCGGCCTGTTGCGACGGCTGCCGCATCCGCACCTCGCGGACATCGCCGCGGAGGGGCGCGCCCACGGCCTGCCCATCGTCGACGCCGCCACGGGCGCGCTGCTCCACACGCTCGTACGGGTCGCAGGCGCCAGGCGCATCCTCGAGGTGGGGACGGCCATCGGGTACTCCGCGACGTGGATGGCGACGGCGCTGCCGCCCGACGGACGGCTGATCACCCTGGAGCGGCAGGCGGACCGGGCCGAAGCCGCGCGACGGCACTTCGAGGCCGCCGGCGTGGACGCGCGCGTCAGCGTGATGATCGGGGACGCGAGCCGCTACCTGCACAAGATCGCCGGACCGTTCGATCTGATCTTCCAGGACGGTGACAAAGGCCAGTACGCGTCGATGCTCGACAGGCTCGTCTCGCTGCTCGCCCCTCGCGGCGTGCTGGTCACCGACAACATGCTCTGGGACGGCGAAGTGGTGCCGGGCTTCGTGACGCCGCCCAGGCGGGAGCCGGAGGATACGGCGGCGATTGCTGCCTACAACCAGCGCCTCGCAGACGATCCGCGGCTGTACACGTCGTTCCTGCCGGTGGGAGACGGCGTGGCGGTGTCGGTCAGGATCACACCGTGAAGGGAGACGGAACATGAGTGAGCCGCTGAAGGAGTTCCGGGAGTTTCGCGAGAAGATGAACGCGCGGATTCTCGAGTCGGACAACCTCGAGATCAAGCGATTCTTCGCGCTCGACACCCGCGCCTACGAACCGGGCGCGCTGCCGACACAGACGAAGGAGCTGATGGGCCTGGTCGCCTCGATGGTGCTCCGGTGCGACGATTGCATCACCTATCACATCGTGCGGTGCCGGGAGGAAGGGGTCACCCGCGCGGCCTTTCTCGAGGCGTTCAACGTCGCGCTTGTCGTCGGCGGCTCCATCGTCATCCCGCACCTGCGGCGCGCGATCGCGACACTCGACGAGATCGAGGTGCCGGCATGACCCTCGAGCGCTGGCTCGAGTGGGCAAGCGCGGATGCCGAGCAACGGGGACTCGACGGGCTCCCGGCCCTCCTCGAGTCGCTGGGCAACGCCACCGCGTCGCTCCGTGCGGCGGACTGGAACGACGAGGCCGACGGTCCCTCGCCTGGGGACAGCGGGGAGGCCTGGTGACCGACGTGCTCTCGCAGTCCATCGCGGAGATGGCGCCGCAGTTGGCGCGTGGCGCCGTACGGGCGGAGTCCCTCGCGGAGCAGTGCCTGGCCCGCGTCGCCGCGCTCAACCCGGAGCTGAACGCGTTCATCACGGTCACGGCAGACGAGGCCCTCGCTGCGGCGCGCCACGCCGACGCGGAGATCGCCGCCGGACGCTACCTGGGCGCGCTGCACGGCATCCCCGTCTCGCTCAAGGACCTCATCGACCAGGAGGGCGTGCCGACGACCGCGGGCTCGCGCGTGCGCCGGGATCACAAGGCCGATCGCGACGCGATCGTGACGAGGCGCCTGCGCGGCGCGGGCGTCTCGTTCATCGGCAAGACGAATCTGCACGAGTTCGCCTTCGGCACCACGAACGAGGATTCCGCCTTCGGGCCTGCCCGTCATCCCCTTGATCCCACGCGGTCGCCCGGCGGGTCGAGCGGCGGGTCGGCGATTGCCGTGCGCACGGGCATGTCGATCGCCTCGGTCGGCACCGACACCGGCGGGTCCATCAGGATTCCGGCGGCGGCCTGTGGCATCGTGGGGCTGAAACCGTGCGCGCACGACATCCCGGCCGACCGGGTGGTCCCGCTCAGCCGGCAGCTCGATCACGTCGGGCCCATGGCGCGCACCGTGACCGACGCCTGGCTGATGTTCGAGGCCATGCGGGGCGAAGCGCGGCGTGCCGGCGAGCAGCTCGAGGGACTCCCCGTGCGCGGCCTCCGGCTGGGCCTGCTCCGGGACTACGCGTTCGACCGCATCGACGCGGGTGTCGAAGCCTCGGTGCTCGGGGCCGTGGAGCAGTTGCGGCGCGCGGGCGTCGAGATCGAAGAGGTGCGACTGCCGCACGCCGCCGACGTGGCGGCCATCTACCTGCACCTCGTGCTCGCCGACGCCGCGTCGTATCACTCGCCGACGCTCGACAGCCGGCCCGGCGACTACACGCCCAACGTCCGCCTCAGGCTCGAGATGGGGCGGTATGTGATGGCCGAGGACTACGTGCGCGCGCAACTGGGCCGGCAGGTGCTGCGGCGCGACGTGATGGCGGCCCTCGACGGGCGTGACGGGCTGCTGCTGCCCGCGCTCGCCATTCCCGCCCCGCCGATCGGCGCCGCCACCGTACCAATCAAGCAGGGCGAGGAGCCCGTTCGCAACGCGATGCTCCGGCTCACGCAGATCTTCAACCTCTCGGGCCACCCCGCCATCAGTGTGCCGTGCGCGCCCACTGCGGCGGGACTGCCGGTGGGCCTGCAGATCGTGGGTCAGGATCACGGCACGCAGCGGCTCCTTCGCCTCGCGCGCACCTGCGAAGGCGTGATCGCGCCCGGATGATCGCCAGGGTCTTCCACGCCTGGGAGGCGCGTCTCGCATCCGTCAGCACCGACCGCGTCGTGCGGCCGTTCGAATGGGGACTCGACTGGCTGCCCGGCCACGATCGCGGCTCCCCGCCGGGCGAGGCGGTGCTCGCCTGGTCCGCGGAGGCGATGGCGGACACGGACCGCTTCTTCACGCCCGCGCCGACAGCCGAGTACGAGTTCACCGGCGAGACCGGGGGCGAGGGCGACCGACCCGGCGCCGGCACCCTCCGGTTCCCGAGCGCCCTCGAGACGCCTCACCCCGAGAACAACACCGTGACCGCCAGGTTGTTTCCGGCGCAACCGTGGCGACGGGGCCGCGCGTCAGCGCCTCGACGGGCGGTCGTCGTGCTGCCCCAGTGGAACTCCGACGCGGACGGCCATGTCGGGTTGTGCCGCCTGCTGGCACGGTCCGGCCTCAGCGCGTTGCGGTTGAGCCTTCCCTATCATGACGTCAGGATGCCACCGGAACTGCGACGCGCCGATTACGTTCTCAGCGCCAACGTCGGACGCACCCTGCAAGTCTGCCGGCAGGCCGTGCTCGACGCCAGGCGCGCGGTGTGGTGGCTGCACGCACAGGGATTCGAGCGGATAGGCGTGCTGGGCACCAGTCTGGGGTCGTGCCTGGCAACGCTCACCGCGTGTCACGAGCCGCTGGTGCGGGTGCAGGCCCTGAACCACGTGTCCCCCTTCTTCGCCGATGTCGTGTGGCGGGGACTCTCGACCGCGCACGTCCGTGCCGGGCTCGAGGGACACATCGACCTCGAGGGCCTGCGCGAGGTCTGGAAGCCGCTCAGTCCCTGGTCCCACCTCGATCGCGCCTCACGGCTGCGCACGCTGCTCGTGTACGCGCGTTACGACCTGACGTTCCCGATGGACCTGTCGCGGCAGCTCATTGCGGAGTTCGCGCGGCGGGGACTCGACCACGAAGTGGCGATGCTGCCCTGCGGGCACTACAGCACCGGGGTGACCCCCTTCAAGTACCTCGACGCGTACTACCTTCAGAGGTTCCTGTCCAGGAAGCTCTAGACACTCTCGACGAGTCTTGCAGTTGTCAGTTGTCAGTTCACAGTTCAAAGACAGTCTGCGGCCGCACCGGGGCTCCGCACACCGGGGGCTTGAACTCGGAACCTACAGGTACTTGAGCAGTCCGACGAAGGCGCCGTAGAGCGCCGTGGCGAGCTGGCGGACGAGCGGCGACACCTCGCCCGAGTCGACCGATTCGGCCACCGTCACCGGGTCGGTGAGCAGCAGCCAGATGGTCGCACCGGCGATGATGGCGGCCAGCAACCCGACAATGCCGAAGAGGCTGAAACTCAGGTTGCCTGGGCCCCGCGCGCGTCGACGTGCATCGGCCATGGGTGAGTGATCGGTCGGATCATAGCACCGCGATCAGCAGGTTGGACGATGGCGGGGGGAGAAGAGTTCGGGGGGGCCGGTCACGTGCAAGGCCGCCCCCGGGTCAGCATTCCAGCACGATCTTGCCGAATTGGTCCCCCGCCTCCAGGCGGCGATGGGCCTCCGCGGCGTCCGCCAGCGGGTACGTGCGGTCCACCACCGGGCGCAGTTCGCCCGTGAAGAAGAACTGCGCCGCCCGGAGCAACTCCGCCTTGGTGCCCATGTACGATCCGAGCAGCGAGAGCTGCCGGCCGAAGAGGAACCGGAGGTCGAGGCGGGCCTCGTGCCCGGTGGTGGCCCCGCAGGTGACCAGCCGGCCGGCGCGGGCGAGGCACTTCACGCTGCGCTCCCAGGTCGCCTGGCCGACGTGTTCGACGACCACATCCACTCCGCGCTTGTCGGTCAGGCGACGGACTTCGGCCGGGATGTCCTGCGCGTGGTGGTTGATCCCCTCGTGGGCGCCGAGTGTTCGGGCGCGCGCCAGCTTCTCTTCCGTGCCGGCCGTGGCGATCACGCGCGCCCCGTGCAGCACTGCCACCTGGATCGCTGCCTGTCCGACCCCGCTGCCGGCCCCGAGGACCAGCACGTCCTCGCCGGGGCGAAGGCGTGCGCGGGTGACCAGCATGTGCCAGGCGGTCAGGAACGTCAGGGGAAACGCCGCAGCCTCGGTGAACCCGATGGAGTCGGGAATGGCCACCAGGTTGTGAGCCGGCAGCGACACGTACTCCGCGTAGCCGCCCGCGCTCTGATAGCCGAGGACATCGTAGGCCGGGCAGTCATTGTCGTGCCCATCCAGACACGCCGTACACCGCCCGCACGACAGCCCGGGCTGCAGCAGGACCCGTCGGCCCGGTGACAGGCCATCGTCCGGCGACGAGACGACCTCGCCGGCGACGTCGGCGCCGGAGATGTGCGGGAAGGGAATGCGCACGCGATCGATGCCCCGCCGCTGCCACAGGTCGAGGTGGTTGAGCGCGCAGGCGCGAACGCGCACGACGGCGTCACCGGGCCCGGGCGCCGGATCGGGAGCGTCCTCGTACCTGAGAACATCAGGACCGCCATGCTCGTGAAATCGGACGGCCTTCACTTGGTCTCCAGCACCGCGGGTGCGCCGAGATCGAGCGTCGACAGCGACTCGGCGATCACCGCGTGATCGCCGACCACGAGCGTCACGAGGCGCGAGGGATTGAGGTAGTCCTGAGCCACCCTGGTGATCTCCGACACGCTGACTTGCGACACGGCCGGCACGAAGTCCTCGAAGTAGGAATCGGGCAGCCGGTGCAGGGCCAGTTGCGCGACGGAGCGAGCCACCTGCTGGGCGGTCTCGAACCCGCGCGGGTAGCCGAGCGTCAGAGAGGCCACCGCGAGATCGCGTTCGGGGCCGGTCACCGGACGGGCACCGCGGACCACCTCGATTTCGCGAATCGCTTCAGTGATGGCGGCCGCCGTCACCTCCGTCTGGACGCTCGCCTGCAGGACAAATGGGCCCAGGCCTCGCCGGAGGTCGATGCCGGTGCGCGCCCCGTACGTGTAGCCCTTGTCCTCGCGCAGGTTGAGGTTGATGCGGCTCACGAACTGGCCGCCCAGGATCGTGTTCAGCAGCAGCAGGGCGTGATAGTCGGGCGTGTCCCTCGACGCGCACACGTGCCCGATCCGGAGCTCGGACTGCGCGGCGCCCGGCCGGGGCACGACCGCCAGCCGTTCGGCCGGCACGAGCGATGGTGGTGCCAGTGCCGCGGCGCGGTCGGCGGTCGAGACCCGGGCCTCCCATCCTCCGAAGATACCCGCGCCGGCATCGAGGAGGTCTCCGGCGCCGGCATCACCGGCAATGACCAGGGTCGCGCCCGCCGGCACGTACGTGCCCTGATGGAACGCGCGAACCTCGTCCGCGGTCGTCGCCTCGAGCGACGCTTCGGTCCCGAGGCTGAGGTGGCCGTAGGGATGATCGCGGTAGAGGAGGCGTGCGAAGGCGCGTTCGGCGACGGCCGGCGCGTGGTCCCGCATCTGGCGCAGGCGGTCGAGCCTGAGGTTGCGCACCCGGGCGAAGTCCTCGCCGGTGATGGTGGGCGCCGTGATGATCTCGGCGAGCATCTCGAGTGCGGGGCCAAGGCAGCGCGCCAGTGTCGTGATCGAGATGACGGTGGCGTCCACGGTGACGTCGATGTCGAGATCGGCGCCAAGTCTCGCGAGACGGTCCGCGACTTCGAGCGCGTCGCGTCCGCCGCTGCCTTCGTCGATGAGGTCGGCCGTGAGCGCGGCGAGTCCGGGCCGGCCGGCCGGATCGGCGGACGACCCCCCCGGCAGGATCACGACCATCGACACGACGGGGACGGCGCGGTGCTCGAGCGCCCGGATCTCGAGGCCGTTGGCGAGGGTGCGCTTCTCGATGCGGGGAAGGCGAAATGCCCGCGCCGGACCCGTCGCGGGCAGCGTCGAGCGATCCACGCGGCTCATGAGGCCTGCACCGGGACGGAACCGGGCAGCGCCAGGTGCGCCGCGCCGTGCGGCACGACGCTCAAGGCCACGTGCGGCGCCTCCACGAGGTATCGCGCGACGGCCGCCGCCATGGCGCCCGGGGTCACCGACCGGTACCTCGCACGGTCGGCGTCAAAGTAGCCTGGCTCGCCGCGGAACACGTTGTAGGCGTTCAGCTGGTCCGACTTCCCGCCGAAGCCGCCGATCGTCTGCAGCCTGTAGATGAACTGGGACTCGACCTGGGTGAGGCTGCGCTCGACCTCCCCGGGCGTCGGGCCATCGGCCGCCACGGCCGCGATCGTGGCGAGGATCGCGTTCTCGAGGGCCTCGAGAGCGTGGCCCGGCGCGGCGGTGGCAATCAGCTGGAAGATGCCCGACATCTCCCGCGAGCTCTGGTACGCCACAACGTCCACCGCGATGCGCTGCTCGTAGACGAGCGCTCGATAGAGGCGCGAGGTCTTGCCGTGCGCCAGGAGGTCGGCGGCGAGATCGAGTTCGGCGTCACCCGGCGCGAACATCGCCGGAGAATGCCAGCTCAGATAGAGGCGCGGCAGCTCGACGCGGTCGTCCAGCCGGAGCCGGGCCGTGGTTTCGAGTGACGCGGCATGCGCCACCGGCGCGACGTCGGGGCCCGCGGGGATGTCGCCGAAGTACTGCTCGGCCAGATCGAACGCCGCGTCCGTGTCCACGTCGCCGGCCAGCGTCAGCGACGCGTTGGCCGGGTGGTAGTACGCCCGGAAGAACGCTCTGACCTCGTCGAGCGTGGACGCCCGCAGATCGTCGGCCGAGCCGATCGTCATCCAGTGATACGGGTGGTCGGAGGGAAAGAGGGCGGCCGACGCGGCGATGCCGGCCAGGCCGTACGGCCGGTTCTCGTAGTGCTGGCGGCGCTCGTTGAGCACGACGTCACGCTGGTTGTTGAACTTCGCATCGGTCAGGGCCGGCAGCAGGTGGCCCATGCGATCCGACTCCATCCAGAGCGCCAGGTTGAGGGCGCCCGTCGGCACCACCTCCCAGTAGTTCGTGCGATCGGCGTTGGTCGAACCGTTCAGGAGAGCGCCGGCGCGCTGGAGCGGTTCGAAGTAGCCGCTGTCATGGTGCGCCGACCCCTCGAACATCAGGTGCTCGAACAGGTGGGCGAACCCGGTGCGGCCGGGGCGCTCGTTCTTCGAGCCGACGTGGTACCACACGTTGACTGCCACCATCGGCAGGTGATGGTCCTCGTGCACGAGCACGTCGAGCCCGTTGGCGAGCGTCCGCTTGGTGTAGGGTATGTGCATTCGTGGGTGAGCCAGCGCTCGATCGTATCGTGATCCGCCCATCGGGTAAACCTCCGAACGCCTGGCGCATGCTCGCGCTGGTCGCGCTGGCGCAGTGGCTGGGCATGACGCTGTGGTTCTCGGCCACCGCGGTCGCGCCGTGGCTCGCCCTCGAGCTGGCGCTCACCCCTCGACAGGCCTCCTGGCTCACGCTCGCCGTGCAGGCCGGGTTCGTCGCGGGCACCCTCGGCAGCGCCGTCAGCAACCTCGCCGATCTCATCAACCCGCGCCGGCTGGTCTTCCTGGGGTGCCTCGCCGGCGCCGCCGCCAACGCGAGCGTTCTGCTCACCGAGTCGCCAGGTTTGGTGATCGCCTTGCGCGCCGTCACCGGCGCGGCGCTCGCGTGCGTCTACCCGCCGGCGATGAAGATCGCCGCCGGCTGGTTCCTCGATCGGCGCGGGCTGGCGCTTGGCATCCTGATCGGCGCCCTGACGCTTGGCAAGGCGTTCCCCTACCTGCTGACGGCCCTCTTCGGCAGCGACTGGCGATCGCCGATGCTGCTGGCCTCCGCCCTCGCGGTGACGGGCGGCATCCTCGTCCTGCTGACCGTGCGCGATGGCCCGCACGTCAGTGTGACGTCGCCCTTCGACCCGCGCGCGGTGTGGCGCGTCTTCCAGGTGCGCGGCGCGCGCCTGGCCACCTTCGGCTACCTCGGTCACATGTGGGAGCTCTATGCCATGTGGACCTGGGTTGGCGTGCTCGCCACCGCCAGTCTCTCGGCGTCCGGCGTGGCCAACGCGGGCGCCGCGGGCTCGCTGGCGGCCTTCCTCGCCATCGGGTCTGGCACCGCCGGGTGCGTGCTGGCCGGACTGCTGGCCGACCGGTGGGGCCGCGCGCGGGTGGCGATGTGGGCGCTTGGCACGAGCGCGCTCTGCGCGGCGGGCATGAGCGTCGTGTACGGCGGGCGGCCCGAGTGGCTCTACCTCGTGCTCGCCATCTGGGGGTTTGCGGTCGTCGCGGACTCCGCCCAGTTCTCGGCGCTCGTCAGCGAGCACGCCCCGCGCGATCACGTCGGCACCGCGCTGACGATGCAGACGTGCCTGGGGTTTCTGCTGACGCTCGTGACGATCGAGGCGCTGCCGCGCGTGGCGCTGGTGGTGGGCTGGCAGCACGCCTCGTGGCTGCTGGTGCCGGGCCCGGTGCTGGGGCTGCTGGCGATGCGCGGATTGCGGGCCGATCCCGCCAAATGAGATCCATTCTCAGAATCTGATTGACGACCTCCGGGGTCCGGATTTACGATGAACCCCATAAGATGAGACTGAGTCTCATTATTACTTGGAGGTTCCCGTGGCTTCGTTCCTTCGTCCCTTCCTCGCCCTCGCCTTCGCCGGCCTGATCCCCCTCGCCGCCGCCGCCCAGACGCCCGGCGCCCTCCGCGTCACCGTCCTCGACCCCTCAGGGCTCGTGATCGCCGGCGCCACCGTTGCCATCCTCGAAGCCCGGACCGACGCCGTCACCGATGCCACCGGCCTCGCCCTCATCGACGGCCTGGACGAGGGCCGCTACACGCTCCGCGTACAGGCCGACAACCTCGCTGACGTCGTCCAGCGCGACGTACCGGTTGTCGCCGGCCGGACGACCGCGGTCGCCGTCCCGTTCGTCGCCCTGCGCTCCCGCGAGACACAGGTCGATGTCGTCGGGGAAGCGGCCGAGCGGCTGCGCGAGGTGCCCGGGGCGGTCGACCTCATCTCCCGGGAGGAGCTCGCCCGCAGCCACACCTTCGACGCCAACGAGGTCCTGCGCCGGATCCCCGGCGTCGTCGTGCGAGAGGAAGCCGGACAGGCGGCCATGCGCCTCAGCATCGGCATCCGCGGCCTCAACCCCGACCGGAGCCGGCAGGTGCTGGTACTCGAAGACGGACTCCCGCTCGCCCTCGCTCCGTACGGCGAACCGGAGATGTATTACAGCCCGCCCATCGAGCGGATGCAGCGCGTCGAGGTCGTCAAGGGCAGCGGCTCGATCCTGTTCGGCCCCCAGACCATCGGTGGCGTCGTGAACTTCGTCACGCCCGACCCGCCGCTGCGCCAGCGCACGGACGTGGACCTGACGGCGGGCCAGCGCGGGCTGTTCGTCGGCCGGGGATCCTGGGGCGTCACCCATGGGCGGCTCGGCGTCTTCGCCGGCGCGCTGCGCAAGCAGGGCGACGGCTTTCGGCGCTTTGACTTCAACATCAACGATGTCTCGACGAAGCTCACCTGGCAGCTGACCGACCGTCAGTCACTGGCGCTCAAAGCCAACTACTACGACGAGATCTCGAACTCCACCTACCTCGGCCTCACGCAGCCGCAGTTCGACGTCAACCCCAACGACAACGCCGTGCCAGGCGACGAGCTCGATGTCCGCCGCGCGTTCGGCTCGCTGCACCACCGTGTCGTCGTCAACGACCGGACGTTCCTCACGACGACTGCCTTCGCGTACGACACGACCCGGTTCTGGCGACGGCAGAACTTCGACCGCGCACCGGCGGCGGGCCGCGTGTACGCGGGCGTGGCGGGGGACACGACGGTGCCGGGAGGCGCGGTGTACCTGCGGACGGATGCCCTCAGCCGCGACCGCGAGTTCCGCGTGGCCGGTGTCGAGACCCGCCTCATGCGCGACCACCAGGCCTTCGGCGTGCGGCAGTCGTTCGAAGGCGGCGGGCGCTACCTGTACGAGCGGGCCATCGATCAGCAGCTCAATTCGGACCTGGAGGGACTCGTCCGTGTCCTGCGGGACGATGAACGGAGACCGGCGGACGCGTGGTCGGCATTCGCGCAGAACCGCCTCTTCCTGGGAGAGCGCGTCACGCTGACGCCAGGCGTCCGCATCGAGCACTACGCGTTCACCCGGCACATTCTGCGCGCGCCCATCGGCGGCGTGCCGACGCCGGTGGACGTCCGCAACGACGACTCCGTGACCGAGGTCGTGCCGGGCCTGGGCGCCACATGGTCGGCGCACGACGCCTTCACGCTGTTCGCGGGGGCGCACCGTGGATTCGCCCCGCCGCGCGTGAAGGATGCCATCACCGCCTCGGGCGTCTCGCTCGAACTCGACGCCGAGCGGAGCTGGAACTACGAGGTCGGCACACGGTGGATGCCTCGTCGTGGCGTGCACGCCGATGCGACGTTCTTCGTGCTCGACTTCAGCAACCAGATCGTCCCCGCCGCGCTCTCCGGCGGCGCCACGACGACGCTGGTCAACGCGGGGTTGACGCTGCACCGCGGAATCGAAGTCAGCACAGGCGTGGACATGGCCCGGTGGATGGGACGCGAAGCCGGGCTGTCGGCAGACGTCCGCTACACCTGGCTGCCAACGGCGCGCTTCGACAGCGGAGTGCTCTCCGGTCACCGGCTGCCGTACGCGCCCGAGCACGTCACGTCGCTCATCCTGGCATGGCGTGATGCGCGCGGCCTGGCGGTGCAGGTGGATGGCACCTTCGTGGGCGACCAGTTTGGCGACGACCAGAACCGTGCCGTGGGATCCGCCGACGGGACCGTCGGCCCCGTGCCGGGGTACGGCCTGTGGAACGTATCGGCGAGCTACGAGTTCCGCCGCGGCACACGCCGCTTCGCGCCCTTCGTCAGCGTCAAGAACGCCGCCGACCGCATCTATATCGCCTCACGCGCCCCGCAGGGCATCCAGCCGGGACCCTTCCGCCAGGTGAACGTGGGGATGTCGGTCGGATTCTAAGGTCGCCTTCGGCGATCGGCTCTCGGCGATTGGCCCTCGGCTTTCGGCTATCGGCTTTCAGCTCTCGGCTCTCGACGCGGAACGAGGCCGAAAGCCGAAGCCGGAAGCCGAGAGCTGACAGCTGACAGCCGATAGCCGCGCGCCGATGCAGCGCGCGGCTATCGGACCGGTATCAGCGGGATCTTTCCCTTGAAGGCCGCCGCGGCCTTGTGAGCGGCGATCGAGACCCGCGCCGCGGTGCGTTCCGCCACGTCCACGAACGCCTTTGACGCCACCGACTGTGGTTCGGCGATCACGAGTGGGATGCCCTGATCGCCGCCGACCCGAATCGGCTGGTAGATCGGGAGCCGCCCGAGGAACGGGATCTCCAGTTCGCCGGCCATTCGCTCACCGCCACCGTGGCCGAAGATGTCGCTTTCGTGGTGGCAGCTCGGGCACTCGAAGAAGCTCATGTTCTCCACGAGCCCCAGCGTCGGGATGTTCAGCTTCTGGTACATCCGCACCGCGCGACGGCTGTCGGCGAGGGACACCTGCTGCGGGGTCGTGACCACGATGGCGCCCGCGACGGGTACGGTCTGACTGAGGCTGAGCGCCACGTCGCCCGTCCCCGGCGGCATGTCCACGATCAGGTAATCGAGATCCTTCCACGCCACCTCGCGGAAGAACTGCTGGATGGCGCTGTGCAGCATCGGCCCGCGCCACACGACGGGCGTCTCGTCGGACGTCAGAAACCCCATCGACACGATCTGAATGCCGAACTTCTCGGCAGGCACGATCTTGTCGCCATCCGTGCCAAGCTGGGCCTGGATGCCGAACATGATCGGCACGTTCGGGCCGTAGATATCACCGTCCAGGATCCCGACGCGGCTGCCCCGTTGCGAGAGGGCGACGGCGAGGTTCACCGAGACGGTGGTCTTCCCCACGCCGCCCTTGCCCGCACCCACGGCGATCACGTTCTTGACGCCTGGCAGGGGCGGGCGTCCGTGTTCCGGTGCGGTGACCGACCGCACGACGGCGGTCATCGTCACAACCACGCCTGTCACCCCGGGGATGGCCGACACGGCCGCGTGCGCCTCGTCGCGCAGCCGCTCCTTGACGGGGCACGCCGGGGTCGTCAACTCGATACTGAAGGCCACACGCCCCCCGTCAATCGTCAGTTGCTTGACGAAGCCCAGCGCGACGATGTCTTTGCCGAGGTCGGGGTCGATCACGACCGTAAGGGCGTCGAGCACGCGCTGGGGCTGGAGCACATCGGTGGACATGTCCTCAGCTTACCGGCTTCCCCCACCACCGACAACCAGCGGGCATGGGGGTGCCGGGTGCCTGGACATGGTGTATCCTTCGTTCCGTTCCCACATCGACCGCTCCCCACCGCCCCAAGGAGACGAGCAGATGAACGACACGACGCCCGCGAGCGGTGCCCCGGCCGGCAACCGCACCATCATGATCGTGCTGTCCTACCTCTGGCTGCTGGCGCTCGTCCCGCTGCTCGTGGAGAAGGACGACAAGGAAGTGCAGTGGCACGCCAAACACGGCATCGTGCTGATGATTGCCGAGCTGATCCTGTACGTCAGCATCGGGGTCGTGCAGTACATGCTCGGGGCGCTGCTCGGCTGCCTGATGGGCGTGCTCTTCATGCCGGTCTACATTGGCGTGCTCGTCCTGCACATCCTCTGCATCGTCAAGGGCGTGGGGGGGCAGCGGCTCATCGTTCCGGGCGTCAGCCAGTACGCCGACCGCCTCTGATACCGGTCCGCTGTCGCGGCATTGCGGCGTGGTGATCCGCCATCAGTTCCCGGTACGGGAGAGGGCCGTGGCCCCCGCCCCGTACCGGGCCCCTCCACTTCCCGGCCCACAATGATGCGCCGACGACTGATCGCCCTGGCCATCCTGTTCACCGCGCTGGTGGGTCTTGACGTGTCGCGGCCGCCGGACCGCCAGGTCACCACGACGATGGCGCTGGCTGGCGTCCACGTGTACCAGGCCACGCTGTCACGCGCCTATGCTGCGATGGGAATGACGTGCCGGTTCGCACCGACGTGCAGCCACTACGCGGCGGCCTGCCTGCGTCATCACGGGCTGGTCCAGGGAGGCTGGCTTGCGATGCGGCGGGTCTTCCGCTGTGGTCCCTGGACGCCCGCGGGCACGATCGACCCGCCCCCGGTCCCTCTCGTCCGTCAGCCGTCCGAGGAGGACGGCTCGAACAGCCGGCGACCCTCGTCCGTCAGCAACGCCCAGCACGCGTAGATTCCGAGCGCCGTTCCGAAGGGCAGGAGCACCAGGTTGATCACGGCCAGGCCGAGCGCCAGCAGCCGCGCCCACGGCAGATAGCGCCGCAACTGGCTCCCGACCCAGAGGTGGAGCGCTGCCCAGACCAGCGCCAGGACGGCAACCGCCGCCAGCGTGATGGCCGTCACGCTGGCCGCGAGGCTGGCGCCCTGGCGGACGAGGCCCGCCGACGAGACGAGCGCGGCCGCACCGCCGGACAGGGCGAGTCCGGCCACGCCAACCAGCAGGAAGAGCGCGCCCCAGATGATGTAGAGGAGGGCGAGGAAGTCGACGTGCCGCTTCACGTCACGGCCACGCGCAGCTCGATGCGCGTGCGTGGCCCTCGGGGATGCGCAAGGCTGAAGCTGAACCGGTCTCCGTGGAGCACGCCGGCGGGCACGGACACGGTCAGCTGGTGCCGCACGAGCGCGTACCCGGATCCGAGGCAGCGCGGACAGGCGTCGCCCCAGGTCTCGCCTCGGCCGCCGCACTCGCCGCAGGTGCAACGAACGGGCACCTCGAGCGGCACGGCCGCTCCCCTGCCCGCCTGCCGCTCCGAGAGCAGGATCTCCGTACGCAGCGGCCTCTCCGGTTCGTCGTCTCCGAACGCCACGCGCATCCGGACCACGGCTTCACCCACGGAGGGAAAGTCGATCGCCACCTCGTCTGCCAGGCAGGACGGCGTGACGGCCTGCGCCGACGGCCGCACGATCGCGGGGCCGTGGTCGTTGACCCGCCACTGACGAAGAGCCTGAGGCTTCATGACATTCACCGCACCGCGTTCGCACGAACATCCGTGCGCTCCGCACGTACGATAGGAGGGCACCCTACCCTTGTCAAGGAGAGTCGAGGCGCGTAGCATGCGCGCAGGGAGCGGGCGATGCGACGAGAGTGTCCGATGTGCGGTGAGTTCATGCGGCTGGTCACCCGCGAGAGCGTACAGCAGGTGCCAGGCAGCTCCCAGCAGATCCGGAGCGAGCAGCGGGAATGGGTCTGTACGGAGTGTGACTACTTCGAGGAAGACGACAGCCAGGGAGCGCGAGACGATGCGTAGCGGCGAGCGCCCCCCGGTGGGCGGGTGTCAGCGGGCGCCAATCGTCAGGAGCACTTCCTTCCGGAACGCGTCCTCGAGGCTGTCGAGCGACATGGTGGTATCGCACTCGTCGCACAGGAGCTCGAACGCGGCGGGCTGAGTCTCGTCGGTCACCTCGACACGCGCGCCCTCGATGTGCAACACGTGCATCTGCAGCGTCTTGACCAGAAAATTACGTTCGTTCCCACAACTCGGACAGGTCAACGCCACACTTCTCTCCTCACAGCGGCCCGGCCGCGCCCATTGCCGACGGGCCGGACTTCGAACACGTCTCGCTAGTGTATTGAAAAGCCTGAGGCGGATACAAGAACGAAAGCGGCGCTCGGGCGTGACGACGCGTCATGGGTGCCGCCGCGAGTACACCAGGCGCCCCTCCACGGAAAAGCCCGGAAACAGGGCTTTCGCGGCCTCGACATAGGCCTCCAGCTGTCGCCGGTGGACGTCCTGGGGCCCCCCGGTCTTGAACTCGAGGACCGTCACGGTCCCCTCTGGCGACACCACCAGGCAATCGATCACCCCGCGCAGCAGCCCGCCGCCGTCGATCGCCATGACGAACGGCAATTCGTGGAGCGTGCGCCCCGACGCGAGCAGGCGTCGCAGGTCGTCCTGGCCTGCCAGCGACGCGAACGCCTCGGCCGCCTCGTCGATCGCCCTGCCCAGGTGATCCCCCTCGCGGCGCTCGCTCTCCCGCACCAGCGCCGCGAGCGCCGCGCGCAGTTCCAGGGGCGCCTCCGCCAACGTGAACGGGACCAGCGACTGGATGGCGCGATGGACGATCGCGCCGCCCAGCGCGAGGCGATCGGCCCCTGTCGGACGCGCGGCTGGCGCGTCCACATGCCACGAATCGGCGCCGGTCACGGTGCGCCGCGGGCCTGGGGCGTCAGGCTGAACCGGATCGAAGTCGTCCACACGCGCCTCGGGCCACGCTTCGGCCGGAAGCGGCCGCACCACCGCAGTGGGCTGACACGCGCGGAACCGATGGACATGTGACTGGCCCGTCCACGTCACGAGGTCCCCAGCGGCGGCAGTGCCCGCGGCCACGAACACCGCGTGTAACGACGAGGGCAACACGTCGGCCAGGCTGCCCTTGCCAGGCCGCACCTGGCCATCCCTGGTCAGGGTCGTCGCGAGGTACAGCCGATCGCGCGCGCGGGTCACCGCCACGTACAGCAGGCGTTTGGTCTCCTCGCGTTCGCGTGCGGCCGCATCGCGATCCACATCCGACTCGAAGTCCCCGACCGCCACCGTGTCCGACGGCACGCCCGTTTCGCGCTCCTCCGCCGTCTCCGCCTCCGTGCCCGACACGCGGATCGCGTCGTCTCCCCCGCCGGCGCCGCGCGCGAGGTTGACGATGAAGACCACGGGGAACTCGAGCCCTTTGGCCGCGTGCACGGTCATGAGGTTGACGGCGTCCACGGCGTCGATGACCGCGTTCGATTCGTCCCCGCCCGCGAGCTGCCGGCAGTGGTCGGCCACCCGCGCCAGCGTGGCGTACCCGCGGTTCTGAACGCGACGGACAAGCGCGCGCAGCTTCTTCAGGTTCTCGCGCGCCTGCGTGAGCCCGCGCCCTGAGACTTCCACGGCGTACGCCGATTCTGTGAGCACCCGGTCGAGCAGTTCGGCGGGCGGCACCCGGTCGGTCATTTCGCGCCAGCCACGCGCCGAGCGGCGCGCGAGCGCCAGCACGGCGCGATCCTCCTCGGACAGCCGGGCCATCGCGGCGGGTGGCGCCTCGTCGGACAACGCCGCGGCCAACCGCGGGGCCAGCAACTTCACGCCGGGATCGGACAGCCTGATGACGCGCGAGCGCAGCAGCGCGGCGGCGCGCAGATCGGAGTGGGGGTCGGCCAGGTACTGCACGAGCGCCAGGACGTCCTTGATCTCATCAGCGTCGAAGAACCCCAGCCCCTTGTAGACGTAGTACGGGAGGTTCGCACGTTCCAGCTCGCGCTCGAACTCCCGGTGTGTGTCCCGGGAGCGGAAGAGAATCGCCACGTCGCCGGCCTGGAGAGGTCGCCTGAGCCCGCTGTCACGGTCGCGAACGAGAGCGCCTCCGTCCATGAGGGCCGCAATCTCCCCGGCCACGGCGCGGGCACACGCGGCCACGTCATGGGCCGCCACGACGCCGAGCCCCTCTTCGCCGGCCCCGGCGCCTGACGCCAGCGGAAACTGGTCCTGCTCGTCGTAGCGGAACGCGTCCGGGCGCGACGGGGTCTTGTCAACCGCCACGAAGAGGTCGTTCACGAACGCGAGCAGGGGCGGCCGCGCCCGGAAGCTCCGTGCGATGGCACGGCGCACGTCGGCCTCGGGTCTGAGCGCGCCGATGAAGCGGGCGGCTTCGTCGAGGACGGCCACGTCCGCGTCCCGGAAGCCGTAGATCGACTGCTTGCGGTCGCCCACGATGAACACCGACGGCGGCAGACGGCCCTCGCCGGGCAAGCCAAGCCCCTCGCCCCACGCGCGGATCAGCAGTTCGACCAGCTCCCACTGCGCGCGGCTGGTGTCCTGGAACTCGTCCACGAGGACGTGCTGGTAGCGCGACTCGAGCCGGTAGCGGCTCCGTGAGAACTCGTCCATCTGCCGCAGCAGTGTGAGCGCGCGCGTGAGCACGTCCGAGAAGTCGAGCACCGCGTGCTCGTCGAGGGTGCGGCGGTGCTCTTCGAGCGCGCGTGCGAACAGCCAGCGGACGCCGCGCGAGAGGATGACGTTCAGATCCCGGCGGTGCGCCGCCATCGCCTGAGCGACCGAGGGCGCCAGGCCCGCCACCTGAGCGCCGTGGGCACGATACGCCGTCCGCGACGCGAACTGCGCGATCGTCTGGGCCGGGCGCTTGCGCGGTTCGCCCTTCGCCGTGAAGAAGTATTCCCGGCACCTGGCCATGAGCGCCTGGACCCGGCCATCGTCCGCGGCATCGGCCGGCTCCACCTGAAACGCGCGAAGCCGGCGGAGGTCGTGTGCGAGCAGGGCGAACCGAGGATCGTCGTGTGGGCCAGTCCCGAGGAACCCGTCGAGGCCGCCCGGCGCCTCGTCGAACGCCCTCAGCAGACGGACCGCGGCGCGCCGCGCCACGTCCGCGGCCGTCAGCGCGCGAGGGCCACGTGCCAGGTACCGATCGAGGGCACGCTCGGCCACCAGGCGGCGATCCAGCAGCCGCGCAAGGCCACGCCGAAGCCGGTGCTCGCCGAGATGGGTGAAGACAAGGGCGACGTCCTCCTGCTCGATGCTGCGCGCCCTGCCGATCCGGAGGGCACGGTCGAGCGCCTCGTCCACCAGCCCCGGCATCTCGGTCTCGTCCACCATCGAGAAGCCGGGGTCCACATCGGCTTCGAGCGGAAACTCCCGGAGCAGGGACAGGCAGAAGGCGTCGATGGTGCTGATGGCGATCTCGCCGAGACGATCGCGCAGGTCCTGCCAGC
>CAZNOC010000003.1:53814-55881 GCA_964574545.1 uncultured Bifidobacteriaceae bacterium | reverse complement strand
GACGACCCGCGTCTGAACACTCTGGACCTGCGCGGAGACATCGAACGCCAGTACGGGGATCGCTGGCCGCGGCCCGGCGAGGAACTGATCCTCCAGGCGACTGGCGTCGTGCCGCCAGCCGCCTCACCCAACGTCGCCGCGCCGCCCCTGCGGGCCGTAGCGCTTTCACCCGACCGGTTCATCGGCCAGCGCGTCTCCATCATCGGCCAGTTCCGCGGCCGCAACCTGTTTGGCGACCTGCCGGCAGGACCCGGCGTTGACCGATGGGACTTCGTCGTCCGGACCACAGACGCGGCTGTCTGGGTGACCGGACAGCGCCCCCGCGGCCAGGGCTTCGACCTCGACGTGGCCCGGCGGATGGACACGGGACGCTGGCTGCGCGTGACGGGCACCGTGGCCGCGGCACGGGGCCTCGTGTGGATCGAGGCCACCGCCGTTTCCGCCGCCGAGGATCCGGGTGAAGAGGTCGTTGAGGTCGAGGTCGAGGCCCCGCCACCCCCACCGCTCGAGGTGATCTTCACGTCGCCCCGCGAGGGAGAACTCACGGTCGCGCCCGACGCGCGACTCCGCCTCCAGTTCTCGCGCGACCTGGCCCCCGACTCGATCGCCGGCCAGCTTCGCGTGGCCTACGTGCAGCGGGACGGGGCCCGTGAGCCCATCGCATTCACGGTGGCGTACAACGCAGCCAGCCGAGGCATCGAGATCGTGCCGGCCGCGCCGCTCTCGCCATTCCGCACGGTGACGGTGGAGGTGCTCGAGGGGCTCACGGCATTTGACGGCACGCCTGTGACGCCGTTCACCCTCAGGTTCGACACGGGAGGATGAAGATGCCGTCTACGGGATGATGCGGAAACCGTACACGACGCTCTCCGTCGTCGTCTCCTGCTGTGCTTCGACTTCCAGCACGTACTCACCCTGCGCCAGGGGCGCGAGGGTGACATCCGCGACGAGGAAGCGCAGCGCCGGGCTCGCCCCCTGACGCTCGCTCACCGCGACCGGCAGGGGCATGGCCTGGCCCTCGCGGTTAAGAATCCGGGCGCGCACCGTGACGTCAGGCCGGCTCACGGGGACCTCGACCCGCAGCCGCTCGGTGCGCCTGAATCTGGGGTCGGCCGTGGGCACGTGCTGGAGTCCGGTCGATGGGCCTCGCCTCGATGCCATCGCCACGGTACCGAGCAGCGTCCCGCGTACCGGGACGTCTGTCCCCACCGACAGTTGCAGCGGAAGCCGTGCGCCGGAGGCGGTGGCCTGCGCACGCACGATGTACCGGCCCGCTTCGAGCCCCGTCCCTTCCGGCAACACGAACGAGAGCGTGCGCTGCCCGGGGTCGAGCGTCCGAGTCGCGACCACCGGCTCGGCGATCAGGTTCGGGGGCGGCTCAATCGTGACCTGCACGTCACCCCCGCCGCGCCACTCTTCCTGGCGCACGGTGGCCGCATCGAGTTCGACGACGACCCAGATCGCGCCTGAGGCATCCTGATCACTCTGCGGTGCGGGCGAACCGTCTGAGCCTGATGGCGGCCAGAACCCCGAGGCCTCGAGCCTGATCGGCATCGCACCACGAGCCGACCCGAGGCGTCCAAGCGCAGCGGCGACGGCCATCGGTGGTCCAGACGCCTCTGACACCACGGCGGCCGCGCTCGCGGCCCTCACCTCGGACTCAAGCGGCGCCAGGTATCCGGGTCGCGCGCGGACCTCCAGTCCGGGCCGTTTCACGCGCACGGTGAGCCGCCGGTAGCGACCGTCGAGCCGCGTGTTGGTCGAGTAGTAGCCCAGCAGGTAGTACGAGCCGAGGTCCGTCATGAAGCGTTCGACGGCACCCGCGACGTCGTTGGTGTTGAGCACCACCGCGCCGTCCGTCTGCTCGGCCAGCGTCATCAGCGATTGCTGCCGGTTGAAGAGCCGTCGTCCGTCCTCTGAGGGTATCGGCGGACGCCGGGGCCCGATCGGCTCGTCGAAGGCGACGAGCCCTCGAGGGTCGATCGCGTAGAAACTGACGTTGGAGCGGTTGGCGCGCTGCACGAGCAGCTGGAACGTCATCTGGTTGTCGAGGTTCGCGAGGAGCTG
>CAZNOC010000003.1:0-53714 GCA_964574545.1 uncultured Bifidobacteriaceae bacterium | reverse complement strand
TGCGTCGAGCGTCTTCTTCTCGCGCCGGCGATCGATCATCTCGGCCACGAGGCCCTCGTCGCCGTAGCACTGCTGGTAGGCCTCTTCCCGCGGATCCAGCATCGGCACCTGATCGCGCTGCCCCCAGTACCAGTTGGTGGCCATCATTGCCTGCAGGGTGGACGTGCGGCGGGCAAAGGTGATGTTGCGCGCCGACATCTCGGGCGTCATGACGCCGACCATGTCGTCCTGGCCGATCAGACGCTCGAGCAGATGGCCCACCGGCTCCTGGGCTCGATAGGATCCGGCGAGTTGCACATGCCACACGTCCATGAACAGGACGAACAACCTCGCGCGTGGATCGGCAGCCATCGCCGCCGCCTCGCGGACGGTGTTCGGCTCGATCCGATCGGCCTCGGGGCCGTGCGGTCGCGGCTCGATGAACTCGAACTGCTCGACCGACTGCGGGGCGTTGTCTTCCAGGATCTCGAAGTCGTCCGCGGTCAAGTCGGTGACCGCCCGCCCGTTCTCCGTGATGTAGGCATCGACGCGCACGAGGTTGGCGCCCCCGCGGAACGGAGGTAGCTGGCCGCGCTCGGGCTCGACGGGCTGCTGCGCGGCGAGGCCTGCGGCCAGGCCCACAAGGACGAGGCTCAGGATGAGGCGGCGCGTGGTTCTGGACATTCTTCGTCCTGACAGCGGGCGTGGCAGGTTCAGTCTAGCACTCCACTGCAATTGACAGTGCGGCGGGACGTCTTCGCCACGACCGCGGAGCCGCGCCCGATTCAGGTGGTGCGGTCGGTCCGCTTGTGTGGAATGGACATCTGCTCCAGCCTGGGCGCCCTCGAGCGGCGCAGGGCCTTCAGCAGCCATCTGAACAGCAGGGCGATTGCGATGAGCACGACCGCCACGATGGCAAGCGCCAGCAGTGGGTACGTGATGGCGACTAGTCCGAGGCCGACCACGAACACATCCCCGAGAACGCTGAGCGTCCAGTTCGACACCGGTTCCGGACTCGTGTTGACGACCGCGCGCGTGCCAGCCTTGCTCAGGTGGCTGCCGGCCGCCACGGTACCGCCGGCCAGCCCCACCAGCCCCTGAAGGAGCGGCGACGCATCACCGATCGTCGTGATCGCAATAAGCGCCCCGCCCAGCGGCCGGATGAAGGTGTGGACTGTGTCCCATGCGGTGTCGACCCACGGAATCTTGTCGGCGAAGAACTCGACGACGTACAACGCAAGCGCGATCCCGATGACCCAGTCGTGGTTGAACGCCTGGAACTGCTCCGGCAGCGCGACCCACTGATAGCGCGCGGCCAGTCCAAGCACCGCGACCGTGGCGTACAAGTTCACCCCGGCGGCCAGCGAGAAGCCCAGGGTCCGGCCGAGCAGGATCAGGGATTCCATCGTTCAGCCTCCAAAAAACCGATGACAGGTGGTGGACAGCATAGGCATCAGGGCTCAGGGCGATTGACGAAGCAACGTCTCGATGCGTTCCCGCACCGTCGCAATCAGGCGGTCACGGTCATCGACCGTGAGCCCTTCAGTCGACACCGGTTCGCCGATGCGCACGCGCACCCGCGCAGGGCGTACGAGCGCGCTCCCCTTGCGCATCGCGTTCCGCCCGCCGCTGATCGCCACCGGCACGATCGGCGCCTGCGCCTGGATGGCCATGAGGAAGCCGCCCTTCTTGAATGGCAGCAGCGTGTCGGTGCGACTGCGCGTGCCCTCTGGAAAGATGAGGAACGAGTTGCCCTCGCGGATCGACCGGGCGGCCTGCTCGATCGACCGGATGGCCTGCTCGCGGTCTTGTCGGTCCACGGGCACGAACCCGCCAACGTCCATCGCGGTCCCCATGATTGGAATCCGGCGGAGGCCCGCTTTGTAGAGGATGTGCAACCGGCGGTGGAGTGCCCGGAACAACACCGGCGGATCCACGTTGCTCTGATGGTTCGAGCAGAACACGACCGCGCGGTCTGATGGCACGTGTTCGCGTCCGGTCACCTCGTAGCGGATGCCCGCCAGCCCGAGTGCCAGAACCGCTCCGCCATGGCCGATTTCGTACAGAAACCCCTTCAGCCGGAGCGGCACGACGATGAGCAACGCGAGTGGGCCGACGACGAGGATGTAGGTGACGACGGCCAGGTAGGTGGCCAGCGACCGGAGGGCGGCAACGAGCGTCGACACGGTGGGGCGTAGTCTACCCCCAAAAAAAGAAAGAGCCTGGGATGACCCCAGGCTCCCGAGAACCACTGCTGGCCGCCGCGAGGCGGCGCGGGACTAGGAGGCCCGCGCGGCGCGCGGCTTCGACAGCGGCGTCACGCGCGGAGCGGTGGCCTTGGCCGGCGTGGCCTTCGCGCTGGCTCGCGCCTGAGCCCGCTGCGCGGCACGCGCCTTCATGACGAAGCACTTCTCGAGCGCGCGATCCACGCGCGACTCGATGTCGTCCGCCAGTACCTGCATCACCTCGGAGATCTCCGACACGATGAGGGACTTCGCGCGGTCGAGCATGCGCTTTTCACGGAACGACAGGCTCTTGGACTTCGACAGGAACGTCAGGCTCTTCAGCACATCCGCCATGTCGTAGATCGAGCCGCTGCGCATCTTGTCGGAGTTGTCCTTGAACCGGCCCTTCCAGTTCTGATGGTTGTCGATCTTGCCGTCGCCCAGCAGATGAAACAACCGCTCGACCTCATCGTCCGTGATCGCACGCCGAAGTCCGACGTTGTCCACGTTGACGACTGGCACGAGAACGGTGGTCTCGTTCGAGATGATGCGAAGATGGAAGAACCCGCAGGTGGTGCCGAGAATCGTTTTCTCTTCGATTTTCTCAACGACACCGAGGCCGTGATTTGGGTAGATGACCTTGTCGCCGACCTGGAATGACACTTGGCCCCCGTTTCGGAAAATGGGTGGTGGGTAGGACCTGAATTGCGTGTAACAGGCGAACCTCAGTATAGCCTGCCCAACTCGCAAAATCAACGAAAAACCTCCGAAAATCGCCCGATCCTTCCTTCGACCCGCCCGGTGCGCGGGGATGCGGTAAAGGCTGAGGAGCCACCAAGTTACCCACGGTTGAGCTTGAGCCGCGGCGTCGCATCGCTGGCCAAACCACCCAGTCCGGCTCCTTTGGATCTTAGTCGTCCACACTAATATCTGCGCGATTCGGCGTGGGCCATCCCCTGTGCAGTGGTCGCGGCTCCCTCCGGCTGCTATTCTTTCGTCATGCGTGCCATGCTGACCTCGCTCGCTGTCGTCGTTGTCGCACTCGGCCTTGGGCTGTCGGCCCAGACGCAGGCCCGGCCCGACGCGCCGAACCTCGCGCCGTACGTGCCGACCCCACAAGAGGTCGTTGATCGGATGCTCACGCTGGCGCGCGTCACGAAGGACGATGTCGTCTACGATCTGGGGTGTGGCGATGGCCGGATCCCCATCACCGCGGCCCGCAAGTACGGCGCTCGTGGCGTCGGCGTGGACATCGACCCGGTCCGCATCGCGGAGGCCAATGCCAATGCGAAGATCGCCGGCGTCGAACACCTCGTCACCTTCCATCTGCAGGACGCACTCACGACCGACGTGAGTGAAGCCACCGTCATCACGCTCTACCTCCTGTCGCAGTCGAACCTGCGCCTCAGGCCCATCCTCACCCGCCAGCTCAAGCCCGGGTCGCGCATCGTCGCGCACGCCTTCGGGATGGGCGACTGGGAACCGGAGAAGGTGGACAGCTTCACCGATTCCTCCGACAGCCCGCGCACGTTGTACTTGTGGACGGCCGACGGCAAGGTGCGGCCGTAACCGCCGAGTACCGGTCCCGGCTCGACGCGCGGCGCGCCTCGGCCGCGGCACTCGACCGGCGCCACCTGGCGCTCAGCAACCTGCGCCTCGGGCTGTTCGTGGCGACGGCGGCCCTGGGCCTGCTCGTCTTCCGCGTCCCGCAAGTGGATGGGGCCTGGTTGGTGGTGCCGATCGCGCTGTTTGCCCTGCTGGCATGGCGGCATGGCCAGATCCTGACGGCGCGTGAGCGGGCGGAGCGGGCCGTCGAGGTGTACGAGCGCGGCCTCGCCCGGCTCGGAGATCGGTGGGCCGGCACGGGCGAAACCGGGGAGCGTTTCCGCCGCGAGGACCATCCGTACGCGGACGACCTCGACCTGTTCGGCCGGGGCGGGCTGTTCGAGCTGCTGTCGGGCCCGCGCACGCGTGCGGGCGAGGAGGTCCTGGCGGGCTGGCTTCTGGCGCCGTCGCCGATCGACCAGGTGCTCTTGCGGCAGGCCGCCGTGGAAGAACTCGCCCCTCGCCTCGATCTCCGCGAGGACCTTGCCACGCTGGGGCCGCACGTGCGCGTGGGCGTGGACGCGGCGGCCCTGCGGGCCTGGGCCACGGCGCCATCCCACCTGACCGCGTCGTGGCCGCGCATTGTCCTCCCGATCTTCGCCGTCGCTTCCACGGGGCTCATCGTTGCGTGGCTCGCGACGGGCACGCCATCGCCGGCGCTGCTCCCAGTACTGGTCGTTCAGGCGCTGGTCGCCCTGGCGTTTCGCCGCAGGTCAGTGGCGCTCGCGCTCGAGGTCGAGCGGCACGGGCGCGACCTGACGCTTCTGGCCACGCTGCTGGAGCGCATCGAGCGCGAACCGGCGGAGAGCCCGCGACTCAAGGCGCTCGCGGCTGCGCTCGTCGCCAGCGGCCACGCCCCCTCGGAGGAGATCGCCCGGCTGGCGCGGATCGTGGATATCCTCACGTCACGGCGCAACCAGATCTTCGCACCGCTGGCGGCCTTATGGCTGGTCGGGACGCAGGCGGCGTTTGCCGTGGACCGCTGGCGCAGGCGGGTGGGGCCGGCAGTGCCGGGCTGGCTCGACGTGGCAGGCGAGTTCGAAGCCCTCGTCGCACTCTCCGGCTACAGATACGAGCATCCCGCCGATCCGTTTCCCACCTTCTCGAGCGGCGCGGCCCGATTCAACGCGACGGCGCTGGCGCATCCCCTGTTGCCCGTTGCCGACGCGGTGCCGAACGACGTGCGCCTGGGTGGCGCACATCCGCAGCTCTGGCTCGTGAGCGGGTCGAACATGGCGGGCAAAAGCACACTGCTGCGCGCCGCCGGCATCAACGCCGTGCTCGCTCAGGCCGGCGCCCCGGTGCGGGCGCAAGCGCTGGAGATGACGCCGCTGGCGGTGGGCGGCACGCTGCGCATTCAGGATTCGCTGCAGGCGGGCCGATCGCGGTTCTTCGCGGAGATCACGCGGCTGCAGCAGATCGTGGCGCTGGCACGGCGCCCGGACGATGGGCCCGCGATGTTGTTTCTGATCGACGAGTTGCTCTCGGGCACCAACTCGCACGATCGGCGGCATGGCGCGGCGGCGATTCTGCGCGGCCTCGTCGAGCTGGGCGCGATTGGCCTGGCAACGACGCACGACCTGGCCCTGGCCGCGGTTGCCGACGAGCTCGCGCCGCGCGCGTGCAACGTCCACCTCGAGGACCGATTCGAGGAGGGTGTCCTCCACTTCGACTACCGGCTGCGCCCCGGGGTGGTGAAGAGCAGCAACGCCATCGCCCTCATGCGGTCGGTGGGGCTTGACGTGTAGCGGGGATTCGCTATTCGCTATTCGCCGGGGTCACCTTGAACTGAGAACTGCGCACTGACAACTTCCGCTGGCCCATCTTTTCCGTTCGCACCCGGGACGCCTGCTATGGACTTCGAACACCTCGGCTTGTTCTATCTCGGCCGGCGCTGGGACGCCGCGGAGCGGCGACGGTTGGCCGAGCCCGTCCTCTACGACGCCGCCGACCTCGTCACGCATGCCGTCTGTATCGGGATGACCGGCAGCGGCAAGACCGGGCTCGGGATCGCGCTGATCGAAGAAGCGGCGATCGACGGGCTGCCCGTCCTCGCGATCGATCCCAAGGGCGATCTTGGCAACCTGATGCTCACGTTTCCCGGGCTGAACGCCGCCGAGTTCGCCCCGTGGGTCAACCCGGACGAGGCGCGTGCCGGCGGAGGGTCGGTCGAGGCGTTTGCGGCGCGGGAGGCGGAGCGTTGGGCCGCCGGCCTCGCCGACTGGGGGCAGGACGGCGACCGCATCCGCCGGCTGCGCGAGGCCGCCGACGTGTCGATCTACACGCCTGGCAGCCGCGCGGGGTTGCCGCTCTCGATTCTTGACTCGTTCCGTGCGCCGCCGGTCGCCATCCGCGACGAGCCCGAGCTGCTTGCCGAGCGAGTGCAGACGTCGGTGACAAGCCTGCTGACGCTGGCCGGTGTGGCCGCCGACCCGGCGCGGAGCCGGGAGCACATCCTTGTCTCGACCGTCCTCCACGACGCTTGGCGGTCCGGGCGTGACCTGGACCTGCCCGCGCTCATCGGGGCGGTTCAGAATCCGGGGGTCACGAAGGTCGGCGTCCTCGATCTCGAGAGCTTCTTCCCCGCCGCGGAGCGGTTTCAGCTCGCCATGAAGCTCAACCACCTGCTCGCGGCACCTGGCTTCGACGCGTGGCTGGAGGGCGCGCCCCTCGATATCGACTCCCTGCTTTACACCGCCGACGGCCGGCCGCGTGTGGCGATCATCTCAATCGCCCATCTGGGCGAAGCGGAGCGCATGTTCTTCGTGAGCCTGCTGCTCGGCCAGGTCATCGCCTGGATGCGGGCGCAGCGGGGCACGACGACGCTGCGCGCGCTGCTCTATATGGACGAACTGTTCGGATTCCTTCCGCCAACGGCCAACCCGCCATCCAAGACCCCGCTGCTGACACTGCTCAAGCAGGCGCGCGCGTACGGGCTCGGTCTGATGTTGTCGACACAGAACCCGGTGGACCTCGACTACAAGGCGCTGTCGAACGCCGGCACCTGGTTTCTGGGCCGCCTCCAGACCGAGCGCGACAAAGCGCGGGTCCTTGACGGCTTGGAAGGCGTGGCGGCGAGCGAGGGCACCGGCCTGGACCGTGCGAGCCTCGACCGTCTGCTGTCCGGTCTGGACAAGCGCGTGTTCCTGCTGCACAACGTGCATGCGAAGGCTCCCGAGATCTTCCAGACGCGGTGGGCGCTCTCCTACCTGCGCGGTCCTCTTGGGCGCGACGAGATCCGTCAGCTGATGGCCGACGCACGCCAACCGACGCCCTCCGCACCCGCCGCTCGCGTCTCGCCGACGCCACAGGTGGGCGGCGAGCACGGGGTCGAGGACCAACCGACCCGTGCCCCGCTGCTCCCGCCGTCCATCCCCCAGTACTTCGTACCCGGGGACGGGGCTACGCGACTGCCGCGCCTGCTCGGCGCCGCCCGCCTCAGATTCACCGACCGCAAGCTGGGGGTGGACGTCACTCGGGATGTGGTGTTCGTCGCGCCGATCGAAGACGGCGGGCTTCCTGTCGAGTGGGAACATGCCGAGCGCGCCACCTTCCGGCTGGCCGACCTCTCCTCGACGGCACCCGCAGGCGCCTCCTTCGCGTCGGTGCCCGCCGCCGCGACCCGGGCCGCCAGCTACACCGCCTGGACGAAGGCCTTCAGCAGCTGGCTGTCGCAGGCCGAGACCGTGGAGATTCTGACGGCGCCGCGGGTGAAGATGGCTTCGGACCCTGGCGAATCCGAACGTGACTTCCGCATCCGTCTGCAGACGGTCCTCCGAGCGCGGCGTGACGAAGCCAAACAGCGCATCACACGCAAGCATGCGTCCAAGCTGCAGACGCTCGACGAGCGCATCCGGCGTGCGGAGGCGGCCATCGAACGAGAGCAGGGCCAGGCCACCGAGCAGAAAGTGCAGACCGCTGTCTCGTTTGGGGCGGCCGTCCTTGGCGCCGTCTTCGGCCGCAAAGCGATCAGCGCTTCGTCGATTGGCAAGGCGACGACCGCCGCCCGCGGGGTGGGCCGTATCGGCCGTCAGGCGAAGGACGTCGCACGCGCGACGGCGACCCGCGATGCGCTCGTTGAGCAACGCACGGCGCTCGACGAAACGATGAACACCGAACTGCATGCCGCTCACGACGAGTTCGACGCCCTCACCGAGCCACTGGAGTCGGTGCAGGTGAAGCCCGCGCGTGGCGGTATTTCGGTTCAGCAGGTCGGGCTGGTGTGGGTCGGGACGAAGTAGTTTTCAGTTGTCAGTTGTCAGTTCAAAGGACGGACTTGCCGGTTTTGATCTGTGCACCGGGAACTGATACCGTGCGGCCCCATGATCGTGACGGTCCTGCGGGGCGGCCTTGTGGAATCTCGACACCGCGTCCACGCGGTGGTGTGCGATGCGAGCGGGCGGCTGGTCTGCACGGCCGGTGAGCCCGGGCTCGTGACCTTTGTGCGCTCGTCCATCAAGATGTTCCAGGCGCTTCCGCTCGTCGAAGACGGGGGCGTGGAGCGCTTCGGCCTGGCGGGCGAGGAGGTGGCCGTCACGACCGCCTCCCACGGCGGGGAGCCGTTTCATATCGACACGGTGCGACGGCTGCTGGCCAAGGCGGGCATCTCCCAAGACGCCCTGGCCTGCGGTCCTCACGCTCCGATGCACCCGGCGTCAGCTGCCGCACTCGCTGCGGACGGCGTCGCGCCCGGCCGTATCCACAACAACTGCTCGGGAAAACATGCGGGCATGTTGGCCTTGGCCGCCCTCCACGGCTGGCCTCGTGACGGCTACCACCTCCTCGCGCATCCCGTGCAGACGCGCATGCTGGCCACGCTCGCCGAATGGACCGGCGTCCCACACGATGCGATCGGCTGCGCGGTCGATGGCTGCGGCCTGCCAACCTTCACGCTGCCTCTGCAGGCGATGGCGCGGGCGTGTGCCCGCCTCTCGGTGGCCGCGGACCGCGGTGACGAGGCACCTGCACTCGTACTGGGCGCGATGACCGCGCACCCCGAACTCGTCGCGGGCACCGACCGCCTCTGTACCGACCTGATGCGAGCCGCGAGGGGGCGTCTCTGGGCCAAGGTTGGCGCCGAGGGCTACTACTGCGCGGGTGTACCCGCGCGCGGGCTCGGCGTGGCCGTCAAGGTCGAGGACGGTGCGGTGCGCGCTGTCGAGCCCGCGCTACTTGCGCTACTCAAGACCGTCGACGCCATCGGCGACGACGAGATGGCCGCGCTTGCCAGGCACGCCGAGCCCTCAGTCGTCAACACGCGCGGTGACCGCGTCGGAGCCATGCGGGTCGTCGTCGAGGACTCGACGTTCACCACCCAGGGATGACCGATGTCGCCAATCACGTTCCAGGACTTCGAGCGCCTCGACATCCGTCTTGGGCGCATCGTCACCGCCGAGCCGTTTCCGGAAGCCCGGAAGCCGGCCTATCGGCTGACGATCGACTTCGGGGCCGACCTCGGCACGAAGCGTTCGTCCGCGCAGTTGACAGCGCTCTATACCCCGGAGGACCTCGTCGGACGGCAGGTGCTTGCGGTGGTCAACTTCCCGCCGCGGCAGATCGGTCCGTTTCGGTCCGAGGTGCTCGTGCTGGGTGTTCCCGCCGCCGACGGCGCCGTGGCGCTCGTGCAGCCTGACCGCGAGGTCCCGCTCGGTGTACGGTTGTTCTAGCTGGTGCCGACTACCGCCCGCACCTGTCGCCGTGGAGCTCCGAGCCGGCCGGGCGTCTCTCACGGTGAGGCCACGCCGACGTACATCCGAGGCAGCAGACAACTCGCGATGCGCGCGTCGTGGCGGTTCGGTGTACTGTAGGAGAGTTCGTCCGCGTCGCCCGCGGACGAGTCATCCTGCGGGGTCGATCGGGCCTCGCGACCCCCGGGCCGGCGTGGCGGAATTGGCAGACGCGCGGGACTCAAAATCCTGTGCCCGCAAGGGCGTGTGGGTTCGACCCCCTCCGCCGGCACCATACTGAAGGCCGCGCATGCGCGCGGCCGTGACGGCGCTCGGCTCTCGGCTTTCAGCTTTCGGCTTCCTCTCAGTACGTTTCGTGTGTCGCTTCGTGTCCTTCGTGGGCTTCGTGTTTGTCCGTGACTACCGAGGCGGCACGTGGGTGTGGTGAGTCGACGGCTTGACGTCGCCAACCAGCACCGTGCCCATGAGCCCGCCGTCGGCGTGGTCCAGGATGTGGCAGTGGATCATCCACTCGCCGGGACGCTCGTCGAAGTGCACCAGCAGGCGTACCTTCTCGTTCATCGGCACGTTGAGCGTGTCCTTCCACTCCATCGGTCTGATGGGAGCGCCCTGCTCGTCCACCGGCATGAAGAAGTAACCGTGCAGGTGGAACGGGTGGTCCCACGGTGTCTGGTTGTCGAGCGTCCAGAACTGCGTCTCGCCGATCCGCGCCCGGAACGGCTCCGCCTTCCAGAACGGCACGCCGTTGATTCGGAACTCGGATTCGCCCTTGCCGTCCACCGGCGGCAACGTGAACTGCATCGTCACCGGTGTGGCGCCCTCCGCGGTTGGGGGCACGATCGTGCGGCGGATCTCCGGCAGCGTCGGGGCCGGAAGCGGCGCCTCGTCGGTGAACTGGATGGTCAGCAGGTCCTCGACGCTCCGATACTCGATGCTGCCATAGCCGCGGTTGTAGAGCAGGGACCGCAGCGTGACGTCGCCGCCCGGCTCGCCCGTCGGCATCACGATCAGGTCCACGCGCTCCCCTGCCGTCACGAGCACGACGTCCTTCGTCTCCGTGTACTCCTGGAGGCCGGCGTCCCCGCCGATCTTGATGAAGGGCTGCCCTTCGAGGTCGAGGAAGAAGAACCGGCTCTTCGCCGTATTGACGATCCGCCAGCGCTGCGGGACACCGGCGCGGGCGCGGAGCGTCGGATGCACACGGCCGTTGACGAGCACGTGGTTGCCCTCGCGGCCGAACACCATCCCCGCCGATCCTCCCGAATCCGCGGGCTCGAGGACGCCGCGCGCATCGAACCCGATGTCGCTCAGGACGATCGTGAGCATGTCGGCGACACCCACGCTCGCGTCCTCGGCAGGGTCCTCGACGAGCAGCGGGCCGTAGAGCCCGTAGCCTACCTGGGCGGCCGACATCACGTGCGGGTGGTACCAGTACAGACCCGAATCGGGCACGACGAAGTCGTAGACGAACGATTCGCCCCGCTTGACCGGCGGCTGCGAAATGCCGGGGACGCCGTCCATCTCGATGGGCAAACGGATGCCGTGCCAGTGAATGGTGGTGGGTTCGTCGAGTTCGTTGGAGAAGTGCACGATCACGCGGTCGCCGACACGCGCACGGATCAGGGGGCCGGGCAACCCGCCATTGTAGGTCCACGCCGTGACACGCTTGCCGGGTGCCACCTCGACCTCGGCGAGCTTCGCGACGATCTCGACCTCGACCACGCGCGGGTCCGGGTTGCGATCGGCAGCCTCGACGAGCCGGATGCCCTCATCCCATCCGGGAGACAGGAGGGACGGGGGCTGCGCGATGGCCGGCGCGACGCCGACGCCGAGCAGCAGCGCACCAAGGGCAAGCCTGCTGAGAGGACGGCGGGAGTCGGGGATCATTGCCAGTACTGTAGCACCCGCCGCCGGAGCCTCATATGACGGGCGTCATACAGGAGCTGTCAGTTGCCAGTTGTCAGTGCAAAGAGGGCATGTGGCTGGAATCGCCGGTCTGCCCGTTCTCGCTTTGCACTGGTCGCTGACAACCGGCCACTGATCGCCCTCATGCCACGATCTCCATCCTGAGGCCACGGGCGTCGCGCTGTTCGGTGGCCGTGGGCAACGCCAGCGCCCGGCCCTCCGCCACACGCCACGCGGCCAGCGCGCAGGCCGCGGCGTCCAGGATGTCGTCCACTCCCGCCTGCGAGACGCCGAGCCGGAACCGCGCCGCGCCCGTATCGAGCCGCAGGCCCGCCTTCTCCAGCAAGCTCGTCCGTTCCACCTGCCCCTCGACCGTCTTCTTGCCGTGCAGCAGTGCGCGGCCAGCCAGCATGCGGAAGATGAGCTCGGGATGGCCCTCGCGGACCGAGCGCTGGAGCCCCGGACCGAGCATGCCGTCCACGTGGGCAATGCGCGGCAGGAGGTGGAATGACTGCTTCGACAGCCGTCGGCCGGACGCACGATGGTTCAACCGGCTCGCGCGATCGTAGTTGTGGACGCCGCCAAGCGCCGCCCGGCAGGGCGCCGGAAAGACGCTGGCGCCAAAGCGCCTGCCAATGAGGGAGCGTGCCTCGAGATCGCAGAGCCGGGGACCAGCCTCCGGCAGTCCAATCGGGACATCGATCACCACGGTCGCGCGTCCGACCTTCGCGACCCGCAGGACATCGTCCAGACACTCGACCAGCGCGAAGCGCGTCTCCTCGCCTGGCGCATCCACGACCGCCACCACCCACCCGCCGCGACACCCGTCGACGCCGATGAACATGGAGACCTCGCTTCGCCCCAGCCGGGGCCACAGTTGCGAGACGCTATCACAACAGGGTGCCCGAGTGCCGGGCGTGAGGCGCCTGTGCCGCGTGCGACCGCTACGCCGGAGGCGGTCAGAGGAGCTCGCGACCCTCTTCGCGGAGCCAGCGCCGAGAGTGCTGGTAGTCGGGACACACGGCGGCGACCAGCCGCCAGAAGCGGGCGGAGTGATTCAACTCACGCAGGTGCATCAATTCGTGCAGCAGGACGTAGTCGCGAACCGACGGCGGGACCTGCACGAGTCGCCAGTTCAGCGTGATGTTGGCCCGCCGGGAGCAAGCCCCCCATCGCGACCGCTGGTCTCGGATCGACACGCGGGCCACCGTCAGCCCATGCTGGTCGGCCAGCGCCTGCAGCAGGGGCGGCAGCTCTCTGCGCGCTCGGTTGCGGAGCCATCGAGACACGTGAGGCTCGAGATCACCGGGATCCAGCGAGCCACGGACCGGCACCCGTGCCTCCCCACACCAGAGCCCTCCGCCCTCCGTGCCCCGCTCCACGCGCAGCACCTCCGGCTCGCCGCCCACGAGGACGATGGATCCATCACGCCAGCGCCGATCCCGCAACGTCTCGGCGGCGCGGATCGCGCGCTGGCGCGCCACCCACGCGCGGCTCTCCTCCACGAAGCGGCGCGCATCACGCTGGCTGCCCCAGCGAGGCACTGTCACCCGCAAAGTGCCGTCGGGAAGCACGCGAAGGATGTAGCGGCGCGCGCGGCGATGCCGTACGAACACGAGAGGCGGCGGGCTGGTAGACAGCGCAGGGGGCGGCAGCGCCGGAGGTGCATCCTCGTGGAACGGCAGAGCCGGCTGCATCGTGGAGAGTAGGATACTACTCTGGGTCGTGGGTAGTGGGTAGTGGGTAGGGGTCGTGGGTAGTGGGTAGTGGGTCGTGGGTCGTGGGTGGTGGTGGGTCGTGGGTCGTGTTTGGGTTTGCTCCACAGCGAGATGTCATTGGCCAAACTTCTTGACGCCGTCCAGGGCTGCACGTTCGACGATTTCCTGTTCCGGCCACACGAGAGCATCGTTGAGCGGCGTGATCCGGCGGCCATCGACCTCACGAGCCGCTTTTCCCAGCACCTCACGCTGAAGCGGCCGATCGTCTCGGCGAACATGGACACGGTCACGCGGGCGCCCATGGCGATCGTGCAAGCCGAGCAGGGTGGGCTCGGCATCATCGACCGGGGCTTTCGATCGGGTGATATCGAACCGCAGGTGCGCGAGGTCGAGAAGGTCAAGCGCACGCAACATGGCGTGATTCGCCAGCCCTACGCCGTGGCCCCGGAGACGCGGCTGGACGAGGCCGCGGCGCTGATGCGCCGGTCGCGCGTAGGCACCCTGGTGGTGGTCGACGGCGGACAGCGCCTCAAGGGATTGCTCACGGACCGCGACGTGCGTTTTGTGACGACGGACGGCAGGACGGTGGCTTCCCGCATGACCCCTGTGGAGTCGCTCGTGGTGGGCGTGGGCGACATCCCGCTCGCGGAGGCCGAGCGGTTGATGGTGGCGCGCAAGGTCAAGAAGCTGCCCCTTGTCGATCGCGAAGGCGTGCTCCTCGGTCTGATCACCGCGCGCGACCTTGTCAAGCAGGCGGACTTGCCGTTTGCGACGCGTGACGGACAGGGGCGGCTCCGCGTCGGCGCCGCCATCGGCGCCACGGGCGACTACCTGGAGCGCGCCGCCGAACTCATCAAGGCCGGTGTGGACGTGCTGGTGATTGACATCGCGCACGGCCACTCGATGGTGATGGCTCGGGCCCTCGAGGCTGTCCGCGCGCGCTTCGGGGACGTCGAACTGGTCGGCGGCAACGTCGCGACCGGTGACGGGGTACGGTTCCTCATCGATCGCGGCGTCGATGCCGTCAAGGTCGGCATCGGCCCGGGGGGCGGCTGTACGACGCGCATAACGACGAGTTTCGGCGTACCGCAGATCCACGCGCTCGTCGAATGCCGTCTCGAGGCCGGCCTCGATGGTGGTATCCCGCTCATTGCGGATGGAGGCGTGAAGCGGCACGGCGCGATCTTCGAAGCGCTGATGTTCGGCGGTGACACGGTGATGCTGGGCAGTGCGTTCGCCGGCACCGAGGAAACGCCCGGCGATATCGTCCAGAAGTCGGTGCTCCTGCCCGACCAGCCACGATCGGTGAAGGTGCCGTTCAAGGTGCTGCGCGGCATGGCCTCGCTGGCCGCCATCCGCGACCGGCTCGATGTGGAAGACGACGTCGAGATGGACCTCGAAGCGCTGGGCGCGGAGGGCACCGAAGTGAGCGTGCCCGCACGCGGCCCGGTCCGCCCGATCATCCAGGACATGCTGAAGCACCTGTGCTCCTCGGTGAGCTACGGCGGCGGCGCAAGCCTGGCCGACGTCCGCCGTCGCTTCTGGCAGGACCCGTTCCGCTATCTTGTCAAGCTGTCGGCGTCAGGGAGGCGGGAGTCGTACGAACGGTGAACGGTGAACGGTGAACGGGGATCGGGGACAGGGACCAGGGACCAGGGACCAGGGACCGGGGACCGGGGACCGGGGACCGGGATCGGGGATCGGGGATCGGGGACCGGGGACCGGGATCGGGGATCGGGGATCGGGGATCGGTAGAATGACAGTGCCCCCCTGAGCCCCGATCCCAGACCCCGATCACCGTCCACCGTCCACCGTCCACCGACCACCGTTCACCGTTCACCGTCCACCGTTCACCGAATCCAGGTCCAGCCGACGTACGCCTGGTGGCTGTTGACGCCCGGATTGCTCTGGATGCTGTTGCCGTTCGAGATGTGATGGAAGCGGTAGGCGATCACGAGGCCCTGGCGGGCGCCCGTCAGCCAGCGGACACCCGCGCCCACGTGAGCCGTGAAGTTGCTGTCGGTGGTCCGATCGGGAACGGGGGCGGTGGTCCACAGGCCTCCGCCGCCCAACTCGACGAACGGAAGCACCTGAGCGCCCCGCTCGAAGTTCCAGCGCCAGATGATCGGGCTCAATCCGACGCCGTAGACCTTGCGAGGCTCGTACTGGCCGAAGACCGGCACGACCTCCACGGCCCACTGCAGACGGCCGCGCAGGATCCCGGGGCCGCGCGGCGCCGTGAGGACACGGCCCCAGGACGCCGACTGGAACGCAAAGTCATAGCCGGAGGCGGAGTGAAACACTGCCACTCCCCAGGCAGCGCCGCCCCCAACCGCCAACTCCTGTGCGCCGGCCGTCAGCGGCGAGGGGGGCGCCGGCTGGGCGCGAGCGACCGCCGGCAGCAGGCTGAGCATCACCAGCAGAACAACGGGCATCTCCCCGATGCTACGGCCGCGGCTCCGCCGGCGGCAATACCACAAAAGGTCGAGTCGGGTCCGCCTGATAGGATCGTCTGGATGCTGATACGCCAGTTGACCACCCTGGAGGAACTCGAAGCCGCCATCGAGGCCTCATTCACCCGCCCTGCGGTGATCTTCAAGCACAGCCGGACGTGCGGCACCAGCGCCCAGGCGTACGACGAGGTGGAAGCACTTCTTGCCGGCCCCGGCCTCCCCGCCGACGTCTCCCTCGTGCCCGTCCAGGCGAGCCGGCGCGTCTCAGATGCCGTCGAGGAACGCTTCGGCGTCAGGCACGAGTCGCCCCAGGTCCTTGTCGTTCACGAAGGCCGTCTCGTCTGGCACGCGTCGCATTTCAGGGTGACCGCCGTCGCCATCGAGCGCGCCGTCGCTCAGTTGGCGCCTACCGCCTGACGACTCCCGGTACAAGCGCCGGCGTGGCGCAGCCCGGCCTCAGTCCCTCCGCGCTACTACCGCGCTCGTCAGCTTGCCGTCCACCTCGCCCTCGCGCTGGCGCACCACCACAAGCGGTGCGACCCTCGACGGGAGCTCACCCGGTTCGAGCAGGAACGCCGGGTTCTTCGGGCCGCCCCGTGCTTCCTGGCCGACGAGAAAGGTCTCGTAGAACAGGACGCCACCGGGCGCGAGCGCTTTGACGATCGCCGGGAACAACGGCCGATGGAGGTAGTTGAAGACCAGCACGAGGTCGAACCGGCCCTCTCCAAACTCCACGTCGTCTCCCGTTTGGAGGTCGCGGGCTTCTGTCGCGATCGCGACCCCTGCACGCGCCGCCGTCGCCGCCAGCCACGCGAGCGCCTCGGCATCCCGATCGACAGCCGTCACCTCGAAGCCGGACGCCGCCAGCAGCAGCGCGTGCCTGCCACGGCCCGACGCCACATCCAGCACGCGCGCGTTCGGCGGGATCAGGTCGGCGTGCTCGAGCAGCCACGTCGAGGGCCCGTGCACGATGCCGGGGCCGAAGACGCGCGGCCCGGTCCAGGCAGACATGCCGCCCGCCATGTTGATCAGGGGCGTCACGCCGGCGAGGCCGAGCCACTGACACGCCGCGACGCTGCGGACACCGTGCTCGCAGTAGACAAGCACGGGCTTTCCGTCCCGTGGGAGCACGGGCGGCGCCGCCGCGACGAGGTCCACGGGCAGGAGCCAGGCCCCCGGGATGTGCCCCAGGCGCCGGAACTCGTCGGGCGTCCGCACGTCGAGCACGTGTACGGCGCCGGCCTCGACAAGCGCCTGCGCCTCGGCGGGCGGCACCGAACGGAACTCGCTCACCCGCCGACCTTTTCGGCAAACGTGAGGATGTGCCCGTCCGGGTCCTCGATCGCAAATTCCCGCATCCCGTAGAACTGTGTCTTGAGCGGCATGACCACCTTGGCACGGGGCGCAACGAGGCGATGGTACGCGTCGACGTCGGTCACCGTGAAGAAGAGGGTCGCCGTCCCGCCGGGCGGCCGGTGACCCGCGCCCGGAAGGTCGTGGTCCACCGTCGCCGCATCGTTCAGGAACACCGGCACACCATCGCGCTCGAGCCAGACGAAGACGAAGGGCGCCTCGTCCGGCACGGTCGTCTTGACGGCAAAGCCGAGCACTTCCTGGTAGAAGCGCGCGCTCGCGTCGATGTCGCGCACGATGAGGTTGGGGATGATGGACTGAAACGTCGTCATCGTCGGCTCCTTGTGGCGCGCGGAAGCAGATCGCCGGGAGCGAAGGCGCCCGGGCACACGCCTCCCGCGCATGCTCGCTGACGCCTCCATCTGCCCTCCCGCGAGTTGGCAGGGCAAGTAGGGGGGCCTTTGAACGGCCCCCCGCGAGGAACGGATGGATTGTAATACGAGGGCAGACGGTCGTGCGAACCTCGTCAGTCCACGCGCAGCGCGATCATCGGATCGACGCGCATGGCGCGAATCGCGGGGATGCCGCTGGCGACGAGGGCGACGGCCGCCAGCAGGGCCGGGAGCGCCAGGAACGTGACCGGATCGCTCGTGCTGATTCCGTACACGAGGCGCTCGAGCGTGCGTGACATCAGCCACGAGACAAGCACGCCGACCACCAGACCGGCGGCTACCGGCTTGAACGCCTGGAACAACACGAGCCGGAGGATCTCCCCGGGGGTCGCGCCCAGCGCGAGCCGGATCCCGATCTCCGAAGTCCGCTGCGCCACGGCGTAGGCCACGGTGCCATAGATCCCGGCAATGGCCAGCACGAGCGCGATCCCGGCAAACACCATCAGCAGCGTCATGTTGAATCGGCGCTGCGCGAGCGACGCGCCGACGACCTCATCGAGCGGCCGCGCTCGCGAGATGGGCAGGGCGGCGTCAAGCCCCTGGATGGCGGCGCGCACGGAGGGCGTCATCGCCGCCGGCGACCCGGCCGTCCTGACAAGGATGGTCATCGCCTGCTGCGGCGCGTTGGTGTGCACGGTGTAGGTCATCGGCACCGGCTCTTCGTCGGCGCGGTACTGCCGCACGTTGCCGGCGACACCGACGATCTCGAGCCACGCGGGCTCTCCGTCGGGACCGGCTCCGAACGAGAACCGCCGGCCGAGTGGGTCCTCGTCCGGGAACTCGCGACGGGCCATGGCCTCGTTGATCACGATGACGCGGGGGGAGACGACCGCATCGCCCGGCTCGAACTCGCGACCGCGAACGACGGGAATCCCGAGCGTGGCGAAGTAGCCGGGGGACACGGAGACGAAGTGCGAGAGGGGCTGCTGGTTCGGCGGCAGTTCGGGGCGGCCCTGTACGATGAACGAAAGGATCCCGAAGTTGCCGCCGAGCGGCACCGAGTTGGTGAGTGCCGCCCGCTCCACACCCGGCACAGCGGCCACGCGTTCGACGAGCTGGTCCCAATACCCCACGAAGTGCTCCGGCGAGCGGTAGTTCTCCCCCGCGGGCGCGACCTGAAGCGTGAGGACCTGGCTCGACGTGAACCCGAGCGGCACGTCGAGCAGCGTCATCAGGCTGCGAAACAGGAGTCCGGCGCCGACGAGCAGCACGAGCGAGATCGACACCTCGGCCAGGACAAGGGCTCCGCGCGCGTAGTGGCGTCCGCCGTCGCCCGTGGACCCACGCGTCTGGTCCTTGAGCGTGTTCTGCAGGTCGGGGCGCGACGCCTGCCACGCCGGTCCCACTCCGAAGAGCAGGCCCGTCACCACCGACAGCACCACGGCAAACGTCAGCGCCTGTCCGTCGACCGTAATGGGCGCCACGCGCGGCACCTCGCCGGGGTCGAGGGCGAGAATCAGGTCCACGCCCCAGAACGCCAGCAGGATGCCGATGCCTGCGCCGACGAGCGCCAGCAACACGCTCTCCGTGAGCAGCTGCCGCATCAAGGTGTCCCGCGTGGCACCCACGGCCGCCCGAATCGCCAGTTCACGTGCGCGGACGGTCGCACGGGCCATCTGAAGGTTGGCCACATTCGCGACCACGATCAAGAGCACGCACAGGACCGCGCCGAGCAGGATGAAGAGCGGCGTGCGCGCCGATCCCACGAGCTGCTCCTGCAAGGGGCGGACGATCGGAACGAAGCTGCTGTTCGTATCGGGGTACGCCTCGGCGAGCTGCCGGCCGATCGTCTCGAGTTCGGCATTGGCCCGCTCGACGGTCACGCCTTCCTCGAGGCGCGCGATCCCCCGCAGGTAGTGCAGACCACGATTCTCACGGGGATCTCCCCCGCCGGCGGCCGGCAGGTCGTGGGTCGCGGGAATCCAGAACTCCGCGTTCTGCGGGAAGTTGACCGTGGCCGGCATCACGCCGACCACGGTGTACGGCTCCCCATTCAGCCGCAGCTCCCGCCCGACCACCTGCGGGTCACCCGCAAACCGGCGCTGCCAGATGCCATAGCTCAACACGGCGCTCGTGCCCGCTCCCGGCTCCCGCTCCATCACCGTGAAAGCCCGGCCGAGCAGCGGCGTCGTGCCCAGCACCTCGAAGAAGTTCGTCGAGGTCACGGCCCCCGGCAGCCGCTCGGGTTCGCCGCTGCCGGTCGCCACATTGAAGGTGCGTGCCTGATAGACGCTCATGCCCTCGAAGCTCTGCGCCTGGGCTCGCCAGTCGAGGAAGTTCGCCGGTGCGATGGCGCCTCGTGCCCGGTTGTCCACCTCGACCTCGTTCAGGTCGAGCAGACGGTCGGCGTCCCGGAACGGCAGACCCGACAGCAACACCGCGTTGACGACGCTGAACATCGCGGTGTTGGCGCCGATGCCGACGGCCAGGGTGAAGATGACGACGAGCGTGAAGGCCGGTGCCCGGCCGAGCATGCGCGTCGCGTGACGGAGGTCCTGGATGAGGCGGTCCATAGGGAGTCAGGGATCGGGAATCAGGGATCAGGGATCAGGGTCGTCGGTCATCCCCCCTTGTAGCAAGGGGATTGCCACGTCGGGTTGTGTCTTGCTAACCGACTGCGAAGGCAACGGGTTGCGCCACGTCCTTCGCGGCGATGCGGTCGAGGGCAGATGTCCGATTTCGGGATGCCCGCGTCCCGCTCGAGAGAAGTGGGGCGGGCTTGCATTCCCTCCGCAAGCTGTCCTACGCTGCCGCATGGCGCGGGGGTGGGAGAGCAAGGCCGTCGAGTCGCAGCAGCAGGACGCCGCGCGAGGTGGGATTTCACGCCGGGCGCTGACGCCGGAGCAGCGGGAACAGCAGTCGCGGCGCGACACCGTCGGTCTCGCCCTCGCCCAGGCGCAGGCGGAGCTCATCGCCGCGTGCCGGCCCGCGCACCGCGACATGGTCCAGTTGAGGATCACCGCCCTGCGGGAGCAGCTCGCCGCGCTCGGCGCGCCGGAGGCGCGATGAGGGGCCGCCCTTGTGGCCGTTCGGTGAGTCTGGTATGCTTCAAACCGAGAAGCGTGTCAGATTCCGCTTGGCCACTCGGCCACCCACCATTCCCTTCTAGCGCTGACACACCCGTCAACCACGAGCGAAGCCCACTGCCCTGAGCCACAGCGGAGTTCAGTCGCCGAGGTCAACGCCCTTCAGCCCAGGATCGTTTCTCTACTCGAGAGCCTTACACCGTGCCTGTCCGACTTTTCATCGGCAATCTCCCCTACACCGCCACTGACGACGATCTGCGCGCGCACTTCTCGCAGGTCGCCCCGCCGACCCAGGTCGTCCGCCCCCTCGACCGAGAGACGGGTCGTGCTCGTGGATTCGCGTTCATCGAGTACGCGGACCGTCCCGACGCCGAGGAGGCCATCAAGCGCTTCGATGGCCAGCTGTTCATGGGACGTCCGATTGCGGTCAGCGAGGCACGCGCGCGCGAGGCTGGCGGCCCGCCCAGACCGGCGGGTGGATACGCGCCGCGGCCACCGGGGGGCGGCTTCGCGCCGCGGCCGGCCGGCGGGTCGGGCGAGGGCTTCAGCCGACCGGGCGGCGGATTCCGGGGCGGCGACGCCGGCCCCGAGGTGCCCGCCAATCGCGCCCGCAACTTCGGCCCGCCCGCGCCACCCAAGAAGAAGGGCGGTAAAGGGGGCTTCGTCAAGAAGGAAGACAAGCCACGCGGTCCGATTCCCACCAAGCACACCGGCCGGATGTACGCGCTTGAAGAGGAAGAGGAAGAGGCCGTCGACGCCCTGCCGGACTTCATGAAGCCGGAGACCGACACGGACACCGACCTCGACGACGCGGTAGGGACGGGCGCGGACGAGACGGACGCCGATATCGATACCGACCTCGACGCCGACATCGAGGACCGCGACAAGGAGTAGCGCGATGCTCGCACGGGAAGACTGCATCTTCTTCAGCGGAGGGGCGCAGGGCGCCGAGGCCGAGTTCGGGGCGTGCGCCGAACGCTTCGGCATCGAAGAGGTCAACTTCTCGTTCGAAGGGCACAAGCCCGCCCGCACACGCGGGCTGCGTGTCCTCAACCACGAGGAGCTGGCCGCCGGCGATGTCAGCCTCGCCTACGTGTCTCGGCTGATGCACCGCCGCTACCCCGACACGCCCACCTTCCGGAAGATCCTCCAATCGATCTGGTACCAGATCAACGCGGGCCAGGAGATCTACGTCATCGGCGCCATCCAGGACGACGACACCGTACGCGGCGGCACGGGGTGGGGCGCCGAGTTTGCCAAGCTCTGCAACAAGCCGCTGTTCGTCTACGACCAGGCCAGGCATGGCTGGTTCGAATGGGACGGTGAGACTGGTGGCTGGACGGCGCGGCAGGGCGCCGACGAGCCGGTCATCGAGCACATTCACGTGACCGGCACCGGCACGAGGTTCCTCGACGAACAGGGCCGCAAGGCGATCCACGACCTCTTCGAGCGCAGCTTCAAGTAAGCGCTCGCGCGACCCCCGGCTCGCGCCTGTGGGCTCTCAGCTTTCGGCTCTCAGCTTCAAAGCGTCAGCTCTCGCAGTCGGGAGATACATCGCGAGATCGGCAGACAGATCGCCACATCGAGCGGTCGCCACATCAGATCCCCACATCCCCACATCCCCACATCACAGGATTGAAGACTCCCACGGCCCTGTGATCGCGAACGTGATGCCGGGCGCCATGATGTTCACGAACAGCCAGCGCCCGTCGGGGCTGAAGGTGGCGCCGGCAAACTCGCTGTTCGTGTAGTCGCCGCGGAACCCGTTCTTCCTCCCCTGAAGCACGACGTTGTTTCGCGCAAGCCGGAAGATCCGGCCGTCGCGCGTGAGGCCGTGCAGACACGGGGTCTCCGTGCCGTCCTCGCAGAGCACCAGGCCGCCGCGGGGGCTCACGCAGATGTTGTCCGGCATGTTCAGCGTGTCCTTGCTCGGGGACTCGTACACAAGCCGGAGTTCGTCTCGGGCGGGATCGAATTCCCAGATCTGGCCCATCCGCGCATCGCCGCCGCTCGTGCTCGTGAAGTAGATGAGCCCGCCGCCGTACCACGCGCCCTCGAGGCGCCCGAACAGCGCCGCGCCCTGCTCGCGTCCCTGCTGGAACACGCCACGTCCATCCGCCGCCGCTTCGTCGGCGTGCGCGCGGTCAGGGTCGTCGATGTCCACCCAGCCGACCGGATACCTCGCGTTCGGATACTGTCCAGTACGGAGGTCGATCGCTGGACTCCCCGTCACGGCAAGCATCTGGAGCCGGCCGCCGGCGGCAAGGTCCCGTGGCTGGGTCGGCAGGAAGCGATAGAAGCCGGACTCGCGGGCGTCCTCCGTCTCGTAGACGATGCCGGTCGCGGGATCGACGGCCACCGCCTCGTGCACGAACCGGCCCATGGCGACGAGCGGCTCCCCGGTGGCGCGGCCCACCGACGGCACCTCGAAGACGTACCCGTGCGGCTGCCTGAAGGACGATCCGGGCCCGGGGGCGACAAGGCTCTCCTCGCAGGTAAGCCACGTGCCCCAGGGCGTGGGACCGCCCGCGCAGTTGCGAACAGTACCCGACAGGCTCGCCCACTCCGACGTGACGCGGCCGCGAACCGGATCGAACTGCAACGTCGTGGTCCCGCCGCCGGCCGACCGGTCGTAGCGAGGGCCGCCGAACGTCTCGCCAGCCCCGACCTCGTGATTGCGGACCAAGGTGATCGAACTCCCGGGGCCGGGAAATGCCGCCATCCCGTCCGGGAGTCGCGGCGTGGGAGTGCCGCCGCGCAGTGGGTCGCCCGTCCAGCCGAACGAGAGGTAGCGGAATCCCTGTGGCAGGTGCAGCAACGGCAGGCCGGTCGTCTCATCCACGGCCTGGCTGAGCGGGCCGTAGCCGACGCCGTTGGTCGCCGCGTCGTCGCGGACGCGTGCCAGCAGCGCCTCGAGTGGCGCGGCCATGGTGAGGCCCCCGGCCGCGAGCGCCGTGCGGAGGAACCGACGACGCCCGATCGGTGGTGTTGCCGCCATGGGCGGATACGATACCAGAGCTCCGCAACGGGGACATGACGAGCCTGCGTGCCGCTCGTGAATCCGGTATCATCGCCGCCGATGCCGCCCTCGGCCCGGCGGCCCGAAGAGCGCGAGACCGACCCGCTTCGGAGGCACCCGTGACACCTGACGCACCTGACTCCCTGCTTGCCACCTCCATCGACGAACTCCGCAAGGTCAAGAAGCTCGCCGACAAGGCGATCGCCCAGCTCGACGATGCAGCGTTGCACGTGCGGCTGGACGCCGACGGGAACAGCGTGGCCGTGCTGATGCGGCACATGGCCGGCAACATGCGGTCGCGATGGACGGACTTCCTGACAAGTGACGGCGAAAAGCCGGACCGTCAGCGCGACCAGGAGTTCGAAGACGCGCCGCTCACCCGCGACGAACTGCGAGAGGAGTGGGAGGCGGGGTGGCGGCTGGTCTTCGACGCGCTGGCGCCCCTCCAGGACTCGGACCTGACGCGTATCGTGCATATCCGCAGCGAGCCGCACACCGTCCACAAGGCCATCTGCCGCCAGATCGTCCACTACGCGGGGCACGCGTATCAGATCGTGCTGATCGCCAGGCACCTGAAGGGTGCCACGTGGCAGACGCTGTCGATCCCCCGTGGGCAGTCGGAGGAGTTCAACCGGCGGATGCAGGCGCGGTCCAGGCAATGACGGGCGTCGCCCCGCGACCCCTGCGCTGGGGTCTTCTGGGCACGGCCCGCATCAATCGCCGGATCATCCCGGCCCTGCGCGCATCGCCGCGCCATGAACTGGTGGCTGTGGCGAGCCGGGACCGCGGCAGGGCCGACGCGTACGCGCGCGAGTGGCGCATCCCCCGGGCAGCCCCCACCTATGCCTCGCTCCTGAACGACCCTCACGTAGACGCGGTGTACGTCCCGCTGCCGAACAGCCTGCACGTGCCATGGACGCTCACGGCGATTGAGGCCGGCAAGCACGTCTTGTGCGAGAAGCCGATCGCGCTCGACCCGGGCGACCTGGACCTGGTCGCCGCGGCCGCCGCGAGCGCATCGCGCCACGTGGCCGAAGGCTACATGTACCGTCACGAGCCGCAGACCGGAGCGGTGCTTGCGCTCCTCGCCAAGGGCGCCATCGGCGATCTCCGCACGATCACTGGCGCGTTCACGTACCCGCGGTCGCGCGGGAACGACGTGCGCCTGGATCCGTCGCTCGGCGGCGGAAGCCTGTGGGACGTCGGCTGCTATCCGGTGGGGTTCGCGTCGCTCGTAGCCGGCGCCGCGCCGGTGGAAGTGATGGGGTGGGCGAGCCTCGGGTCGTCGGGTGTGGACGAGTCGTTCAGCGCAATGCTCCGCTACGCCTCCGGCGTGACAGCGCGCATCGACTGCGGCTTCCGCGCGGTTTCGCGGACCTGGATGGAACTTGCCGGCAGCGATGGCGTCCTGGTCGTGCCAACGCCGTTCAAGCCTTCCGCGCGCGAGGAACTCGGCCTGCGGCGACACGATGGCCACCAGATCATCGTCGTCGAGGGCTCGCGGGAGCTGTTCGTCAGGGAGGTGGATGATTTCGCGGCGGTCGTGCAGGACGGCGCCACGCCGGTCGTTTCCCTCGCCGAGTCGCGCGCCCTCGTCTCCACCCTGTCGGCCCTGCACGAGTCGGCCCGGCTCAATCGACCGGTCCGTCCCGCGCCGAGCCGCTGACGTCCGCCGTGCCAGTCGCGGATCCAGGTTCTGGAATTCGGGGAAGTCTGCCATGATCGTCGGATGGAACTCTCCGCGCCTACCACGGTCTGGCGCCTGTATCACCCGCGCGGCGACCATGCCCGGGCCGTCGTGATCCCCGGTGATCCCCAGAGCACGCTGACGTTCTTCGTCAACGACACGATGGATCGGGCCGAGAACTACGACGAACTCGAGATGGCGCTCTTCCGTGCCGACGAGATCCGCCGGGATCTCGTTGGCAGCGGCTGGCACGAAGAGGACTGACGCGCCCCATGCCCCTCGTCACGCTCGACCACGTGTCGATGGCGTTCGGCCATCTCCCGCTGCTCGATGATGCCGCCCTCCAGATTGAAGCGGGTGAACGGGTGGCGATTCTCGGCCGCAACGGCACGGGCAAGTCCACGCTGCTTCAGATCCTGAGCGGTGAGACACCGCCCGACACCGGTGCGCTGTGGCGTGCGCCAGGCTTGCGGGTGGCGCGCCTCGTCCAGGATGTCCCGCTCTCGGCCGACCGGCCCGTGTTCGATGTCGTCGCCGACGGGCTCGGCGCGCTCGGAGCGCTTGTCAAGGACTACCATCACACCGCGACCGCCGTTGCCGAGCATGGCGGTGAGGACGACCTCGCACGGCTCGGACGGCTCCAGCATCGGCTCGACGAGCAGGATGGCTGGCGCCTCGAGCAACGCGTGGAGTACGTGCTGGAGCGGCTTTCGCTGCCGGCCGATCAGATCGTGGACACGCTCTCGGGCGGCTGGCGCCGGCGCGTACTGCTCGCGCGCGCGCTGGTGAACGAGCCCGACCTCCTGCTGCTCGACGAGCCCACGAACCATCTCGACATCGACGCCATTCTGTGGCTTGAGGCATTCCTGCTCGAGTACCGGGGCGCCGTGGTGTTCGTGACGCACGACCGCGCCTTCCTCGATCGCCTGGCGACCCGGATCGTCGAACTCGACAGGGGCCGGCTGACGTCGTGGCCTGGCGACTACCAGGTGTACTTGCGGCGCAAGGAGGAGGCGCTGGCAAACGAGGCGGCGGAGCACGGGCGCTTCGATCGGAAGCTGGCCGAGGAGGAAGTGTGGCTGCGCCAGGGCATCAAGGCCCGTCGCACGCGCAACGAGGGGCGCGTCCGCGCGCTGATGGCGATGCGGGCCGAGCGCGCGGAGCGCCGCGAGCGCATGGGAACGGTGCGCGTGCAGGTCGCTCTCGCCGACCCCTCCGGCAAGATGGTTCTCGAGGCGCGCGGCGTGTCGAAAGGCTATGGCGGCCAGGCCGTGGTCCGCGACTTCTCCACCCGGATCATGCGCGGCGACCGGATCGGTCTCATCGGACCCAACGGCGCCGGCAAGACGACGCTGTTGCGGCTCCTCCTCGAGGAGATCGCGCCGGACGCCGGCGAGATCCGGCGCGGGGCGAACGTCGAGGTAGCGTACTTCGACCAGCAGCGCGAGCAGCTCGACCCGGAGCGCACCGTCGTGGACACCATCGGCGATGGCAATGACACGATCACGGTACAGGGCCAGTCCCGGCACGTGATGGGCTACCTGCGCGACTTCCTGTTTCCTGCCGAGCGGGCGCGGTCTCCCGTGAAGGCGCTCTCCGGCGGCGAGCGCAACCGCCTGCTGCTGGCGCGGCTCTTCACGCGGCCGGCCAACGTGCTCGTGCTCGATGAACCGACAAACGATCTCGACCTCGAGACGCTCGAGCTGCTCGAAGCTCAGCTCGCTGAATTCCCCGGGACGCTGCTCCTCGTCAGCCACGACCGTGCCTTCCTGGACAACGTCGTCACCAGCACGCTCGTGTTCGAGGGAGACGGCCGCGTCGCCGAGTACGTCGGCGGCTACGAGGACTGGCTGCGCCAGCGGCCCGCCCCGCCGGAGGATGCGCCGCCACCCTCCTCCCTGCCGGCGAGCCCCGCGCGCGTCGTCGCTGGGCCCTTGGCGGCCGGCACGCCACGGAAACTCACCTACAAGGAGCAGCGTGAGCTCGAGCGGCTGCCGGCCACCATCGAAGCCCTCGAACGCGAGCAGGCCGAGCTGCTGGCCGCCGTGGCGGCGCCCGACTTCTACAAGACCGGCGCCGAGGCCATCCAGGTCGCCCTGGCGCGCCAGGAGGTCGTCGCCGCCGAGCTGCACACCGCCTACGAGCGGTGGCACGCCCTCGAAGAGCGCACGGCCGGCTGAGCGCGTTTCTCACGGGTATCCGCGGATTACGCGGATTGCGCAGATGCAGTCGTCCCGCGGCTGCAGGTCAAGACCTGCAGCCCGGCGTGCCCGGGTGAGGGCGGATCCTGAGTCGCGGTCATTCACCGCGGCGACTCAGGACCCGCCCCACCCGGGCGCGCCTGGTCGGCCAAAGGCCGACCGCGGACGTGATGCCGCCGGCCGTGCGAGGCCCGGAATCTGCGTCATCTGCGCAATCTGCGGACGGTTCTGCAGTGCGCGCCCGTCTGTGCACCGAACCCGTCTTTGCTATGATCGTGGGAATCCCATGATTCAGCCCACCGTCCGCCACCGTACCGTCGGCGTCAAGGTCGGCAACGTCCAGGTGGGCGGCGGCGCCCCGGTCGTCGTGCAGTCGATGACGATGACGGATACGGCTGATGCGGCGGGCACGGCCCGGCAGTGCGTCGAGCTGTGGGAGGCCGGGTCGGAGATGGTCAGGGTGACGGTGAACGTCCCCGAAGCGGCGGCCGCCGTGCCGGAGATCAAGCAGCGGATGCTCGACGCCGGTTGCACCGCACCGCTCATCGGCGACTTTCACTACAACGGTCACCTGCTGCTCACCCGCGACCCGGCGTGTGCGGCGGCGCTCGACAAATACCGCATCAACCCCGGCAATGTCGGGACGGGGAAGCGGCGCGACGAGCAGTTCTCCACCATCTGTCAGGTGGCAGTGGATCAAGGGAAGCCCGTGCGCATCGGCGTCAACGGCGGCTCCCTGAATCAGGAGCTCGTGACGGCCAAGATGCAGGAGAACACCGACAGGGACCTCGGGAAGACCTCCGACGAGATCATCAACGAGTGCATGGTGATCTCGGCGCTGCAGTCCACCGAACTCGCGAGGGACGCGGGGCTCCGCACGGATCAGATCATCATCTCGTGCAAGGTCTCGCGCCCGAGCCACCTGATCCAGGTGTATCGCGCGCTGGCCCGCCAGACCGATCAACCGCTGCACCTTGGCCTCACGGAGGCCGGCATGGGCACCAAGGGGCTGGTCTGGTCGGCCTCTGCCATGGGCGTCCTGCTCGAGCAGGGGATCGGCGACACCATCCGCGTGTCGCTGACACCACGCCCCGGAGGCGATCGCCGCGAGGAAGTGTACGCCGCCTGCGAATTGCTGCAGGCGCTCGGCTTGCGCACCTTCGCACCGAGCGTGACGGCCTGTCCGGGATGCGGACGCACGACCAGCAGCACCTTCCAGGAACTGGCCGAGCGGGTGCAGCAGTACATCCGTGAGCAGATGCCTCGCTGGAAGGTCGAGTACGAGGGTGTCGAGACCCTCACGCTTGCCGTCATGGGCTGCATCGTCAACGGCCCCGGCGAGTCGAAGGCCGCCAACATCGGCATCAGCCTGCCGGGCACGGGGGAGGCGCCGCAGTGCCCGGTCTTCATCGACGGAAAGCACGCCCTGACGCTGCGGGGCAATTACGACGAACTCGCGGCGGCGTTTCAGCAACTCGTGGACGAGTATGTCGCCCGCACCTACCCGAGGCGTGTGGTCACGACGGCCTGACGGGTGCGGCGTGAGGCCGGCGCCCTCCACCATCCGGCCTATTGCGAATTCAGAGGACCGGCGGGGACAATCGAATCATCACGATGCCAGTAAGACCAGGCCAGCCCTCGGAACCCGGGGCGCCGGGAGGATCCTGCGAGGAGTCCGCGATTGAGCACGCGGCACTGACCGACGCCATCGAGCGCCGCGAAGCGCTGCTGCGGGGCGTGGCAGGCGCGGCTGAAGCGCTGCTCACCTCTGGGGACAATCTTTCGGTGGCGATCCCGCGCGCGCTGGCGTCGCTCGGCGAAGCCTCTGGAGCCGACCGTGTGAGCGTGTACCGGCGGCTGTTGGCAGAGACCCGTGAGAGCGATCAGGTGATCTGCCCGTACGAATGGACGCAGCCTGGCGTGGTACGTCACTCCGAACTGCCGGGCCGCTTCCCCGTGTCGTGTTGTTCGTTCGGCGAGGCGTGGCGCGATCGCCTCCAGGACGGCCAGGCGCTGCAGGCGCATACGGCACAGATGCCCGATGCGCTCCGCGCGCTGAAGGAGCGGGACGGTACGCGGTCGGTGCTCGTCGTGCCGATCGTGGCGCACGGCGAGTTCTGGGGCGTCCTGAGCTTCGACAACTGCCACACCGACCGCGAGTGGAGCCCGGCCACGGTCTCGACCATCGAGACCGCCGCCTCGCTCCTGGCCGGGGCCATCGAGCGGGATGCGGCCGTCGCAGCGCGCCTCGACGCCGAGCGGCGGCGGATCCGCGAACTGGCAGCCGCCAACGACGTGCTGGCGCGCACCTCGACACACCTCGCAAGCCAGCCGGATCTCTCGACGTTCCTTTCGCAGCTCGTGCTCGAGACCACGCGCCAGCTCGGCGCGGCGAGCGGCTACGTCGTGCTGCTCGACGACAGCGGCCAGCAGCGGCGCGCCGTCTACGTCGAGGACGGCGTGATCACCGAGCCGCTGATCGTCCCAAGGACGGACGCCGCCGAGGCGCGGGCCCTCGAGCTGCTGCGCGCGAGCCGGCAGCCGCGACAGTTCGACATCGAGCGCGACCTGGATTTCTTCCCGCCGGAGGCGCGGACGCACTTTCGTGAGCGCGGCGTGCGCGTGCTGGTGGCCACGGCGCTTCAGGCCGGGGAACGCCTCGTCGGTTTTCTGGGCCTTGCCTTCCGTGAGCATACGACGCTCGACGCCATCAGCCAGCAGTTGCTGCGCGCGTTGGCGCAGCAGGCGGCACTGGCCATCCAGTTGACGCGCCTTGCCCACGAGGCGCAGGAGCAGGCGCGCCAGGCGGCGGTGCTCGAGGAACGCAACCGCCTGGCGCGCGAGATCCACGACACGATGGCGCAGGGATTTGCCGCCATCGCCATGCAGGTGCAGGGCGTGCGCCGGCACGGGGGCCCGCTGCCACAGCAGGTGGCGTCGAGCCTTGACCAGGTGATGGACCTGGCGCGCGAGAACCTGCTGGAGGCGCGGCGCTCCGTGCATGCGCTGCGTCCGCGTGTGCTCGACGGCGCCGGCCTGCGGGACGCCTTCACCCGGCTCGTCGATGGCGCGCAGCGGGGCGCCGCCATCCCCCTGGTCCTCGAGGTCTCCGGCACCCCCAGCGCGCCGGAGCCGGTGGAGCACGAGATCGTGCGCATCGCGCAGGAGGCGATCACAAACGCGGTGCGTCATGCCGGCGCGTCGCGCATCTGGGTGCGGTTGTTGGCGGACGAGACCGGACTCCGGCTGGTCGTGGGCGACGATGGACGGGGGTTCGAGAGCGAAGGGGCCACGAGCGGCTACGGCGTGCGGGGAATGCAGGAGCGCGCCGAGCGGATCGACGCCTCCTTGACCCTCGTCACCGAGCCGGGCGGCGGCACGGAGTTGATTCTCGCCTGGACCGACGAGCGCGCGCGCGCGGGGTACCCGCGGGCCGTATGAAGAAGCCGCGGACGGCTCGGGCACCTGCGAAGGCCCGCATCCTGATCGCCGACGACCACGCGCTCATGCGCAACGGCGTGGCCAACCTGTTGAACCAGGAGGCGGACCTCGACGTCGTGGCCGAAGCGCCAGACGGCCAACGGGCAGTGGAGCTGTTCGTTGAACTGAGGCCTGATGTCGCACTCATCGATCTGCGGATGCCGCGTCTTGAGGGCGTCGAGGTCGTTCGACAGATTCGCGCGGTCGTGCCGGATGCCCGCCTCATCATCCTGACGACCTACGACACGGACGAGGACATCGACCGGGCGCTCAAGGCCGGCGCCCAGGCGTACTTGCTGAAGGACGTGTCGGCCGAGGGACTGCTCGCTTGCATCCGCGATGTCCTCGGCGGGCGGACGCATGTCGCCCCCGCCGTGGCCGCCCGCCTGGCCGAGCGCGGCGCGCGCGTGCAGCTCACGCCGCGTGAGCTGGCGGTGCTGCGCGAGCTCGCCGACGGGCGCTCCAACAAGGAGATCTCCGCCGGGCTCGGCATCAGCGAAGGCACCGTCAAGGTGCACCTCGCGCACCTGTTCGACAAGCTGGGCGTCTCGAGCCGTACCGAAGCGATCGCGGTCGCGGTGCGGCGCGGGCTGGTGCGGCTGTAGACGCTGATTCACGCTCGGAGGGATCAGGCGCTCACCGGCCCATGAGCGATGTCAGGCCGGCGTCCGGGCCGGAGACTTGCCTCGGGTCAGCTGTTCGATGAACGTGACTCCCATGAACCCGGCCAGCGCGCCGACGAGAAACGCACCGGCCTCTGTCGCCGCCACCACCGCCGGCAGTCCGAGCTGCGCCACGCCCAGCACCGCCGCGATCCACGCGATCAAGGCCACCACCACTCCCTCGAGCACGCGCCTCGGAGTCGAGCGGCGGCGCGCCCGCGGCATGAAGCTCCGCGCGTATCCGCCGAGGCAGCCGCCGAACAAGCCCGCCAGCAGCGGAAACAGAGGAAACGTCTGCCGGATCGTCGTGCTGTCCGACTGCGCACCGGCCCTTGCCCGGATCGTCACATCGCCGAGGCCCGAGGAACGCAGCGTGAACTGCGCCTGCGTGTCACCCTCGCGGATCACCACCGACGGCTCGTCCAGCGTCGCCCCGCCTTCAATGGTCAGCGAGACGGGGACGGCACGCGTCGCGGGCGCAGCCTCGCCGTGCGGCAGCACGTGGGCGACGACGACGTCCACGGTGCCCAGGCCGAGGCCTGGGATCTCGAGGTGCACCGGGCGAAGCTCCAGCCGCGGCAGCACCTCGAGGGCAAGGTCAACGCTCGTCAGATTCGATCGCACCTGCAACGTCGGGCTCGCCGTCGTCGGCATGAAGTGCAGATCCACCGGCCGCTCGTACTCGAGGCCCGGGCGCTCGATCTGCAAGGCCTCGACCGGTTCGGCGTTCAACCCGAGGAAGTCGAGCCGGACCGCCACCGGACGGTCCGGCACGAGGTCGGGCGACGCGTGATCGCTGGCTCTCAGCCCGAACCACAACCGCGTGGTGTAGCGCCGACTGGCCTCGTCCCACACCGCGGGACTCGGACTCGCCCCCACGGTCACCTGGAACCAGGCGGGCAGCGTGCCGCGCGGACCTGGCATCACCAGGCCCCCGGGCAACGCGACACGCGCCTGATCGACGGGCAGCGTCATCCGCTCGACCTGTTCGAGCCGGACGATGAAGGGCCGGTTGGCGGGCGGCGCGAGCACCACGGCCCCGTCTCGGACCCGAGCGCGGGTCTCTTCCGTGATCTCCCGCCCTTCAGGATCGGTGACCCGAATGCGCTGGGCGGGATCGACGGACCGGTCGAGGCTGGCCCGGAGTGCCGGGGGAAGGTTGATGGTCTGCTGGGCGTAGAGAGGTGCGCTCGCCACGAGCAGCACACATCCCGACACGAGCAGTGCGCGGCGCAGGGACAGTGCCATGGTCTGTGGCGCCGTTGTAGCACGCGCACGGCCGCGAAGTCGAGGCACGGATCTGGCCCCGCCGTCGTGTCCGTGCCCCCTCCCTTCCGGCTCCTGCCGTCTGCCGCTCAGCCCGCGGCGCGGACCGTCAACACGGGGCACGGCGCTTCACGAACGACGTGATGCGTGGTGGAGCCAAAGAGCGTCAGGTCCACGGCGCCACGGCCGAGCACGCCCAGCACGACGAGGTCCGCATGCCGCTCGCCGGCCACCCGCAGGATCTGGCGCCACGGCTTGCCTTCCACCACCAAAATCTCCGGTTGGCACCACTCGCGGGCAGGCTCCGGGATGGCGTCGCGGAGAAGCCGCTCCGCTTCGGCCTTTCGTGCCGACGTGTAGTCGGCCAACGCCGCGCCGTGGGTCCCGGCGGCCCACGTCTCCGCGGCCCAATCCACCACGTGCATCAGGATGAGCGTGGCGTCGCTTTCCTGAGCCAGGGACATCGCAAACTCGAGCGCGCGAAGTGACGCGTCGGAGAAATCGAGGGGGCAGAGGATCGTCTTCGGCAACTCGAGCGTCGCCGGGGCGACCTTCACCGCAGGGGGGACGGTCAGCACGGGACAGGCGGCGCGCCGCAGGATCTTCTCGGCCACCGATCCGAGCACCAGACGTTGCACCCCCGATCGACCATGGGTGCCCATGACGATCAGGTCGGGCTTGTACTCCTCGGCTTCGAGCAGCAACTGCTCGACGATGAACCCGCCGCTGACGCGGGTCTCGACCGCGACGCCGTCGCGGCGCGCCGGTGCCACGAACGCCTCGAGGGCCTCGGCGTGCGCTTGCTGCTGACCGGTGGTCAGCGCGAACTCCGCGGACGGGGGAAGGTAGTCGGCCGTCGGCAGGGTGACCGACACGACCTCCGCGGCGCACACGGATGCGCCGTAGCGTTTCGCGAGCACCACGGCGTAGTCGAGCGCGCGCCGGGAGATATCGGACTGATCAACAGGGCAAAGAATGCGATCGACACGGATCATGGCTGGCCCCTTCCCAAGCGCTCGTGTGGAGTAGTCGGCTCCCGAAGGAGTCGAGGGGACGCGGGGACGTCACGCGCGCGACCGCGCGACTGTCTTTCATCATACTCGCCACCGTCGGGGTGTTCCAGTAGGATCACCGTCCGGCACGCACGAGCGTCGCGCTACAATGTCGCCGCCTGCCCATGCTGACCTTCCGCGTGTTCCCGCTCCCCGTGGCCGTGGTGCTCGTGGCACTGTCGGCGTCGTCCGCCCCCGCGCAGCAGCCACTGCCGCTCGCGCTGGCCGACCCGGCCGTGCTTGGCGCCCTCGAAGACATCGAGGAGCGACGTGACGGCATCGCGGCATGGCTGGCGCGAATTGGCGGCATCGTCTCCCCGTCCGGTCAGGAACGCGAGCGCGCCGAGGCCGTGGCGGCCGAGATGCGCCGTGTCGGGCTGCAGCAGGTGGTGGTGGACGATTCGCCCAACGCGGTGGGCCTGATCCCGGGCCGATCGGGCAAGGCGCTGATCTTCGTCTCGACGCTCGACGATCTCGCGACCGTCGCCGAGCACCAGCGCGCGGCGAGCGCACCTCCCCGCGTTGACGGCGACCGCGTCGTCGGTCCGGGTACGAACACCTCCCTCACGACGGCGGCGATGGTCGCGGCGGCCGAAGCGCTCGTCGCGCGCGGTATCCAGCCGGAGCACGACCTGGTGTTCGCGGCTGTCGCCCAGGAGGAGACGGGGCTGAAGGGGATGGCCGCGCTCTATGCCCGCTACCGCGAACGCGCCATCGCGTTCGTGGATATCCTGGGTGACGGCACGAGCATCAGCTACGGCGCGATCGCGATCCACTGGTGGCGCGTTGTCGCAAGCGGCACACCGGGACACTCGCTCGGCGGCGGCGTGCCCAACGTCAATCAGGGCATTGGCCGCGCGGTGGACCGCATCCTCCAACTCCCCCACCCCACGCGGCACGCCGACACGAGGACCATCATCAACGTGGCCATGATCCAGAGCGGAGCCGTATTCAACCACAAGCCGGGCACGGGCTGGTTCTCGCTCGATATCCGGTCGCTCGACGCCGGCCACGTGTCGGCGGTGGAGACCGACGTGCGCGCGCTCCTCGAAGCCGTGGCCGAGGACACGGGCGTTGCCTTCGCCATGGAACCCGTCCAGCTCACCCCAGGGGGCCAGCTCCCCGACTTCGACCGCGCGCCTCTTGTTGTGACGTCGGTGGCCATCGCACAGCACCTCGGGCTGGAGGGCCGGCTCGGCAACGCCGGCTCGTCCAACATGAACGTCGCCCTGGGCCAGGGGACGCCCGCCATCGGTCTCGGCGGGAGCCGTGGCGGCCAGCGGGGCTTCGCGGATGAGTGGGCCGACATCCCGGCGATGCTGCGAACCGCGAAGCACGTCGTACTGCTGGCGGCGACGATGGGGCGATGATGAGAGCAGCCAGAATCGAGGGGCATGTGACAGCGAAAGCGATCCTCTGCGGGCTCATCCTGCTGATGCTGGCCGTCCCCGTGAAGTCTGATCCTCCGGGGCATGTCGCGGCACCTGAGCACCAGAGTCAAGGTCAAGCGGCGCACTACGACATCCTGATCCGCGAGGGCCGCGTGCTCGATGGCACCGGCAACCCATGGCAACGGCTCGACATCGGCATCGTCTCCGACCGAATTCGTGCGGTGGGGCGCCTCGACGGCGCAACGGCATCGCGGGTGATCGACGCGTCTGGCCTCTACGTCACGCCGGGGTTCATCGACGTGCACTCGCACGCGGGTCCGGGGCTGCTGGACGACCTGCGGCATGCGGAACCGCTTCTCGCACAAGGGATCACGACCGCGTTCGTCAATCCGGACGGCGGCGGACCCGTCACGATCGCCGGCCAGCGGGCCACCTACGAGGAGCACGGCATCGGCGTGAACGTCGGGATGTTCGTGCCGCATGGGACGATTCGCGCCGCCGTGATGGGGATGTCCGACGCCGAGCCAGACTCGGAAGCGCTCGCCGAGATGGTGAACATGGTGAACGAGGGCATGAAGGCGGGCGCCCTCGGCCTGTCGAGCGGCCTCTACTATGCGCCGGGGAGCTACTCGAAGACCGACGAAGTCGTGGCGATGGCGCGGATCGCAGCGCAGTACGGCGGCGTGTACTCGAGCCACATCCGTGACGAGGGCGACTACACCATCGGGGTCGTCGCCGCCGTGCAGGAAGTCATCGACATCGCCGAGCAGGCGGGCCTCGTCGGCGTCGTCTCGCACGTGAAGGCACTGGGGCCGGCCAACTGGGGCCTGTCAATGGCCATCATCGAGCGGATCGAGGCGGCGCGCGCCAGGGGCGTCGAGGTCTTCGCCGATCAGTATCCCTACAGCGCGAGCGGAACGGGCATCACGGGCGCGCTCATCCCCCGCTGGGCACAGGTCGGAGGGCGCGACGCCCTGCTGGCACGGATCCGCGGCAACGATCGGGCACGGCTGCTGGACGAAGTACGGACGAACATCGCCCGGCGCGGCGGCCCCGACACGCTGATGGTCGGCCGGTTCGCGCCGGATCCGTCGATCGAGGGCCGGACGCTCGCCGACCTGTCGGAGGCGGCCGGAACGGCGCCTGAGGTGACGGCGCTCGATCTGCTCGAGCGATCGGAGACGAGCCTCGTCTCGTTCAACATGTCGGAGCGCGACATCGAGCTGTTGATGCGCCGGCCGTGGACGATGACGTGCACGGACGGAGACCTGGTCCCGCTGGGCCAGGGGAAGCCGCACCCGCGCGCATACGGTGCCTTCCCGCGCAAGCTGCGGGTGTATGTGCATGAGAGGGGTGTCGTCGACCTGCCCTTCGCCATCCGGTCCATGACGAGCCTCCCTGCCTCGGTCTTCGGCCTTAAAGACCGCGGCACGATTCGCGAAGGCGCCTACGCCGACCTGCTCGTCTTCGACCCTGCGGCCGTCCGTGACGCGGCCACCTACCAGGATCCGCACCAGCTCGCGGAGGGCATGGTGCACGTGCTCGTGAACGGCGTGCTCGCGCGTGACGGCGGCCGGTTCACCCATGTCCTGTCGGGGCAGGTCGTGTCGCCGGTGCGGCGTTAGTCTAGTCCGGAAGGGCCTGCTCTCGACGGGGGACCGAAGCCGGCCGCCCCGTGATCAGCCGGACGCTCCGCTGGTAGGACACGTACGAGACCGCCCACTGCAGCAGGACGGACACTCGGCTCCTGAAGCCCACCAGCCAGACCAGGTGGATGAACAGCCACATCAACCAGGCGGGATATCCTGACAGGCGCGCCCATCCGAAGTCGGCCACCGCCGACGCGCGGCCAATCGTCGCCATGTTGCCGTAGTCGCGATACCGGAACGGCACCGATGGCTGTCCTGCCAGCCGCCGGCGGATGTTGACGGCCGCCGATGCCGCGCCCTGCATCGCCACCTGCGCCACTCCCGGCAGAGGTGCCGTGGTCTGGTGCGTGAAGGAGGCGAGGTCTCCCACGACGAACACCTCCGGACGGCCCGGGATGGACAGATCGGGTTCGACGATCACCCGGCCCGCGCGATCGAGCGGCACGTCGAGCGAACGACCGAGGGGCGAGGCGGCCACCCCGGCGGCCCAGATGACTGTCTGCGCCGCCACCAGATCCGGGCCGATCCTGACGAAGCCGTCACCGATGTCGGTGACGGCCTCGCCTTCACGGACCTCGACCCCCAACTCGCGCAGCGATCGCCTGGCCCGCTCGCGCAGGGGCGCGGGAAAGGAGGAGAGGATGCTCGGCCCGGCCTCAATCAGCATGACGCGCGACGACCGCGGATCAACGGCCGCGTACTCGCGGCGGAGGGTGTGCCGCGCGATCTCGGCGAGGCTGCCCGCCAACTCCACGCCCGTCGGCCCGCCGCCGACGATCGCGAACGTGAGCCACCTGCGCTGACGCGCCGGATCGGGTTCGCGCTCGGCCCGTTCGAAGGCGACGAGCACCCGCCGCCGGAGGTCGAGCGCGTCATCGAGCGTCTTCAAGCCGGGCGCGAAGCTCGCCCACGCGTCCTGTCCAAAGTACGCATGCGTGGCGCCGGCCGCAACGATCAGGAAGTCGTACTCCACCTCGTCGCCATTCTCGAGCACCACACGTCGCGCGCTCGTGTCGATCGAGGTCACTTCGCCCATCAGGACACGCAGGTGTCGCTGGCCTCGCAGCACCCAGCGGATCGGCGCGGCGATGTCTCCGGGGGAGAGCACGGCGGTGGCCACCTGGTAGAGCAGGGGCTGGAAGAGGTGGTGGTTCTGGCGATCGATCAGGGTGACGCGGACAGGCGTCCTGCGCAGGGCACGGGCGGCGAAGAGGCCCCCGAACCCGCCGCCGACGATCACGACGTGAGGAAGGCTGTGGTCGGCGCCGGGCACTCCCTATTCGTAGCGGAGCGCCTCGACGGGGTCAAGGCCCGCCGCGCGGCGGGCCGGCCAGTAGCCCGCCACCACGCCCACGAGCACCGACGTGCCAAGGCCGCTCGCCACGGCCCAGAGCGGAGGGACGGCCGGGAAACCGGGAGCCAGGGCCGTGGCCAAGAGTCCGAGCAGCGTGGCGACCACGACGCCGGCCACGCCCCCGAGCCCCGAGAGCAACGCCGCTTCCAGCAGAAACTGCCGGAGCACCTCCGGGCGGCGCGCGCCGATCGCGAGGCGCACGCCGATCTCGCGGGTGCGCTCCGTCACGCTGATAATCATCACGTTGGCGATGCCGATGCCGCCGATGAGCAGGCTCACGGCTGCGAGCGCCACGGTGGCGAAGAAGATCTGCGCCCCGATCCGATCGAATTGCGCGATGATCTGGTCCGCCGTCGACAGCGTGAAGTCGCTGGGGGCTCCGAGCGGTACGCCGCGTGCAAGTCGAAGGATCGTCTCGGCTTCGATCCGCGCCTGGTCGCGTGCGCCAGGCATCGCGCGGATGTACAGAACGGTCTGCTCGGCATCGGGGAACCTTCGTCGCGCCGTGCCGGCGGGAATCGATACCACGTTGTCGTTGCGGTTCTCCCCGAAGAACGTGCCACGGCGCGGCGCCAGCTCGCCGACGACGAAGTAGCGATCGCCGCCGAGCAGAAGCGACTGTCCGACGGCGTCCGCGGTGCCGAAGAGGGCGCGCGCGATGTTGGCGCCGATGACGGCGACTGGCGCCGCCACACGGCTCTCGAGTTCCGTGAATGGACGGCCGCTTGCGAACTCGGCGCCGGTGATCTCGTGGAAGTTCGGCGAGACGCCCTCGATGATCACCGTGTCGGATTCGTTCACCCCGGCGCGGGCGGTGATGGTGCGCGTGGCCGTGACCGCGGGCACCAGCACCTGCACGCCCACTTCACGGATCGACGGCCCCAGCTGCTCGAGTGTCGCCACGAGCGATGGCGACAGCGTCCGACGCCGTGCCTCGGCTTCCGAGGGCGGTGAGTACGGGTCGCCACCACGATGAAACGCGAAGATGTTCTCGGTCCCGAGTTCCCGGAAGAGCTGTGCGACGCTGTTCCGCAAGCCGACCAGCACGGACGCCACCAGCACCACCGTGACGATCCCGATGACGATGCCCGCCACGGCGAGAGCGGATCGCGACGGCTGCGCCCGAAGGGAGTCCACGGCCAGGCTCGCCGCGCCGGACAGGGCGGCGCCCAGGGGCTGACGGGACGGGCGAGTCCGCCGGCGGTCGTTCGCGCTTCCCGATTCGATCGTGACCGCCATGCGCCTACTCGCTCCTGATCGCGGCGATCACGTCGATGCGCGTCGCGCGGCGGGCGGGATACCAGCCGGCAATCAAGCCGCTCAGACCCGAGGCCGAAAGGGCGAAGACGACGGTGGCGGGCTCGACGGCGAGCGGCACGTCGAGCAGCCCGGCCAGCAGGGCGAGCAGGCCGGACGCAGCAGCCGCGCCGATGGCGCCGCCAATCAGGGCCATGAGCAGGGCCTCGGCCAGGACCTCGGCCATGATCTGGCGGCGGCGGGCACCAAGCGCCCTCCGGACGCCGATCTCGCGCGTGCGCTCGGTGACCGACACGAGGACGGTGTTGGTGACGACGACGATCGCCGCCAGCAGTGCCATCACCGAGATGGGCCCGGCGGCAGCACCGATCCGTTCGGACAGCGACTGCACGAAGGTGCGCGCCGCGTCCGGCGTCAACACATCGAAGTTGTCGGTGACGCCCGGCGCGAGGGTGCGGCGGGCGCGCAAGCTGATCCGCGCCCGATCCTCGCCCGTGACAGACGGCAACCCTGGAGCGGCCTTCGCGAAGATCTGCACGCTGCGCGGCGCTCCGAACGCGCGCTCGAACGCCACGAGCGGGATCCAGGCGTAGCGGTCGAGCGACGTGCCACCGGAGCTGCCCAGGCGGTCCTGCACCCCGATCACCTCGAAACGCCGGCCGGCCATGCGGAGCGTCTGCCCGAGCGGATCCTTGCCGGGGAACAGGGTGTCGGCGACGTCGGTGCCGATCACGGCCACGGCCGCGCCAGCGTCCGACTCGCGGTCGGTGAAGAAACGCCCTCGTCCGATCGCGAGGTCGCGCAGGTCGGCGAGCGCTGCGGTGGTGCCGGTGATGGCGGCGTTCTCGAACCGTCGCGCGCCCGCGACAAGGTCCGCGCTGGTCTGGGCGTTAGGGGCGTACAGGACGAGGCCGTCCGCCCAGCGCTCAAGGAAGCGCACGTCGGACCGCTGAATCGGCGGGTTGCGAAGGCGCTGCTGCTCGAGTTCGCGGCGGCTGACCCGGCCGGGGGACGCGACCTGTGCGATCAGGAACGTGTCCGATCCGAACGCGCGGGCCGTCGCCAGGCGGGCGCCGGCCGCCACGCCATCCAGGGCCGTCACCACGAACACGATCGTCGCAACGGCAACGGCAATGGCCAGGCCACCGAGCGAGGCTCGCAACGGGCGCGCGCGCAGCGCCGCGAACGCCTGGGCGAACGCCTCGACCACGACTCTCATTGAACGCTTTGACAACAGATTCCGCTCGGAGGCCCCCGGAATTCGCAAGACCCGCGAATCCTTCGGCCGCATGTGGCGTCCAAGGGTAAGTTTAGTCATATGAGAGTGCGCCGCCTGCTCCTTCCGTTGATCGCCACCCTGGTCGTGGTCCTGGGCGTCGTGATGGCACGCCGGGGCCCGGAGGCGCGCGAGGTGGACGTCGCCACCGTCCGCCAGGTCGAGACGCTCGCGTCGTACGTGACCGCCTCGGGCGAAATCGTGGCTCAGCGCTACGCCAATATCGGTTCCAACGTGATGGGGCGGCTCGTCGAGTTGCAGGTCCGGGAGGGCGACCGCGTCGAGGCCGGCCAGGTGCTGGCGCGCATCGACCCCGTCCAGGCGGCCAGCGCCGCCGAGGCGGCTTCATCAGGACGTCAAGCGCTCGAGGCAGAGGCGCGTGGCGCGGCCGATCAGGTCAGAACCGCGCAGGCGGATCTCGAGGCCGCACAAGCCCGGGCGGCCGAGGCCGACCGTGTGCTGGCCCGCGCACGCGACCTCCGCGCCAGCGGCCTCATCGCCCAGGCCGAACTCGACGCGGCGTTGGCCGGCGCCGACACGGCGGCCGCCCAGGCCGTCTCGGCGACGTCCGCCGTTCGGCGCGCCGAACAAGCTCGCGAGGCCGCCACGCGCCGCGTGGCTCAGGCACGCGCGGACGAAGCACGGGCGCGCGACAGCCTCGACAAGACCGCCATCACCTCACCAGTCGCCGGCATCGTCACACGCCTCGAGGTGGAAGAGGGCGAAATGGTGGTCATCGGGGTCCAGAATCAGCCAGGCACCACTCTGATGACGGTCTCGGATCTGAGCGCCATCATCGCGGAGGTGAAGGTCGCCGAGGCCGACGTGTTGCGCCTGGCCCTCGACCAGCCCGCGACCGTGATGCTCGAAGCGTTGCCGGGAGAACGCTTCAGCGGCCGAGTGGTGGAAATCGGCGCGAGCGCCCTGCCGCAGTTGGGCCAGCAGGCGGCAGCGCGCGAGTTTCGCGTGAAGGTGCAGCTCGAAGGCGACACGGCTTCGCTCCGGCCGGGACTCACCTGCGACGCCGAGATACTGGTCGCCGAACGCACCCGCCCCCTGGTCGTACCCCTCCAGGCCGTCGTCGAACGTGCCGCGCCAGACGGCACCGCCACGCTCACGGGCGTGTTCGTCGTGCGCGACGACATCGCGCGGTTCACGCCAGTGACGATGGGGATTATCGGCGGGCTCGACGTCGAGGTCACGGGTATCGATGCGGACACGCCGGTCGTAGCAGGGCCATTCCAGGCGCTGCGGGAGATCGAGGACGGCACGGCCGTTCGCACCCGCCGTCCGTAGGACTGTTGGGCCCGTTCTCCACAGTTCCCTTGCTCTGGGCCTTCTCTTGGTATATATTGTTGATATATATCAAGTGAGGGAAACACGATGAGCAAACTCGCCAAACTGTTCGTGAACGGACGCAGCCAGGCCGTGCGCTTGCCGATGGAGTTTCGCTTCCCCGGCACAGAGGTGCGGGTGTCCCGCCACGGCCGCGGGGTCCTGCTCGAACCTGTCGTGTCGGACGTCACGGAGTGGTTTGCGGAGCTCGACCGCTTTGCGGCCGAGCCGTTCATGCCTGAGGGACGCCGCCAGCCCGTGGCGCCCTTGCGCGACGACTTCTCGTGATCGAGTACTCGCTCGACACGAACGCGTGCATCGCGCTTATCAACGGTACGTCGGTACCCGTACGTGCCCGCTTCCAGCGCGCTCTCGGGAACGGTGGTGTCGTGTGCGTGTCCACCGTGGTCCTGCACGAGCTCTGGTACGGAGTCGCGAAGAGCGAACGGCGCGAGCAGAACACCGCGCGAGTCCAGACGTTCCTGTCGGGTCCCGTCGAGGTGCTCGCGTTTGACGATGCTGATGCGCGCGCGGGGGGAGAGGTGAGGGCGTTGCTCGAACGGTCGGGCACGCCCATCGGGGCCTACGACGCGCTGATTGCGGGGCAGGCCGTCCGGCGTGGGTTGACGCTCGTCACAGCCAACTCGCGTGAGTTCGGACGTGTGGATGATCTGGCGTGGGAGGACTGGGCGTTGCCCGGCTGACGCCGGGTGATGCATCGTCGCGTCACCCCGGGAGATAGAGAGATAGATTCGTCCCCGCCCAGCGAAGATCGGAGCATCGCCAGATCCGATCACCACATCAACACATCACCAGATCGCGAGATGGTTGTCCTCGCCGGCCCGCCTCCCCTAGAATCCACTGATGGCTGTCCGCCCCGGTATCGCGCCCACCGAGTCCACCGTCGAAACTGCCTGCCCCCTTGACTGCCCCGACGCCTGCACGCTGTCGGTGACGGTGCGCGGCGGGAGGATTACGACCATCGACGGCGCCCGCAGCAACGAGGTGACCAACGGCTACATCTGCGCGAAGGTTCGGAGATTTCATCAGCGCGTCTACGGCGACGACCGCCTGCTTTACCCCGCGGTGCGACGAGGCGCCAAGGGTGAGGGCCGCTTCGAGCGGGTGAACTGGGAGGAAGCGTTGTCGCTCGTGGCCGACAGGCTCGTCGATGCGCACCAGCGTACCGGCGGCGCGTCGGTCCTTCCGCTCTGCTACGGGGGATCGAACGGCCTGCTCACTCAGGACACGACCGACGCGGCCCTGTTCCGGCGGCTGGGTGCATCCCGCCTCGCACGGACGCTCTGCGCCGCGCCCACCGGTGCCGCCAACCAGGCGGCCTACGGCAAGATGGCCTCGACGACGTATCAGGACTATCCAGAAGCCAGGCTGATCGTGCTCTGGGGGGTGAACCCCGGGGTGTCCGGCATTCACCTGATGCCGTACCTGAAGGATGCCCGCACCAGGGGCACCACCATCGTCGTCATCGACCCCCGCACCACGCCGCTTGCGCGCCAGGCCGATCTGCACCTGGCGCCGCGACCGGGCAGCGATGTCGCTCTGGCCATGGCCGTGCACCGGCATCTCTTCCACAGCGGTACAGCGGACCTCGGCTTCCTGGCCGAGCACACGACCGGATGGGAGCAACTGCGAGAACGCGCGGAGCCGTGGACGCCGGTGCGGACGGCCGAGGTCACCGGTCTCACGGTAGACCAGGTGACGACGTTTGCGGAGATGTACGCCGGCGCCAGTCCGGCTCTGGTGAAGTGCGGCTGGGGCCTGGAACGCAACCGGAATGGAGGCAACGCCGCGCTGGCCGTGCTCGCGCTGCCGGCCGTCGGCGGCAAGTTCGGGATTCGCGGAGGCGGATACTCGATGAGCAACACGGCGTCGTGGGGCATCGAGAAGACGTGGATTCGGGATCAGGAGCCGGCGACGCGAGTCGTGAACATCAATCGCGTGGGCCGCGCGCTGACCGAACCCGAGGGCGCTCCGATCGACGTGCTGTTCGTCTACAACTGCAATCCGGCCGTCACGCTTCCCGACCAGGCGAGGGTGATCAAGGGCCTCGAACGCGAGGACCTGTTCACAGTGGTGTTCGAGCAGGTGATGACCGACACGGCGGTGTACGCGGACGTCGTGCTGCCGGCGACGACGTTTCTGGAAGGCTACGACTTCGTACGGGGCTACGGGCCGATCACCCTGCAACTGGGACGGCCCGTCATCGACCAGGTCGGTGAGGCCCGGGCCAATGCCGACGTTTTCGCGGACCTCCTGCGCCGAACCGGCCTGGACAGGGACGACGATCCCCAGGGGGAGCTGGACGCGATGCTGGCCGTGATGAGTGGACTGCCTACGGAGGCGGCCGACGCGTTGCGCAGCGGCACCATGCCCATCCCCCCTGGCGGGGCGCGGCCAATTCAGTTCGTAGACGTCTTCCCGCGGACGTCTGATGGCAAGGTACATCTCTTCGACGAAGCGCTCGAGCAGGAGGCTCCGCTCGGGCTGTACACGTTCCGGCCGGACCCCGCGACACGCGAGTACCCCCTGTCGCTGATTTCGCCGGCGAGCGACCGCACGATCAGCTCAACGCTCGGGGAGTTGCCCCGGCCGACGGCGACGCTGGACATGCATCCGGACGATGCCGCGACGCGCGGCGTGCGGGACGGCGACGAGGTGCGCGTCTTCAACGCCCTCGGAGAGATGACGTGCCCGGCGCACGTGACAACGCACGTGCGGCCGGGCACGGTGTCCTATCCGAAAGGGGTGTGGCGCCGCAGCGTGCCTCTGGGATGGACTTCAAATGCCCTGGTCCCGGACACGCTGACAGATCTCGGGGGCGGCGCCTGCTTCAACGACGCCAGAGTGCAGGTCGCTCGACTCACTCCCTAAGCGAGGTTGCGCCTTAGACCGCAGGCCTGTCAGCGCAGTTCGCCTCGCGGCGACTCAATCGCAGCCACCGACGGTGGGCGGCTAGACGCTCCCCTCGTTGGTGGGAATGGGCGGGTTCGGGGTGGAAGTGGCTGCCTCGTCGGAGGTGCCCTCGGGAAGCTTCCCGCGTCCGCCGCGGCTCATCATTCCGCCCTTGCGTCCGGCGGCACGAGCCTCATCAGAACTCCACTCGTGTGCCGTGCCCTTGGCATGCGCGGCGCGTCCACCCTTGCTGGCGATCTCGCGCTGCTTCTCGGCCGACATCGACGCAAACCCACGGCGCTCCTTGCGGTGCTCGGTCATGATTCTTGCCTCCTTATGCCTGGGTTCAATCGCAAGGCGCGTGCCACCTGAGCTGGATCTGCCACTCAGTTAAAATATTGAAAATAAATGACTTATACTTAGGTCATCAGCCCGTATCTAACGGGCGGTGAATGAAATCACTACAGTAGAGCTCCCAGCCCGACAAGAACCAATACAAAGGTTCAGTCAGGTCGTGAGGCGCCGCTCCGACGGGCGCGCGCTATTCGAGCGACGAGCCGCGACTGGACTTCGTCGCCCGGAAGTAATCGCAGTCTGCGCAGTTGGAGACTTCGAACTGGTAGCCCACGACGGGGAACCACATGGGGTGGGCGCAGTACAGCAGGTGGCCGTCAACGATCGTCTGGAGACCCAGGTCCTCGGGGATCTCCGGCGTGCGGCGGCTGTACCAGCAGAGGCGATGGCGGTCTTCGGGTTCCACGGTGCTTAGTGGCGAAGGTGACGCTTCATGATACCAGCCGCCCGCCTCGTTGGCGGTCTGGCAGGGAGTACAATCTGTGGCTGGAGGCGATGGCATGAGCATGAGTGGCGGCCCCCCGTCGGGCCAGGGCGAGCCGGCCGGCGGTACGAGCGGGCGCACGGTCTTCTGCGTGAAGTTGCAGAAGCAGCTCCCGGGTCTCGACATGGCGCCGTGGCCCGGGGAGATCGGTCAGCGCATCTACGATCACGTCTCGGCGGACGCCTGGAAGCTGTGGGAAGAGCGCCAGAAGATGATCCTGAATGAATACCGCCTGATGCCGTGGCAGAAGGAAGGTCAGGAGCTCATCCTGAAGCACCTCGAGGAGTTCTTCTTCGGGGAGGGAGCGGCGCTGCCGCCGGGCTACGTCCCGCAGCAGGCCAAGTAGGCTCGGCCGGAGCGGCGCATCAGCGACAAGGTCACTGTCGCAACGGGATGCGGGGATCGATCGCGAACCGCAGCGCGCGGTGCGCCTGCCGCAACGACCGCTCGGCCTCGGCTGGTCCCGCGCCGCGAGCAAAGATGAAGCCCAGATAGCTTGCGCCCTCCGGCAGGGGCACGAGCCGCTGGTCGGGCCGTGCGGTGATGGTGACCTGGTCCACGCCCGCGACAGCTTCGGCCTCCTCCACCCCCTCCACTCCCCGGTACACGCCCTCACGCGGAATGGGGATCATCATCACGCCAGACGCCTGAGGCTCGCGCACGTAGCCGTCCACGGGTTCACCCATCGCATGGCGGAGCAGCACCTCCTCGAGCGATATCCCGTGTCCCGCGGGCCCGTCGAACCTCAGTGCCCGCGCACACAGCCCGCCGATCGGCCGGGCCGCGACTTCGATCACGACGCAGCCTTCCTGTCCCACGCGGCATTCCGCGTGCACGGGGCCGTGGAGCAGCCCGACGGCCTTCACCGCCGCCTCGACCGCGCGTCCGATTGTGGCCTGCAGCCGGGCGGACCGGCGCGAAGGGGTGAGGTAGATCGTCTCTTCGAAGAAGGGGCCCACGAGCGGATCGGGTTTGTCAAAGAGGGCGAACGTCTGCAGGCGGCCGCTATCGAGCACGCCCTCGAGGGCGAACTCCTCTCCGTCGATGTAGCCTTCCACGTGAATCAGCCGGGTCGCGGCATCACGCGAGGCCCGCACCTCCGGCGACTCCAGCAGGCGCCGCAGCCGCTCGTACGCCTCGACGAACTCCCGTCCATCGTTCGCCCTGATGACGCCGCGGCTGCCCGAAAGCGCGACGGGTTTGACGACACAGGGGAACGGCACGCGGTCGCGCAGCGTGGCGGGATCTGTGTCGGCCGTCACGGTCGTGAACCAGGGCACGGACAGCTTCGCCGCGCTCAGGCGCGCTCGGAACCGCTGCTTGTCGCGGCTGGCGGCGGCAGCCTCCGGTGGGTGGCCTGGCATCCCGAGGGCCGCGGCGACGCGCGCGGCAATCACGACGGGGCCATCGCCGACCGTCAGCATCCCGTCGAACGGCCGATCCCGGGCGGCCTTGACGATCGCCTGGACGGAGTCCTCCTCCGCCGCGAAGCGAATGGCAATCGCCCCATCGCGCCAGGGATTTTCGAGCTGGTCGCACCGGTCGGTGGCGAACTGCAGTTCGACGCCGATCCGCGCGGCGGCCTCCCCGAACATCCGGGTCTGATACCCCGTTGTCGTCGCCAGCAGAAGGATGCGCTTCACGAAGGGCACTAAGGGAAACAGCGACTGGCGCCTGGCTGCGAATCGCGAATCGCGACCTGCGAATAGCGAATCGCGAATTGCGAACAACGAATCGCGAATCGCGAATCGCGAACCGCGTCAGAGGAGAGCCACCTGCTCTCCAGTGGGCTCCGCTCAACAGTACCAGGGTTCGTTCAGGTACGGAATGGCGGCACGCGCGACGAGCGGCGGCCGCGTGGGAAGCCGGCTCCCCCGCCGGCCTTCCACCGCCTCGCAGGCACGCGCGCGAATCTCCGCGTACACCTCGTGACGCGCGCGGCTCGCGCGGACGCCCACGAGCGTCATCACGTCCCGCTGCAGGGCATCGACGCGCGGGTCTGGATGGCGCCACGGGTACGTCAGGGTCTGCGCATCGAACGCGCGCGTCACCGCGCGTACGCTGTCGAGTTCGAGCAGGCGAGACTGCCACGTGACGAGCAGGCGCAGCGTCCACTGGACGGGTGCCACGTGTTCGACCAGGTCGAGCGCCGCCATGGTGTCCAGCAGATCGAGGTAGCTCTCCAGCGTGGTCCACGGCGTGAACGCGACGAAGGTCGGCGCGAGCGGCAACCCGACGCGCCGAAGTTCCTCCGAGACCCAGATCACATCGGCTCGAGTGTGCCCCTTGTCGAGGTGCTCGAGCACCCGGTCGTCTACCGACTCGACAGCGCTCGTCACGAAGGCGCAGCCCGTGTCCCGAAGCGCCGGCAGGACGGCCGCATGGCGCCGCAGGTGTTCCACCTTGATGGTGGCGTCGTAGGTGAGCGACGGCCAGCGGGCGTGCAGCCCTTCGACGATGCGCCGCGCGTGCGCGGGCCCGTTGAGGAAGTCGGGGTCGGCAAACGTGATGTGACCGGCGCCGTCCGCCACCTGCTGCGCGATGTCTTCCAGTACGACGTCCACCGGCACGGCGCGGAACTGGCCGCCGTACACCGGAACGATCGGGCAGTGGCGGCACGAGTGCCGGCAACCGCGGGTCGCCTCCGTGCTGCCCACGAGCCGCGACGATCCATCGGGCCAGCGCAGCGTCGCGTACTCCGACAGCGACGGCAAACCTGTGCGGTCCGGGGTGATGAAGGACAGGCGCGGCAGGCGGGGACGAGGGTTCGCGGTGTGGAACGGGGCCGGGGCGTCAGGCGTCACGCGGCGGCCGGAGGCGCCTCGCCGGCCGGCAGTCTCCAGCGTGCGCTGAGCCAGGGCGACCAGATCGGCCTCGAACTCGGGCCCAAGGATGGTCTCGACACCGTGATCCCTCAATAGCCGTTCGTTGAGCGGGGCATAAAGGCCATAGGCGGCAAGATGGGCGTGGGAGGCCTGCGCGCGCACGGCGTCGAGGACGGGAAGCGCCAGGCGGGTGGCCGTGTGCATCGGGAGGTACACCGCCACCAGCGCGGCGCGCGCCAGCCGATCGGGGTCGAGGCGGTGACGCGACAGATCGACGGCGTGCGTCTCGACGCCGGCACGGCGCAGCCACGCGGTGGGCGAGGCCAACCCGAATGGCTGGCGGCCGAGATCGTAGGTGGAGAGCAGAAGGACGGACATGGGACTCTGGCTGTCGGCTCTCGGCGTTCGGCCATCGACGCGTCGAATCGCGCGACGCCTACTTCCGGGCCCAGGCCTCCCGGATCCAGGGGATGGCGTCGCGCAGCGGCTCCACATACGACGGCAGTTGATGATGCGGGATGCCGTCCACCGGCGCCAGGGTCACCGAGACGCCCCGCGCCTTCAGCGCGTCCACCGCGCGCTCGACCTGGTCGAACGGCAGCAGTTCGTCACCCTGGCTGTGGATCACATAGAGCGGCACGGCGCCAAACTGCGATGCCCACGCCGCCTCTGGGTCTCCGAGCGCCTGCTCCACGGAGGCCCACTCGTCCTTCTGCGTCTCGACGACCTGCACGAGCGGTGCGGACGAAATCGGCACCGCGGCTCGAAACCGCTCCGAATGCTTCGCGGCGAAGTACCACGCGCCGTTTCCGCCCATGCTGAACCCGGTGACGAGAGTGCGTCTCGCGTCGATGCTGAAGTCCTTCTGCACCTCGTCGAGCATCGCCAGCACAAGGCGTTCGCTACGCGCGCTCGCCCAGGTGCCGGCCGGGGCGTCCGGGATGACGACCACCGCATTCAGGTCGAGCAACGCCGGCAGGATCAGCTGACCGGCAAAGCCAAGACCGAAGTAGGTCGGCGCGCCGGACGGTCCCATCGAGTAGTGCAGGGCCAACACCATCGGGTACCCGCTGCGTGGTGGCGGCAGGCGGGGCACCGCCATGGTGTACGTCAGCGTGTCCCCACCTGAATCGACCGCGCGATACAGAATCTCAACGGGCAAGTCCGGATTCTGGGGTGACACGGAGCCGGGAGTCAGAATGGCGCAGGCCACCGCGACGGCACGAAGACAGGAACGCATAGTGACATGCTAGCGCAGGACGGGTCTGACACGCGTGCCGGACCTCGGCGCCCCTCGGACCTGCCGAAGCCGTCGAACCCATCGGACCCGTCGGACCCGTCCGATCCGTCGGACCCGAGCACTACTTGATTGCTGTCCTATCCGCCTCGCTCGGAGGGGGTGACATCAGGCTGACCACGACCAGCGTCACCACGGCCAGCGCGAGTGCGGGGTAGATCGTGGGCACTCCCCAGAGATACAAGGCCTCCCCTTCCCCGCCACGCAGGCGCGCCAGAATCTCCCACGCGAGCGTGGTGCCCATGCCGACCATGATGGACGCCACGCCGCCGAAGCGCGTCACGCGGGGCCACAGGAAGGCGGCGAGCAGGGCCGGTGTGATGCCGGCGCCGATCATCGTGTAGGCCCAGAGCGCCATCTCGAGAATCGTGCTGAAGAAGCCAAGCGCCAGGAAACCGGTGACGCCGAGCACGACCACCATCGCGCGTGTCGCGAACAGGACCTGTTTGTCCGTCGCATCCGGGTTGACAAACGGAAGGTAGACGTCCCGCATCAGCGCGCTCGCCGGCGCCAGCAGGAAGCTGTTGGCCGTGGAGACGATGATGGCGGCCGCGCCGCAGACGAGCATCAACCCGAGCACGGTCGGCAGCCCTGACACCGCGACCCGCAGGACGATGGCCTCGGACTCGCCTGCCGTCAGGTTCGGGAAGAGCGTGCTTCCGAAGACGCCCACCGAGATGATGAGCGTCTCGACGACGATCGTGACGAGGATCCAGCCGGCGACGGCGCGCTTCGCCGCGCCTTCATCCCTGGCGGAGAACAGCTTCTGGTACATGTTCGCCTCCCCCATCAGCAGCAGCATGGTGGGGAGGAAGATCGCCCCGGCATCCTGCCATGGGTGGAGCGTGCCGAAGACGGCGACCTGGTCGGGCCGCAGCGCGTCGAGCGCCGGCACCGGGCCGCCGGCATTCAGGACCAGGAAGACGACCGCGGCGCCGACGCCCACGAGCATCATCACGCCGTTGCCGACATCCAGATACGCCACCGACATCATCCCGGCCAGCGCCGTGAAAGCCACGCAGAACAGCATCGTGATGAGCGCGCCCTGGGTGACGTCGATTCCGGCGACCAGTTCCAGGAGCCGGCCCCCGCCGCGGAACTGGTAGGCCGCGATGGTCGTGTAGGCGATGACGATCGTGAAGGTGCCAAGCACGCGAGCCGCGCTGCCGTAGCGAAGGTGCAGAATGTCGGGGAGGGTGTACTTCGCGATGCGGCGGACCCGCGGCGCCAGGAAGTAGATGAGCAGGATGCCCGCCCACGCGCCGGCCGGCTGCCACAGCGCTGCGAAGCCCGCCCGGTACCCCAGGCCGGCGCCGCCGAACAGGCTTCCCGATCCGATCCAGGTGGCCAGCAGCGTGAAGACGAGCACCCGCGCCGGGAGGCTCCGTCCCGCCACCAGGAAGTCGTCTCCCGTTCTCGTGGCACGTGCCTGCCACAGACTGAAGACCACGAGAATCCCAAGGTAGATGAGGACGGCGGTCAGGAACATGGCAGACTGTATATCATCGAATGGGTCGCCCGGGGTGCACGGATGCGAGCGCGTACGCCGGTCGCAGTCCGCGTCGTTCCAGGGCGGAGGAGGCGGCCGAGCGATGTCGATCGAATCCACAGCGGACTGGAAGGGGCTGCGAGAGGTGAGGCGCGTCACCCGCCTCGTTCTGGACGCCGTCGAGACACACGTCCGCGCCGGGGTGACCACCGGCGAGCTCGACCGGGTTGCCGCTGCGCTGCTGCGCGTTGCCGTGAGCCGCGCCGTCCGCCGCCAGGGCTTCTCCGTCGTCCGCGCCTGGCCGGGCACGGCGTGGGCCGGACGATTCACGAGCCGCCGACCGTGCCCAACGAGTTCGACCCCTGGCAGCGAGACATCCTGACCGAAGGCCTCGTCCTGACGATCGAACCGATGATCAGCGCCGGCGCCGCGGATCCCGTGGAGGACGACGATGGGTGGACGATCCGCACGAGCGACGGCAGCCTGGCCGCCCACCACGAGCACACGCTGGTCATTACCCGGGGGGGACCGGTGATCCTGACGGCCGCCTGACCGATGCCGCTCGACGAGTACCGCCGGAAGCGCGACTTCTCGAAGACGCCCGAGCCCTCCGGTGACGCGGCCGCCCGGCGGAAGCGAAACGGCGACCTGTTCTTCTGCGTCCAGAAGCACCTCGCCAGCCATCTGCACTACGACCTGCGGCTCGAGCACGACGGCGTCCTGCTGTCGTGGGCCGTGCCGAAGGGGCCATCGATCGACACCAGCGACAAGCGGCTCGCGATGCAGACCGAGGACCACCCGATGGACTACGGCATGTTCGAAGGGGTGATTCCTGAAGGGTACGGTGCGGGGATCGTGATGCTCTGGGACTACGGCACGTGGGTGCCCGAAGTCTCCGACGTCGGCGCCGCGCTCAGGAAAGGCGACCTGAAGTTCCGGCTCGAGGGCTACAAGCTGAAGGGCTCCTGGGCGCTCGTGCGCACGCGTGGCTACGGCGGCGGCAGCAAACCGAGCTGGCTGCTGATCAAGCACCGCGACGAATGGTCGGGCCCGCTCGACATCACAGAGTTCGCGCCGCACAGCGTGAAGACGCCCGGCGCCGACTTCGCGGAGATCATCGGGAGCGGCGTGCCCGACGTGTGGACTCGCAACCCACCGGCAAAGACCGGCGACACGGGCCGTCTCTACCAGCGGATCCTGGCGCAAGTGATCGAAGCGAAGGACACGCCTGCGCCTGCGGAGGGCCGTCAGCGCTCGCACGCACCCCGGGCGAGCCAGGGCAGACGCCGCACGAAGGATCAGGGTTGACGCGCGGAGTGCATCACAGCTGACGGCTGAGCACTGCCCACGCCGCGTACGACAGCTTGCGGCGGTCGTGCCGGGCGATGCCGTGCGACCAGAACTCCCCCTCGACGACTTCGCATTCCGGCGGCAACGGGCCCAGGGCGAGGGGGTGCTTGTGCTCGGCGGCATACCTCGAGAGCACCTCGGCCGCCGGTTGCCCCGTGTTGACCAGGACGACATTCACGGAGCGGCCGATCGTTCGCTCGACCCACTGCACGGCATCTGCCGCGGTGAATCCGTGCATCCCTCGCCCTTCGGTGAGGAGATTGGCCACGAGGATGATCGGGCCGTCCACGCGGGCCAGCGCCTCACGAACGCCGGCTACGAGCAACGTCGGCATGAGGCTGGTGAAGAAGCTTCCGGGACCGATCACGACGGCATCGAACCCGGCAATGGCGTCACGCACCGCGGGGTGGATCGCGGGTGTGGGCTCGAGCCATACCCGCCGTACCTCGTGGCCCCGCCGATGTCCCAGGTCCACTTCGACCTCTCCGGCGGTCTCGTGGCCGTCGGCGTACTCGGCGCAGACCGAGGCCCCCTCGACGCTCACGGGCCAGACGCGGCCCTGGCAGCCAAGCAGCGCGCGCAGCCCGTCTACGGCGGCCAGGAAGTCGCCGCTGTACCGCTCCATCATCGACAGCAGCAGGTTGCCGCCCGTGTGTCCGCCGAGCCGCTCGTGACCGACGAGCGTCGGCAGACGCGCGAGCAGGACCCGGCGCGCCTCGCCTTCATTTCGCGCCAGCGCGAGCGCGCATCGGAGCACGTCGCCGGGAGGCAGCACGCCGAGTTCGTCACGAAGCTGGCCCGAACTGCCGCCGCTGTCGAACATGGTGACCACGGCGTTGACCTGCAACCAGGGATTGCGCTTCAGCCCGCCAATGAGGCTCGGGAGACCGGTCCCGCCCCCGAAACAGCCCACGTGTAGTTTGCGAAGACGCATGACACCGATTCTAGTCGGGAGTGGGTGTGGGAGGTG
>CAZNOC010000002.1:44235-68327 GCA_964574545.1 uncultured Bifidobacteriaceae bacterium | reverse complement strand
TGGGAGGCCGCCGTGGCCGGGGCCGGGGCCGCCTGCGCCGGGGCCGCTGGTTCAGGCGCCCGTACCACCGGCGCGGGTCGCGGCGACTCGGGGGCCCGCGGCACGGCCTCCTGTTGCGGGATGGGCTCGGGGGGCTGCGCCGCCGCAACGGACGGGCCGGCGAGCCATATCGCCGCGAGCAGGGGGGCGAGAGCGGCGAGGGGTGTCATGGGCGGATCCTCCTGGCGTTGGCACACACGCACACATTCTGCCAAAGCAATGGTCCTGCCAGACGGCCGATCCGCACTGTCAACGGAAATCCTCAGCCTTTCTGCGCCACGCGCCTGGGTGTCAGCAGCCTGTCCCCTTCGCGTGTCCTCGTCCTAGGGCGGTCGGCCCTCTCGGACCGTCCGCAAGTTGACACGTGATCCGGCCACCGGCTAGCCTCGTCAGATGATCCATGCGACGACGATCCTCGCCGTGCGGCACCGGGACCACGCGGTGCTGGCCGGCGACGGCCAGGTGACGCTCGGGAACACGGTCGTCAAGCAGCGAGCCCGAAAGATTCGCCGCCTCTACAACGAAACCATTCTGGCGGGGTTCGCGGGGTCGGCGGCCGATTCGTTTGCGCTGTTCGCGCGCTTCGAAGCCAAGCTCGAGCAGTACCGGGGTAACCTCGAGCGCTCGGCCGTGGAACTGGCGCGCGACTGGCGCACCGACCGCATCCTGCGGCGCCTCGAGGCCATGCTCATCGTGCTCGACCGGAAGTCCATGTTCCTGCTCTCGGGGACCGGCGATCTCATCGAGCCCGACGAGGGTATCGTGGGGATTGGCTCCGGCGGCGCCTTCGCGCAGGCGGCCGCGCTCGGCCTCGCACGTCACAGCGAACTCGGGGCCCGGGAGATCGCCGAGGAGGCCATGAAGATCGCGGCCGGACTCTGCATCTACACCAACGGCCACCTGACGGTGGAAGAGCTATAGATAGATAGATAGATCGGCACATTTGGTGATGTGGTGATCTCGTGATGTGGTGATCTGATGTGGCGATGTGGCGATGTGTGTTGTGGGATGTAAGGCAGGCGACCTTGTGATCTATCTCGTGATCTTCTTGATGTTGGTGTTCGCTGTATCGCGGCCTGGACCGCTGGTGGCCTCGTGATCAAGCTGCCCGAGAAGACGGCGACGGCCGTGGATGCGCTGACGCCGCGCGAGATCGTCGGCGAACTCGACAAGCACGTCGTGGGCCAGGCGAAGGCGAAGCGGGCCGTGGCCATCGCGCTGCGGAACCGCACCCGCCGCCAGAAGCTCACGCCGGAACTGGCCGAGGAAGTGGCGCCCAAGAACATCCTGATGATCGGACCGACCGGCGTCGGCAAGACGGAGATCGCGCGTCGTCTGGCCAAGCTGGCGCAGTCGCCCTTCATCAAGGTCGAAGCCTCGAAGTTCACCGAGGTCGGCTACGTGGGGCGGGATGTCGAGTCCATGGTGCGCGACCTCGTCGAGCTGGCCGTCGACATGGTGCGCGCCGAGCAGATCGAGGGCGTGCAGGCCAAGGCGCGCCAGAACGCCGAAGACCGACTGCTCGACCTCCTGCTGCCGCCGCGGGCAGCCGCGCCCGACGAGGATCCCGCCCGCGTCCGCGAGGAAGGGCATCGCACGCGCGAACGCATGCGCGAGCAACTCCGCGAAGGCCGCCTCGACGAGCGCGTGGTCGAGATCGAGGTGAGCCAGAAGGGCTTCCCGTCCCTCGAGATCATCGCCGGCTCGTCGGTCGAAGAGGTCGAGTTCAACCTCAAGGACATGTTGCCGGGCATCTTTCAGAAGGGATCGAAGAAGCGGCGCGTGCCCGTGCGGGAGGCGCTCGTGGCGCTGCAGCAGGAGGAGGAGCAGAAGCTCGTGGACATGGAAAGCGTGTCGCGCGTCGCGGTCCACCGGGTCGAGCAGTCAGGCATCATCTTCATCGACGAGATCGACAAGGTGGCCGGCCGCGAGGGCGGCCATGGCCCCGACGTGAGCCGCGAAGGCGTCCAGCGCGACATCCTGCCGATCGTCGAGGGGACGACGGTGAACTCGAAGCACGGGATGGTGAAGACGGATCACATCCTGTTCATCGCGGCGGGCGCGTTCCACGTGTCGAAGCCGTCGGATCTCATCCCCGAGCTGCAGGGCCGGTTCCCCATCCGTGTCGAGCTCGACGCGCTCGGGCAGGCCGACTTCGTCCGCATCCTGACCGAGCCGCGCAGCGCCCTCATCAAGCAGTACACGGCGCTCATGGACACGGAGGGCGTGGGGCTCACGTTCACCGACGAGGCCATCGACCTCATCGCCGAGTTCGCCACGACGGTCAACGAGCGCACGGAGAACATCGGCGCGCGGCGGCTGCACACGGTGATGGAACGGCTCCTCGACGAGGTGTCGTTCGAAGCGCCCGACATGACCGGCCAGTCGATTACGATTGACCCGCCCTACGTCCGCCGCATGCTGGCCGACATCGTCAGGAACGAAGATCTGTCGCGATACATTCTGTGAGCGCTGCTTCCGGGAGTGGACCGACGCGGTCCGGCCGCGGCCGGGCTGCCGGCGCGTGGGCCGCCGTGATCGTGATGGCGGCGCTCGTCGGCGCGTGCGGCAAGAAGGGGCCGCCCATGGCGCCCCTGCTGCGGCTGCCGGCGCAGATCACCGATCTACGTGTGCACCGGGTTGGTGAGGACGTGTTCCTGCGCTTCACCGTGCCGGTCAGCAACGTCGAGGGCGAGAGCCCGGCGGATCTCGCGCGCGTCGAGGTGTACGGCGTGACCGCCCGGCGCGTGCCTGTGGTGGCGGACGCGGAGGACGGCGATCTGCGTGGCATCTCGATGCTCGTGGCAAGCGCACCGGTCCTGCCCCCGCTGCCACCCGAAGCCGAAGAAGGACCGGCGCTGCCCGGGTTGCGGCAAGGGGGCGCGGCGCTCCTGCAGGAACGCCTGTCGGCTGACGTGCGCCTGCCGGTGATCCTTCGCGGCGACGTTCGTACCGTCGTGGAGGATGCCCCTGCGGCCGGACCTCTGGTGGCGCCGGACGAGGGGGATCTCCGCCGGTACTACTTTGCGGTGGGCATCAACAGGCGCGGCCGGCCGGGCCCTCCGTCGATTCTCGTCGAAGCGCCGCTCGGTCCGGTGTCCGGTCCCCCATCAGCGCCAGTCCCCACGTACACGGCGACGACGCTGTCGCTGGCATGGTCCCCGCCCGTGGACGCGCGCACGTCCGCGGAGCCTGTCGAGGGGCTGCTGCCATCGCGGCCGCTCCTCCCTCCGCCGCCGGCGACGCGTTACAACGTCTACCTGGCTTCGGCGACGGGCGAGGTTGTGGAACCTGGTGAACGATTGAACCCGGAGCCGCTGGTCACGCCCGCGTTCGAGGAGGCGAACGTCCGTTTCGGCGTGGAGCGCTGCTTCGTCGTGCGTCCGGTCGACGTCCTGGCCGGCATCGACGTCGAGGGGCCGGCCTCTCCTCCGGGCTGCGTGACGCCAAGTGACACGTTTCCGCCCGCAGCGCCAGAGGCGCTGGCTGCCGTGGCGAGCGCGGGCGCCATCAGCCTGATCTGGGAACCCGGTGACGACGCGGATCTGGCGGGGTACCTGGTGTTGCGGGGTGAGGTGAGAGAGGATGGCACGGGCGACCGGCTCGAGGCGCTCACGGCGCAGCCGATCCGTGAGAACACCTTCCGCGACACGACGGTTCGGCCGGGAGTACGCTACGTCTACGCGGTGATGGCGGTCGATACGGCCACGCCGCCCAACACGAGCGCGCTGTCGAACCGGGTGGAAGAGACGGCGAGGGAGTAGGGCTCGGCACGAGGGGCATCGCGAAGGGCGAACAGCGAATAGCGAATCGCGAATTGCGAATCGCGAGTAGCGAACAGCGAATGGCGAGGATATGGACCGCATCTATCGGGTGAAGCAGGGGATGGGCGGGCGGTATGCGCTCGAACGCGACAGCCGGCTCTCGTGGCTCGAGGGCGACGTGTTCGGCGACTACTCGGCCGGCAGCGAGATCGAGCCTGGGGCGCTGGCCATGCTCGCGCCTGTCAGGCCCTCGAAGATCATGGCCATCGGGCTGAACTACAAGGACCACGCCGCCGAGATGAACAAGAAGCTGCCTGCCGAGCCGCTCGTGTTCATGAAGCCGGCGTCCAGCGTCATCGGCCCTGACGCGCCTATTCACGTGCCCGCCTGGGCGGGGCGCGTGGACCACGAGGCCGAGATGGCGATTGTGATCGGCCGGCGAGCGTCGCAGGTGAAGGCGGCCCAGGCGATGGACTACGTGCTCGGCGTGACGTGCCTCTGCGACGTGACCGCGCGCGAACTGCAGGCGTCGGACGTGCAGTACACTCGCGCGAAGGGCTTCGACACGTTCGCCCCCGTCGGTCCGTGCATCGCGGTCGGTCTCGACCCATCGAACCTGTCAGTCGAGGGCTGGGTCAACGGCGAGAAGCGGCAGTCGTCGAACACGAACCAGCTGATCTTCGCCGTTCCGGAACTCGTCGAGTTCGTCACGCGGTTCTGCACGCTCGAGCCGGGCGACGTCATCACGACGGGCACGCCGTCGGGTGTCGGGCCGCTCGTGCCGGGCGATCGCGTGATGGTCAAGGTGCAGGGCGTCGGCGCGCTCAGCAATCCTTGTGTCGGGGACTAGGGACCAGGGACCGGGGACCAGGGACCGGGGACCAGGGACCGGGGACCAGGGACCAGGGACCAGGGACCGGGGATCAGGGATCAGGGATTAGGGGTAGCGATACGCGCATGGATCCGATTGAGACGCTACACGAGCGGCATCAGCGCGCCGAATTGGGCGGCGGCGAGGCGCGCCTCCAGAAGCAGCACGAGCAGGGCAAGCTGACGGCGCGGGAGCGCATGAGGCTGCTGTTCGACCCGGGCACCTTCGAAGAGGTGGACAAACTCGTCGTGCACCGGTGCCGCGACTTCGGCATGGACGCGCAGGTCATCCCCGGCGACGGGGTGGTCACGGGTCACGGCCGCGTGTTCGGCCGGCCCGTGTGCGCGTTCGCGCAGGACTTCACCGTGTTCGGCGGGTCGTTGTCGGAGACCAACGCCGCCAAGATCGTCAAGATCATGGACATGGCGGTGCGAATCGGCGCGCCGGTGGTCGGTCTGAACGATTCCGGCGGCGCCCGCATCCAGGAAGGCGTGCTCTCGCTGGGCGGCTACGCGGACATCTTCCTGCGCAACACGCTCGCGTCAGGCGTGGTGCCCCAGATCTCCGCGATCATGGGCCCCTGCGCCGGCGGCGCGGTGTACTCGCCGGCGATTACCGACTTCACCATCATGGTGAAGCACACGAGCTATATGTTCGTGACCGGCCCCGACGTGATCCGCACCGTCACGCACGAAGACGTCACCAAGGAAGCGCTCGGCGGTGCGATGACGCACAACGAGAAGAGCGGCGTCGCCCACTTCGCGGTCGAGGACGATCGCGAGTGCCTGGTGCTCATCCGCGAATTGCTGTCGTTCATGCCCGGCAACAACGTGGACGACCCGCCGCGCGTCGAGACCACCGATCCACCCGATCGCGAGGACACCGCGCTCGACACCCTCGTGCCGCCAGCGCCCAACCAGCCGTACGACATGCTGGACCTCATTCATACGATCGCCGACGACGGGTACTTCCTCGAGGTCCATCAACACTACGCGAAGAACATCCTGGTGGGGTTCGCGCGGCTTGGCGGCCGCCCGGTGGGCATCGTGGCCAACCAGCCGGCGTTTCTCGCCGGGACGCTCGACATTGATGCCTCGGTGAAGGCCGCGCGGTTTGTCCGCTTCTGCGACGCCTTCAACACCCCGCTCGTGACCTTCGAGGACGTGCCTGGTTTCCTGCCGGGCACCGTTCAGGAGTACGGCGGCATCATCCGGCACGGCGCCAAGCTCCTGTACGCGTTTGCCGAGGCCACCGTGCCGAAGGTGACGGTCATCACCCGGAAGGCTTATGGCGGGGCGTACTGCGTGATGGCGAGCAAGCACATCCGCACGGACGTGAATTTCGCTTGGCCGACCGCGGAGATTGCGGTGATGGGCGCCGAGGGCGCCGTCAACATCCTCTACAAGCGTGAGATCGAAAAGGCAGCCGATCCAGCCGCGATGCGGGCGCAGAAGGTGGCGGAGTTCCGCCAGAAGTTCGCGAACCCGTACGTCGCGGCCGAGAAGGGCTTCGTCGACGAGGTCATCCTGCCGCGGACGACGCGCCGGCGCCTGATCCAGGTGCTCGCCACGCTCGAAACCAAGCGCGACCGTAACCCCCCCAAGAAGCACGGCAATATCCCGCTGTAAGCAGTGCCGATGGCCGGCGCGAGCGGGCGGGTCAGCGGGGTCGCGTCTGATCCGCCGCGGCGAGGGCCAGCGCCTCGAGCAGGATGACGTCGCGCGCTCCCTGGCGCTCCCGAGGCGTCTGGCCGAAGGCGTCGCTGGGGTCAGCAAGCAGCGAGACCGCGCACGGTAGGGCGCAGGTTCCTGGCTCCCCGCCAGAGCCCGCGATCAGGTCTTCCACCGCCGTCACCAGGTGCTCCGTCCATGCGCCGGCGAGCGGCGCGGTGGAGGGATGCTGCCGGGGCGACTTCTGCCACGCCAGAAGTTCCTTCACGGCCTGCTCGGTGGACTCGGTCAGGAGCGGCCGCTCCTTCGTCACGCGGAACGCGAAGAGGGTGGCGCGCTGCCCGCTGAACGGGGAGGGAGGCAGTGCTCCGGGACGGACGGCAACCTCGCTCGGCAGCCGGCGCTCGATGCCGCGCAGAAGCGGCACGAGCTCGCGCGCCGCGTCGAGGTACTCCGCCGGGGACTGGACCAGCAGGGCCGCAATCAGGATTGTGATGGCGTACGTCATGAGGCGCCTCCGTGGCCGGGAGGGACGAACTGCTCGTCCCGGCACCATGTCCGCCCATGTTACTCCGAGGGGGCGCTACGACGCGTCGGCGGCCCCGGCGGCCTTCCGCGACATCTCGAGCTGCCCCCGCAGGATGGAGCACCAGTCACGGTGTTCCTCGACCGGCATGCCGCACTCCACGCAGACTCGCACGCGCGGCTTCGCCGGCTCATTCTTGCCAAACAGACGCTTCAGAAGTGACATCTCGCTCTCCCCAGGGGTCCGCCTCGATGGTGATCGATACGTTAGACGAACCCCGGGGGTTCAGCGTTGGGACGCGCAAGGGCCTGGTTCAGGCGCCTGCCCCGGACGCACCCGAGTAGGTAAACGTCGCATAGCCCACAATCAGGCCCACGATGCCCCCCGGCAGCATGATCTCCCAGAAGTACGGCTGCCCCAAAGTCACGAGGTAGGCGAGCGTCAGGCCCACGACGAGTCCGGTCACGATGCCGACGGTGAGCGACTGGGTGCGCAGGGCCACGAGACCAACGATGAGTCCGGTCATCACCCCCTTGAAGGTCGAGCCCATCACGATGCCGGCAATCGCGGGGGCGGTTTCCGGGGCGGAGACGAGCGCCGACAGTCCATCGAGCGCCCCGAGCACGGCGCCGAGCAGCATGGCAAACACTGGCTTCTTCATCTCTGGCTCCCCCCAGGTGATCCGGCTCCGACCGGCGCCTTCGGCCTTCTGTGAGTCATGTTCAACATCGCCGGCTCCTGCTGTACGGTGGCCTACCGGGTCCAGACCAACAGCGCCATCCGCATGAACAGGTACGCGAGCACAAGGGCGATCGGAACCTGGTAGCGGCGGGCCAGGCGGCCGGTGCGTTCCACGACCGTCTCGCGATAGGCGCGTACCGGGTCACCCGCGCGGAACCTGCGCAGGTCCGCATGCAGATCGACGACGGTCTGGTAGCGGGTGCCCGGGTCTGTGGCCATGGCCTTGCCGGCGATGGCCGCAAGCGGCCGGGGAACCGGCGCGGTCAGCAGGGTCAGGAGCAGCGCGCCGAGCGCGTGCACGTCCGCGCGCTGGTCCACAGTGTGGCCCGACGCCTGCTCGGGCGCCATGAAGCCGGGTGTCCCGACGATCATCCCCGTGCCGGCATCACCGTGCACTCGCGCCACGCCCCAGTCGAGGACCAGGACCTCGCCGAACTCGCCCACCATCACGTTGTCCGGCTTGAGGTCGCGGTGGACGATGTCGTGCGCGTGCGCAAAGGCGACCGCTTCGAGGACGCGCTCGAAGAGCCGAAGCCGATCGTCCACCGTCGTCAACGCGCGGGCGGCCTCGTCGAGCCGGGCGCCGCGCACCCGCTTCATGACATAGAAGAGCCGCCCGTCGGCGAGGTGGCCGGCGTCGTGCACGGGCACGATCCCCGGGTGCTCGAGGCGTGCGAGGACACGGGCCTCCAGCGCGAGCCGCGCGCTCGCGTCACCACCCGGGTCGTCGAGGTCGTGCACCTTCACCGCGACCTCACGGTCGAGGACCGTGTCGTGCGCGGTGAAGACGGCGCTCATGCCCCCCTGGGCAAGCCGGCCCGTCACCCGATATCGCGGCCCGAGGTCGGGCCAATCCATCACACGGCGCAGGTGGGCGAGGGTCGCGTCGGTCAGCAGCGTCATGCCCCTACCCGCCCAGCAGCCTCCGGGCCTCGGCCTCGAACTCCCCGTCGCTGGCGGTGAGGTCGCGGAGGGCGTCCAGCACGAAGCGCCGGAGTTCACGGCGCATGGCCGCGAGATGGTTCGTCACGGTGGCCGTCGTCAGACCCAGGTCCTCCGCGATCGCTGCGTAGGTCGGCCGTTCGCGCGCTTCGGCTTCGGCCAGGTCGTAGCGTGCGAACACCTCGAACATCACGGCACGGCCCGACACGGTCGTGGTCTGGCGCAGGCGTTCGACGGCGCCATCCACGACGCTGCGGACCCACTCCCGGTGGAACAGCTCGTCGTGATCCTCGTTCACCCAGGCCCCGGCCCGCGCGAGTTCCGTTTCCGCCGCAGCGACGTCGAGCGGCAACGCCACCTGTCCACCGCCGCGCTTCAGGCGCCGGCCCGCCTTGTACTCGTTGGCCACGAATCCGTCCACGGCCAGCCGGAGGTAGGTCCGGAATCTCGCCCGCGCCGGATCGTAGCCCGCAATGACGTCCTTCTCGAGGACCCGAGTGAAGAAGCCCTGCGTCAGATCGGCCGCATCGTCCTGCGACAGCCGCCACTTCATGCGCAGGTACTTGTAGACGGGCTTCCAGTAGGCATCGATGATCGCGGACAGGGCGAGCTGACGCTCTGTCACTTCTGCGCTTCGCGCGCGCGCCATCACCGACAGCCTCGTGACGGGGAAGCGGCCGGACGCCGACGGGCCGGCGGTCGGTGGTTCCATGGACATGCCCGGCCACTACGATACCCGGATCCCCGCGCGGCGCCGCGGTGGGGTGATGCAGGGTCGCGCCGCCCGTGCCTCATTCCCGACCGGTCAGGAGCAGGGCGGGCGGCCGCGCCACGAGGGCGATCGGCACGCCGGAGCGAGGGTGGACGAACTGGAGACGCTCGGCGTGCAGGAGGTAGCCGCCATCCCCGGGAAGCCCGGGCCGATCGTCGCGCGGGACTCCGCCGTCCGTATAGAGCGGGTCGCCAAGGAGGGGATGCCCGATCGCGGCCAGGTGGATCCGGATCTGATGCGGGCGTCCGGTCGTGATCCCGACGCGAACGAGGGTGCCGTCGGGACGTCGTTCCAGAACGCTGGCCGTGCTGTGCGCCGGCCGTCCCTCTGGTGATGCGGCGTGCACGAGACCGAGGCGCGGATGCGGGACGAGGCCGATGGGCGTCTGGATCTCGATGCGGTCTCGGTCGATGCAGCCGCGAGAGAGCCCTCGGTACTCCTTGACGACCGCGTGCGTCCGCCACGCGCGGGCAAGGCGCGATGCCGCCTCCGGCGTGCGTGCGAAGAGCGTCAGCCCCGACGTGTGGCGTCCGAGCCGGTGCAGGGGCCGGGCTTCCGGATGACGGGCACGAACGATCGACAGCAGCGTGTGCTCCAGAAAGCCCCCGGCCGGCATCGAGGGCAGGCCGCTCGGCTTCGCCACCGCGAGGACATCATCGTCCAGGTGAATCACGTCGAAGTGGAGGGGCACGGCCGGTTCGATCCAGGGGGGACGATGCCACGCGAGGACCTGGCCGTTCCGCAACCGGGTATCGGCTGCCGCACGGCGGCCGTCGATCTCCACGTCGCCGCGGCGGATGCGGTGAGCCCACTCGTCGCGCGACGAGTGCCGCCGGGACGCCGTGAGATGGTCGATTAACGCCTTCCCATCCGCGTGCGGCCCCACCTGCTCTCGGTAGGTGCACCCACGGTTCAGTTGGCCGTCAGACGCCGAGCTCACTGGACGCGGGTGCGGCACCGGCGCTTGTTTCATGTGGACCCTGTGGTGACGTCATCCTACCGCGTCCTGGCGCTGTCGTCCGATGCACGTTGGGTTACACTCGCACCATTCCTCGAGGAGTCTACTCATGACGCACCTGATCGGACTCACGCTGGCGACGTCGCTGCTCCTTCCGGCTCCGGCGGCGGCCGGCGCGTCGGCGCAAGCCGCCCGCGCTTCGCAGGTGAAGGTCACCGTCCTGTCCACCATGCTCGTGGGCAACGCGAATGCCGGCATCGGCGAATGGGGGTTTGCCGCTGTCGTGGAGGTGGACGGCCGGCGCCTGCTCATCGACACAGGGGCGCGCGCGGAAACGGTGCTGAAGAACGCGATCGAGCTCGGCGTGGACCTGGCCTCGATCACTGACCTCGCGATCACGCACAACCATGCGGATCACACCGGCGGCCTGCTGGTCCTGCGTCGCGCCCTCGCCAAGCAGAATCCGAACGCCCTGTCACGCGTTCACGTGCCGAAGGGCATCTTCTATCCTCGGCCGGTAACCGGGGGCCGCGACGGCAACGGCTTGCTGCCACTCAAAGCGGAGTACGAGGCCACCGGTGGTGTGTTCATCGAACACGCCGGCCCCGCTCTCATCATGCCGGGCGTGACGATGCTGGGTCCGGTGCCGAGGGTGCATCCGGAGCGGAACTGGGGCAGCCCGCGGGGCGGCGCTGCCGGCCGCGTGCAAACGCCCGACGGCATCGTCGAGGACACGGTCCCGGAGGACACGTCGATCGTCATCGACACCGCCGACGGGCTGGTCCTCATCAGCGGATGCGGACACGCCGGGATCGTCAACTCGATGGAGTTCGCGCAGAAGGCGGTGAGGAACGCACCCATCGTCGCGGCCATCGGCGGCTTCCACTTGTTCGCCGCGAGCGAGGAGACCCTGGCCTGGACTGCCGACAGAATGAAGGCGTTTGGCGTGCGGTATCTGCTGGGCGCACACTGCACGGGCATCGAGGCCGTGTACCGACTGCGGCAGCTTGCCGGGCTCACGCGCGCGACCGCGGCGGTCGGCGCGGTTGGCGCGACCTATACACATGGTACTGGGATCGACCCGACTATCCTGGCTCGCTGACGCTTCGCGAATCGCTGCCGACGGGCGGCGCATCCTCTAACAACCGACCCTTCACCGCACCCATGCTATAGTGCGCGCCTTACATTCAACGAGGCCTGCCTCAGACCGCCGAGCAGATTGGTCAAGGCTGGGTCCGGAGTGCGTTCGAAGGTTTGGGTGGAGGTTGCGATGACACGTGCGGTTCTGGCGGTGGTGTTGGTACTCGCGGCGCATTCGACGGCGTTCGCCACGTGGTCGGTGATTGCCATCGACGCGCGGACGGGGCAGGTCATCATCGCGTCGGCGACGTGCGTCCGGCAGCAGGGGTTCCCGGCACGGTCGCCGAACGGAGCACGCGACCTGATGGACGTTCAGGCGGTGATCATCCCCGGCATCGGGGTCGCCGCCTGCCAGGCTGGCGTGGACAACACGCGCGAGAACCAGATGCTCGTCTACAACGAGATGCGGAAGGGCACGCCCCCCGCCGACATCCTCGAGATGCTCAAGAAGGATCCGAACATCGAGCGCCGGCAGTTCGGACTGCTGGCGATCCCGAACGGGGGCACCATCACGCCGCAGAACAACCGTGTCGGCTTCAACGGTGCGAACAACTCGCAGTCGTCGCTCTACTGGGGCGGCCGCGTCGGGCCTGACATCCACTATCAGGTGCAGGGCAACACGCTGTTTGGCGATCAGGTGATGATCCAGGCGGCCCTGGCCTTCACCCGCACCCAGGGGACGCTGGCCGATCGCGTGATGGCCGCCATGGACGCCGCCGACGAATGGGGTGGAGACCATCGCTGCAACTGCGGCAACAACCCGACGAGCTTCGTCCCCTGCGACAACAAGACGTCGCACGTGGCCTACATCGCCATCGCCGAGAAGGACGACCCGCCCGGCGTGACCCACAACGATGGCGCCTACTACGCGTACATCAGCGCCACCGACGACAACATCCAGCTCGGCGAGAGCGGCAATCCCGTCAAGACCCTGCGGATGCGGTACGACCAGTGGGTCAAGTCCGGCGCCCCGCGCCTGCCCCCGCCGGGGCCGACGCCGTTCAAACCGACGCAGGACTGATCGGATCCTCCAACGGAAGGCAGGCCGCCTGCGCTGTCCCGCAGGCGGGCTGACATGCGCGTCGCCCAGGAGCGCTCCGATCGTGCCCTTGAGCCCGGGGGTGACCGTCCGTCGTAGAATGCCATCGACGCGATCGCGGCCGGTCGTGGCACCCGGAGGGGCGGACGCAGATGACGTTGGGTCCACGACAGAGCGAAGGTGCGTCGGCGATCGGATCGCGCTGGCTCGTGCTCGCCGGACTGGGCGTCTCACTCGCGCTGCTGCTGCCGGGGCTCTGGCTTCCGGTGCTCAGCGTCCGGGGCACGCTGCAGCCCGATGGCCTCGCCGCGCTGGCACCCCAGCTGCTCGAACAGGGCATCTCGGACGACGCCGTGGCGTCCCTGCGGCCGCTCCTGAATCCCCTCGCGCTCGGCTTCCTCGATGCCGCCCCAGGCGGGCTGCGCCAGGGCCTGCTGGACCGGCTTGGCGATCAGGTCACCTCGCAGCTCGCCGCCGGGCCGGAGATCGAGGTCTACCACCAGACCCGCAGCATCGTCGGCGCCGTGCGCCACCTCTACGCGGTCGGCAGTCCCACGGCCGCCACCCTTATCCTGCTCTTCAGCGTCATCGTGCCGCTGGCGAAGACGGCGCTCGTCGTGTGGGCCCTGTTCCTGCGCGACTTGCCGCGCCGGATGCGGACGCTGTACTTCGTGGAGATGATTGCGAAGTGGTCGATGGCCGATGTGTTCGCGGTGGCGCTCTTCATCGCGTATCTGGCCGCCCAGGCCAGCCCGGCGGGAGGGGCGGGACCCGCGGTGGTGTCGTTCGACGCGAGGTTCGGACCGGGCTTCTACTGGTTCACGGCGTACTGCCTGTCGTCGCTGGCCGTGCAGCAGGCGACCGCACGGTGGATCATGGCCGACCGGCGGATCGAGCGGTCCTGAGGTCGTGTCCTAGCGATCCTCGGGATCTTCGTCGAAGTAATCGATCCGATCGACCGGCATGACCACGCCCGACAGCACGTTGGTGACGTGCGCCACGACGCGCTTGAGATACCGGTAGGCGAGGGCGCGCGCCACGGCTTGTGTGGCGTCCCCATCACCGCGCACGAGGGCGGACACCCGCACGTCGAACGACGACATGAGCTCGCCGCACCGGGCGAGCACGAGGCGCGACGCCTCCGCATCGCGGGCACGAAACGCCCCGGCGGTCAGCTGGATCTGCTCAGAAATCTCCGTCGCCAGCACACGCCACCCCTCGCCTTCCGGGGTGGCCGACAGGTTCGCGCCGTCGCGAGCGAGGTCGAGCAGGTTCTTGGCGTAGTCCCCGATGCGCTCGATGTCCTTGACGATCGACATGTAGACGAGCACGGCCGGGGTGTCCATCGCGCCGTACACGCTTGTGTGCACGACGAGCTCGCGGCGCAACTCGCGCTCCAGCCCGTTGACCTGCTGGTCCATCGCGCGCAGTTCGGCGTTGACGTCAGCAGCCCTGACCTCCCCGAGCAGCGCCGACATCGCCAGGTCGAACTCCCGTCGGTCAAGCGCGAACATCTCCTGGACCTTGTCTTCGACACGTCCGAGACGCTCGCTGCCTTCCCCCAACAGAAACCTGAACAGCATGGCCGCAACTCCCAGGAGCCTTGAACGCCCGGCAACTTGACTCGTGAGCCAAGGCCCGTCCGTCAAGGGCGACGGCCCCGCTGGAAGCAGGGCACAACAAACGGAGACGCTAGTCTAGCAGCAGCACGCCGGCGACCGGCAGGACGATGAACAGACCGGCCACGTAGGCGACCACCAGCGTTCTCCGGCGCGTCGCGATGGCGCTGAGGCCTTCGGCCAGCCGTACGGGCAACATGCGCACCGCGGGAATCGGATAGATCAGGGCGAGGGCCGTCACGTTGAAGAGCGTGTGCACGAGGGCAATCGTCAACCCCTCAGGCCGCATGACCGCCAGCGAGGCGATCAAGGCGGTGATGGTCGTGCCGACGTTGGCGCCCAGGGTGACCGGATACGCGCTCCGCAGCGTCAGAAGGCCGGCGGCCACGAGCGGCACCAGGATCGACGTCGTGATCGACGACGACTGCACCGAGATCGTCACGCCGATGCCAAGCAGGATGCCGAACAGCCCGCCTCCCTGCCCGATGAACCGGTTCATGGCGCGCTCGACCTTGTCGGCAACCAGACGCCTCATGTTGCCGGTGATCGTGGCCAGCGCCAGGAAGATCAGCCCCAGGCCGAGCCCCAGCAGCACGACACTTGCCAACGGCCCGGAGTCGAACCCGAAGCCCTGGACCCATCCGACCGGCACTCGCACGGCCACGCGAAGGGCGCTGCGCTGTGGCTGGTTTGTCTCGAAGCCCGCTTCGGTCAGCGCGTCGGTGAGCCAGTCGGCCGTCTGGCCGAGAAAGCCCGTCGCCAGTTCCAGCGGCAGGAGGACCGCCACCGCGAAGAGGTTGAAGAAATCGTGGACGATGGCCGCCGCAAACGCCCGCTGGAACTCATCGGCCCGCCGCAGGCTTCCCAGCGAGGCGAGCGTGTTGGTGACGGTTGTTCCGATGTTCGCGCCCATGATCATCGGGATGGCCAGCGACACCGGCAGTGTCCCTGCGCCCACCAGCCCCACAATCGTCGAGGTCGATACCGACGAAGACTGGACGAGCACGGTGGCGAGCAGCCCCGCGCAGAGCCCGGAGAGCGGGTGCGAGACGGATCGGAGCAGGTCCGCCTGGAAGTTCTCGCCGGTGGAGGCGATGCCCGCTTCCAGGAACGCGATGCCCACCAGGAACACGTATAGGAAGAAGACCACGATCCCGCCGCGGACGAGTGGCGGGATCGCGCGGGGCTCGGTCGGGCGTCTGAGTGCGGCCGGCAACGGAACGGATCTTACACGACGGGCGGGCGCCTCGATGTAACGCCGGTGTAAAGACGGCCGCCTCGTCTGGGTACCACCTACCGGATGACATGCCAGGCGGTCTGGCGGCCGGCCAGATAGATCACCCGTTCACCGTCGAAAACCGCCGTCTGTTCCAGCTTGATGTTCACGAGCTGACCCTGCCACTCCGGCACGGCCACCTTGACGCCGCCTTCGATGGAGAAGCCCGTGTTGGCGTAGAGCTTCCAGTCGCCATGGATCGGGATGGCCCCGTCACTGTCCCACATGCCGATCGTGGCGCCGGCGCCGTGGCCGTGGAAGCCGATCGGGTGCGTGTACGTGTTGTGGTCGATGCCCTCGCGCCGGGCCGCGGCCTGGACGGAGGCCAGTACCTCGTTGCCTGTCCGCCCCACCTGGAACGCCCCGGTCAGCAGGTCCTGCCAGCGATTGCCCACTGCCAGCGCCCGCTTCAGGCCCTCCGGCACGTCGTCTTCGCCGGATCGCAGCACGTAGCCCATCTCCTGCGTGTCGGTCGAGAGGCGCAGGTAGGTCACTCCGACGTCGGTGTGCAGCACGTCGCCTCGCTCGATGACGCCGCTGTCGCCGCAGAACGGGGTCTCGGCCGTGCAGGCCGTGCCCAGCCGCTGCCGATTGACGCTGGGCATGAACCACGCCGGCAGGTCGAGGTCGGCGAAGCGCTGACGGATGTACCACGCCACGTCATCGGTCGTCGTCACGCCCGGCGTGATGACGCGCGAGGAGAAGGCTTCCGCGATCACGCCCCGGGCCAGGCCGACGATGTGAGGGTAGACCTCGAGTTCGAGGGCGGTGCGTGCCTCGAGCCACCGGACGGCGAGCGCCTCGGCACTGACGACGCGCGTGGCGAAGCCGTCCGGCAACACTTCCATCAGGCGGTCGCGCATCCCGCTCGACAGGCCGTCCCCGAAGGCCCAGTCACGGCTGGTGTTTACGCCGATGCGCCGCGGCTTGCGCTCGGCGATGATCGCACCGAGGCGACGCCACTGCTCGTCCACCTCGCCGCCTTCCCAGGCCGGGTCGTAGAAGCCAGGCATCGGGTAGCGGCTGACCGTGAGACGCTCGACGCCGGCATCCGCGCCGCGGTCGTGGAAGACCAGGATCGTCGTCCGGCGGGCCGCGAACACGGGCTCGGGCACGAGGGTCAGGTACAGCGGATCCTCGGCGTACTCGCGGTTGATGACGACCCAGAAGTCGATGTCCGTCTCGCGCATCAGGGCGGGAAGCAGGTTGTCGAGCCGGTCCCGGAGCATCCGGTTCACGGCGCCGACCCGCTCGCGCTGGGGCAGCACGTGCCCGTCAGCGCCCGTCAGCACACGACCCTGATCGAAGGCGCCGGGGTCCTGAGCCTGCACCGGCGAGACAGGCAGCGCGAGCATCAACGCGAGGGTCAGCAGACGTGGGAGTGCAGACACGGTAGTCCTCCTGAATTGGGGCCAACGGGCGTGACCGCCCGTGTGGGGAGTCCGACCGCTCGGCGGGCGGCTTCCGCCGCTCGAGTCCGTCGGACCGCCCTCAAGTGTATCCGTCTCCGTCAAAGCGTTCATCGGTGAATCGGCCCAACACTGGAGGAGTCTGATGGTCACTACTCGATTGACGGTTGCCGCCATGGCCGTGCTGGCCACCCTCGCGACCCCGCCCGCGTCCACGGGTGCGGCCGCTGACGTGACGCTCACCACGGTCAATGTGACGGTGCAGTACACGGGCAAGGGAGAGGTGGACGCCGCCCACCGAATCTGGATCTGGCTGTTCGATTCGCCGGACTTTTCGACCGGCGCCGCCATGCCGCTGGCCGAACAGTCCCTCGTCGCGAACGAGACCACGGCCACGTTCGCCGGGTTGGCGGCAGACCAGGTCTGGATCGCCGTCGCGTACGACGCAGCCGGTGGCTTCAACGGGAGCGCGCCGCCCCCGTCAGGCGCGCCCGTGTCGGCCTATGTCAAGGATGGCGTGCCGGCCCCGGTGGCTCCCGGCGAAAACGCCGAGGTCCGCATCGTGTTCGACGACTCGTTCCGGATGCCCTGAGGCGTGAACCTCGAACGGCTATGGCGCTTCGACCCGCAACAGGACGCTGGCCTCGCCGCGCGTGGCGACGAGCTTCTCGATCGTGCGGGCCATCTCATCGCGGCGTCGCAGCATCGCCCGGATCTGGCCGCGGTCCAGCGAGCGGCCGACCGCGCTGGACAGCGATTCCTCGGTCAGGGCCACCATGGCCTCCCAGAGCCTGGCGTCCACCCGTTCGAACGGGTAGACCATCCGGCGGCCGAGGCCGAACGCGCGGGAGTGGTCGATGAGCGACAGGTGGCCGTCGGCGTCGATGAGCAGGTTGCCCTGGTTGCGATCGTCGTTCGCGATCAGGTTGTCGAACATGCGCTGCCGGATGATCTGCATGGCCCACGGGGTACCGGTGGGAAACTCCTCGGCCGACAGCTCGCGCCACATGCGTACCGGGGCAATCCACACGATCGCCGCGCCGAGTTCGCCGCGGTGGCGCCGTTCGACGGCGGGGGGGACCATCCCAAGTGCCAGCAGACGGTCGATGCGGTACGCGGCGATCTCTGACTGGTAGCTCTCCCGCCGGCCGTTGTACACGCCGGGGCGGAGTGGCTTCCACGCGACGCTTGTCACGGGCCCGTCCTCGGGGAGGAAGGCCCGCATGGGCCCGGTCACGCCCAGAGGCAGGGGTTCCACGCGGAGGATGCTTGCCTCGCGGATATAGGCCTCGAGATCGGCCTCGCGCCCAAGCCAGGTGCGGGCACAGACCTCTTCAACGCCCGGGGCCGGCTGGGCCAGGACCGGCGTCGTGAGGAGAAGGGCGGCGACGGGGAGCCACAGCAGGCGCGTCCTGGGGTCGGATCGCATCGCGTACCTCCGTGAATGGGCGAACGGTGGACGGAACGGTGGACGGTGAACGGTGAACGGTGGACGGTGAACGGCGGGGCGTGCCCGCCGCCGTCGCGATAATACACACTTCAGCGGGCCGGCGCCGGCGCGAGCACATCCCGCCCGTCCAGGTACACGGCGGCGAGTTCCCCGTTCGGCCCGCGATCGAGCGCGGACGGTCGTCCCTTGTAGTAGGACACGAGCATGCCCGTGTCGATGAGGAACAGGCGGGTGCCCGCCCTCGCGCGGATCCGGCCATCGGCGGTGACCGTGTGCCCGACCGCCATCCTGTCCGCTCCGAACCGTGGCAACACGACGTCCAGCGACGCCGACAGCGCCTCGTCGTCGTCGAGGGCGAACCCGCGGTACCACATCGGCCCCTCCGGGTCCACGAGCCACCATTTGCCGATGGTGATGAGATCGGCCGCGGCCATCGCGGCGTTGACATCGAGCCGGACGTTGCCAGGCGCCCGCCCTCGCGCGCGCGCTTCCGCCACCACCGCGTTCGCCTCCTGGACTTGCGCGATGGCGACATCCACCATCTGCTGCAGCGTGTAGTGCGGCAGCGCCAGCCGCGCGCGCACGAGTTCGCGCGTCAGCCGGTCGAACCTGGCCAGTTCCTCCTGGACGCGTGTGTTGATCGCCTCGACGGACGCGACGTCGAGGGCCGGGCTCGCGCCGGCGTGCATGTACAGCGTGCCCCCGGCGATCGCGGCGGCGTCGAGCGAGCGTAGCCAAGTCCCATAACGACCGCGAGGGCCGACCGCCTCGCGGTACTCGAGGCAGCCCGGGGGCCACTGCTCGAGGTACTGGTCGCGCGTCAGCGCATAGACGGGCGGCGGGGTCTCGAAGCGGCCGGCCTGCCGGGTCGCGACGGTGCGGTGCTCCCGCCAGGCGCGCTCGCGCCGGTCCTCCGATCGCTGGTCCGCGAAGCGTTCGCAGATGGCGGGCGTCACGTCGGTGAAGTCGCCGAGCATGACCATCACCTCGTGGTTGCCGAGCAGCGTCACGACACGGCCCCCGTGTCGAGGCGCGTCGCGTTCGAGCGCCATCAGCAGGTCCATCGCGCCGCGCACGTTGTCTCCGCGGTCGCTGAAGTCACCCGTCTGCACGAGCGTGGCGCGGCCCCCCGTCCACTGGCGGCGCGCGTCCAGCAGTCCCGTGGCCTGCAGGATGGAGACGAACTCGCCGAGCGCTCCGTGGATGTCGCCGATCGCCACGACGCGCCCCTGATCCTCCGCCGCGGTCCAGACCGGCCCGGCAGCGAGGGCCAGCAGGAGGAGAAACGGGCCGGCGCGCCCGCGACGGGCAGATGCCGGAGAGACGGGCCGGAGACAGGTGGCCATGAGCGGACTCCTCAGGACGGGGACAGAGGCGGTGCGCGGTCAGGCTGGCTGCCGTTGGCCCGCCGCGCGGATCCTCCAGACGCCGATGGTCAGGACCGGGATGACGTAGACGACGATGATCGCCAGCGTGAGCGTGCCGTAGCCCTGTGCGATGAGGCCGATCAGCCCGAAGCGTGAGAGCGCTGTGCCGAGCGCGAGGAATGCGACGGCGATCGCAGGCCGGAGCCACGCGGGCATCTCCCGCCTTCGGTCGTGGACCCACCCCGAGACCCGCTCGTTGACGGCGTGCAGCAGACCCGCGCCGGTCTCGACGAGCGTGCCGAAGAGCACCACCTGGAACGCGATCTGGAACGGGCGCGACCCGAGGATCTCGAGCAGGTAGTTGGCCGGGATCGCCTGGCCCACGATGGCCGGGTATTGTCCGACCATGCAGAGGAAGAAGAGGAGGCCCGGGGCGATGGCAATCGGACCCGCCAGCGCGCCGGCCACCAGTGTGTCGCGGCGGCGTTCGTGGGACCGGAGCGTGATGAGCACCGCGGGAATCACCGCCAGGTTGTAGCCGGCGTAGCGCACGCCCGCCCAGGCCCACCCGCGTCCCGCAGGCTCGGACGTCAGCGTCTCGGTAATCGCGTCGCCGAAGTCCCGGAAGCACCAGACGAAGAACACCACGTACAACGCATAGAGGACGAACGACCAGCCGGCCAGGAACCGCTCGACCACGGGGCTCCCCCCGAGTACGAGGCCGCCCACGGCCAGCATGATCCCGCCGACGCCAAGCCAGTAGGGCCACCCGAACGTGTCCTGCGCGATCGTGCCGGCCGCCGCCGCGATCACCGCCAGGACGATCACCATCAGCACGAGGTAGAAGAACTCGAAGAGCACCCACCCGCGCCCGAGCAGGTCCTGGAAGAAGTGGCGGTAGTCGAACGCGCGCTGAAGCCGCGCGAGTTCGAATGTGGCCATGCAGACGGCGCTCCAGACGAGCGTGGACACGCCGATGGCGAGCAGCCCGCCGAGGGGTCCCTGGCTCAGGAAGAACTCCACGAGCTCCCGGCCCGTGCCGTAGCCGCCTGCGATGACGACCGACTGGAACACCAGGCCCGGCAGCAGGTAGCGGCGAAACGCGGAGGGCGCGGCCATGGTGGGGGACGATAGCAGAGATACCCGGGATCGCGGGGGGTTGACAAAGAGTGTTACAACACGTATCATCCCTGTATGACGTCGCGGCTTCACGAAGAGATCAAGCAGCGGAAGCCCTTTCGCAGCGTCCGCGAAGAGGCCGTGCTGAACATCGCCCGCACCGCGGCCGTGCTCGAGCACGAGACCGCCCAGGCGTTGAAGCCGTACGACATCACGCCGACGCAGTACAACGTGCTGCGGATACTCCGAGGCGCCGGGCCCGAGGGGCTGTGCCGGAACGAGGTCGGTGAGCGGCTCGTCCGTCCGGTCCCGGACGTCACGCGGCTGCTCGATCGCATGGAGGAGTTGGACCTCATCGGGCGGCACCGAAGCCGCACGGATCGGCGGTACGTCACGACCACCGTCACGAAGAAGGGTCTCGACCTGCTGGCGGCACTCGACTCGGTCATCGATGCGATCCAGCGGGCCCAGGTCGGTCATCTGAGCGAGGGCCGGCTGCGGATGGTGGTGGACCTGCTGAACGAGGTCCGGACGCGGCCGTGAACCGCGACTCCTTTTTTTGGCGTCAATAGGTGTTTACACATCTAACGTGAGCACACGTAAGCAACAACCACCCGCGGCGTCGAGGCGCCGCTTTCCCGAGGAGAGACCATGACGACGACCACAGCCACCGCCACGCGGACCTACCAGATGGACAAGGCCCATTCCGAGGCCGCCTTCCAGGTGCGCCACCTGCTCAGCAAGGTGCGCGGCACCTTTCAGGACTTCGAGGGCACGATCGAGTTCGACGCCGCCGACCCGGCGCGCTCGTCGGTGCGCCTCACCATCCAGGCCGCCAGCGTCAACACCAACCAGCCCGACCGCGACGCGCATCTGCGCTCGGCCGACTTCTTCTCCGTCGAGGAGTATCCGACGCTGACCTTCGTCAGCGAGTCGATCACTCCGACGGGCGGCCAGTCCTTCGACGTCGTCGGCACGCTCACCATCCGTGGCGTGGCGAAGACCATCTCGCTGCCGGTGACCTATCTCGGTCAGGCCAAGGATCCGTGGGGCAACGAGCGGATTGCGTTCGACGGCGAGATCACGCTCAACCGGAAGGACTTCGGTCTGACGTGGAACGCCGCGCTCGAGACCGGCGGGTTCCTCGTGGGCGACGAGGTCAAGGTGAGCCTGCAGGTCCAGGCGCTCGCAGAGTAAGTGGCGACGGGGTCAGGTCGCGGCCGCCGAGTGGCGGTCCGGATCTGGCCCCGTTCGCCGTTCGCCCTAAGTGATAGAATCGAAACGATATCGTGACTATCACAAAGGTCCTGATCGCTAACCGCGGCGAGATCGCCGTACGCATCATCCGGGCGTGCCGTGACATGGGCATCGCGACCGTCGCGGTGTACTCCGACTGCGACCGGGCCGCGCTCCACGTCCGGCTCGCCGACGAGGCCTACCCTGTCGGGCCGAACCCGCCCCGCGAAAGCTACCTCCGTATCGACCGGATTCTCGAGGCCGCTCGCTTGAGCGGCGCTGACGCCGTGCATCCGGGCTACGGCTTCCTCGCGGAGAACGAAGCGTTCGCCGCGGCCTGTCGCGACGCCGGGCTGATCTTCGTCGGCCCCTCTCCGGAGGCGATCGCGCTCATGGGCAGCAAGACCGCGGCGCGTCAGGCGGCGATCAAGGCCGGCGTCCCGGTGGTGCCGGGCACGGAAGAGCCCCTCGGCGAAGACGTCACCGATGCCGATGTGCTGGAGATTGCCGGACGCATCGGCTATCCCTTGATGCTCAAGGCCGTGGCGGGCGGCGGCGGCAAGGGCATGCGGATGGTGGCGGCACCCGAGGATCTGCCGGGCGCGCTCCGGGCCGCGCGCTCCGAGGCCGGTTCGGCGTTCGGCGACTCCGCCGTGTACCTCGAGCGGCGCATCCTCGCGCCGCGTCACATCGAGGTGCAGCTCCTCGGCGATCACCATGGCGCGGTGCTGCCGTTCGTCGAGCGCGAGTGCTCGCTCCAGCGCCGTCACCAGAAGGTCATCGAAGAGAGCCCTTCCCTCGCGGTCTCGCCGGCGCTTCGCCGCGAGATGACGTCAGCGGCGGCGGCCGTCGCGCGCACGGTGGGCTACACCAACGCCGGCACGATTGAGTTCCTGCTCGACGAGGACGGCCGGTTCTACTTTCTCGAGATGAACACGCGGCTCCAGGTCGAGCATCCTGTCACCGAGATGGTGACCGGCGTGGACCTCGTACGCTGGCAGATCCGCATCGCGCGCGGCGAGCGGCTCGATCTCGACCCCGAGGCGCTGCTCGTCCCGCGCGGCCACGCCGTCGAGTGCCGCGTCTACGCCGAAGACCCCGACAGCAACTTCATGCCATCGCCCGGGCGCATCCACGGTCTCACCGTGCCCCAGGGCCCCGGCGTCCGCGATGACAGCGGGGCGTACGAGGGTGGCGAGGTCCCGATCTTCTACGACCCGATGATCTCGAAGCTCATCACGTGGGGGGAGGATCGCCCGCACGCCCTTGCCCGGATGCGCCGTGCGCTCGCCGAGTACGAAGTCCGCGGCATTCGCACCACGATCCCGTTCTTCCTGTGGGTGCTCGACGACGAGGACTTCCAGGCGGCGCGGTTCGACACGACGTTCATCGACCGCAAGCTGGGGGCGCGCAACGGGACGCCTCTGCAGGTGGTCGGCACAGACCACGAGACCCTGGCGGTGCTGGCCGTCGCGCTCGACGCGGTGACCCGCTCGCCGGCGGGCGCCGGTCCGGCGGCCGCTGCGCGCAGCCTGTGGACCGGCCGCGCGCGCCACGACCAGTTGCGGTAGACACGCGGACCGGGCACACCATGCAGATGCGCATCGAGGTCGGCCAGACGCTGCGGCAGGTGCACGTGCAGCGCAAGGACGGCGCCTATCACGTCACCATAGACGGCACGACCCATGTCGTGGACGCGGTCCGCGTCGGACCCGGGACGCTGTCGCTCCTTGTCCACGGCGCGAACGGGTCCGGCCGGCACAGCGTCTCGGCGGCGCTCTCGCCAGGCAGCGTGGCGGGTGCGCTCGACGTGTACGTGGACGGACGCGTCGTGCCGGTGCAGGTGCAGAACGGCAGCGGCCTCGGCCGCCGTCGCGAAGCCGGCGCGACAGGCGCCGGGCCGCAGCGTCTGCTGGCGCCGATGCCGGGCAAGGTCGTCCGCGTGCTCGTGGCCCCTGGCGACGAGGTCAAGGCCCGCCAGGGCCTCGTCGTCGTCGAAGCCATGAAGATGGAGAACGAACTCCGGGCCGCGCGTGACGGGCGTGTGAAGGACGTGCTGGTGACCGAAGGCCAGTCGGTTGACGCCGGGACGGTGCTGGTGCTGGTGGAGTGATGCGGGTGCTGCGCGCGGTCCTGCGGCCCCTCCGCGCGGTC
>CAZNOC010000002.1:36993-44135 GCA_964574545.1 uncultured Bifidobacteriaceae bacterium | reverse complement strand
CGCGCGGTCCTGCGGCCCCTCCGCGCGGTCATCCTGGTGCTGGCCGTGGCGCTGGCGGTCGCGATCGTGACCACCGTCACGATCGATCTCGGTCCGACGCTCAAGACCCGCGCCGAGGCGGGCGCCACCACCTGGCTCGACCGACCCGTCACGATCGGGCGGCTGGGCGTGCAGCTGGCGCGCGGCCGGGTCGTCGTGGAGGATCTGCGGGTCGAGGGCCTGCTGGACGGCGCCGAGCCCTGGCTCGTCGCCGGGCGCATCGAGGTGTCGCTCACCTGGGGTGCGCTGCTGCGCCGCGAGGTCCTGTTCGACACGATCGAGATGACGGACTGGCGGATGGTGGCGGAGAGCTACGAGGATGGCCGCCAGAGCTTCCCACGGGTGACCGGTCCGCCCCGCGCGCCTCGCGAGGGCCCGTCGCCCGTTGTCACGACGCTGCAGTACGTGCGCGCGCACCGCGGCGAGTTCGTCTACCTCGATCACGGTTCCGACTGGAGCGCCGTCGCGCCCAACATCGACATCATCGTCAGCAAGCTTGCCGACTATCGCGGTCAGGCCCGGTTTTCCGGGGGCACAATCACCATCCAGGACTACCTGCCGATGGCGGCCGAGATGGAGGGCACCTTCAGATTCGAAGGTGCCACGCTTGTCTTCGACGCAGTCGACCTCGTGACCGACGGGGCGCGGAGCCAGGCCACCGGTGTCCTGGACCTCAGCCAGTGGCCCGAACAGACCTGGCAGGTGCAGTCGCAGATCCAGCTTCCCGAGATGCGTCCGATCTTCTTCAAGGACGATGACTTCACGCTGCACGGCGTGAGCGTGTTCGACGGGACCTTCCACATGTTTGACGGCGGGCGCAGGCTCGAGGGGACCTTCGCGAGCGCGGAGGCCGGTGTCAACGATTTCCGCTTCCCGGACCTGGAGGGCGCTCTCGTCTGGGTGCCCGAGTACCTCGAGGTGACGCGGGCCTCGTCGCGGTTCTACGGTGGCACGACCGACTTCACCTACGCGCTCCGGCCGCTCGATGACGACACGCAGCCCATCCGCGCTCGGTTCGAAGCCGCGTATCGCGACGTGGACCTGACGACGTTCACGGACTTCCTCGAGGCGCGGGGCCTGCGCCTGGCCGGCCGCGCGAGCGGGCGCCACCTGCTCGAGTGGCCGCTCGGCCAGTTCGGCGAGCTCAGCGGGGATGGCGAGGTCGTGGCGACCCCCCCGGCCGGCGTCCCGCTGATGGGACGGACGCTGCCGGAGGACGCCGAGACCCGGGCGCGCCAGCGGGCGGAGTACCTCGGACCGTTCAGTCCGCACACGCCGCTCGGGCCGGTGCCGATAGGCGGCGAGGTGCGCTACCGCTATGACCCCGCGGAGATCGTGTTCGAGCCCGGACACGTCGCGACCGCCGACACGTTCATCGCGTTCGAGGGCACCACCGAGTGGGGCGACGGCACGCGGATGCCCTTTCACGTGACGAGCGCCAACTGGCAGGAAAGCGATCGCCTGCTCGCCGGCATCATGACGACCTTCGCCTCGCCGACGAGCGCGGTGGCGGTGGACGGCGTGGGCACCTTCGACGGCGTCATGCTCGAGTCCTTCGGCGACCCGCGCATCGAAGGCACGTTCAGCGGCCGGGAGATGCGCGCATGGGACGTGACGTGGGGCGCGATCCGAGGCGAGGCGGTGATCGACAACGCGTACGCCAGCGTGAGCCGGGTGGTCGTCGAGCGCGATCACTCGCGCATGTACGTCGACGGGCAGTTCGCGCTGGGCTACCCACGCCGCGACGGCGGCGAGGAGATCGATGCGCGCATTCGCGTCGAGGAGTTGCCGGTCGGGGACTTCCAGCAGGCTTTCGACCTCGAGGACTACCCGATCACGGGCGCTGTGTCGGGGGACTTCCACCTCTACGGCCGCTACGAACAGCCCTACGGGTTTGGCCGCGTGACCATCGATCGGGGTGTCGCCTACGACGAACCCTTCGCCACGGCGTCGGCGAGTCTCCGGTTCGAGGGCACCGGCGTCCGGCTGGACGGCATCGAAGCGATCAAGGGGGGCGGCGTCATTACCGGCGCGGCCTTCATCGGGTGGAACGGCACCTACTCGTTCAACGCCGATGGCCGCCGGCTTGCGGTCGAGACGCTCTACCTCGCATCGTTCGCCGAGGGGCCCATCTTCACGGGCCTGCTCGACTTCTCGGCCAGCGGGAGCGGCGAGGTGGATGAGCCCCGCTACGACGTACGCGTGACGGTTCGCGACCTCTTCGTCAACGACGAGGGCATCGGGCAGGTCACGGCGAGGCTCTCCGTGCGTGACATCCTGCTGACCTTCGAGGCCGAAGCGGCCTCCCCCCGCCTCGCCATCTCCGGCACCGGGCGCCTCGCCCTGACCGATGCGGGGGACGCCGAGATGTCGTTCCGTGTGACCGACACGTCGCTCGACCCGTACGTCCGCGCGTTCGCGTTCAGGCCCGATCTGTCGCCGTTCACGACCGCCGTCGCCAGCGGCACGATCCGCGTCGTGGGTGAGATCTACAACCCGGACGCCCTGCGCGTGGACACCACGATCGAGCAGATCGACCTGCGCTTCTTCGACTACGAGCTTCGCAACGCCGGCCCCATCCAGGTGGCCCTCGATCGCCAGACGATCGCGATCAGCACGCTGCGGCTCGTGGGGGACCAGACCGAGCTGGATCTCGCCGGCACGATCGACCTGACGACCGAGACGGTGTCGCTGCGGGCGAACGGCGACGCGAACTTCGCGGTGTTGCAGGGCCTCTTGCGCGACGTGCGGAGCGCCGGCCGGACCGAGGTGGCCGCACGCATCGACGGCCCCCTGGCGAGCCCGCTCGTGTCCGGCACCGCGCTCGTCACCGACGGCCGCCTGCGCCACTTCTCGCTGCCCCATGCCCTCGAAGCGGTGAACGGCATCATCACCTTCAACACGACCGGGGTGCGACTCGACGGCGTCACGGCGCGGCTGGCGGGCGGGAACATCCGTTTCGGAGGTCGGATTGGACTGAACGGCCTGGAGCTCGGGGAGTTCGACGTGACCGCCGCCGGCGAGGAGATGCGCCTGCGCTTTCCGGAAGGCATGCGGTCGCTCGTGGATGCGAGCCTGTCGCTGCAGGGACCGCCCGGCGGCCTCGTCCTTGGCGGCCAGGTGCTTGTGCGAAGCGCCGTCTGGACGCGCGGCTTCGAGACGCCCGGGAACGTCTTCAGCCTCGGGGGCGGCGATGACGCCCTCGCGCTGCCGACCGGCGCGGCCCCGGGCGAGACGCTGCCGCTCAGCTACGACGTCCAGATCACGGCCCCGTCCACCCTGCGGATCGAGAACGACCAGGCGCGCATCGTCGCCAGTGCGGACCTCGAGCTTCGCGGCACGTTCGATCGGCCGCTGCTGTTCGGACGTGCCGACATCGAGCGTGGCGAAGCCCGCTTCGAAGGCCGGCGCTACATCGTCACGCGCGGAAGCCTCGACTTCACCAACCCGGTGGCCATCCAGCCATTCTTCGATGTCGAAGCGGAAACCCGCGTGCGCGTGCCCGGGCAGACCTATCGCGTGACGTTGCGCATGGCGGGGACGTCCGAGCGGATGCAGCCCGAGTTCACCTCCGATCCGCCGTTGCCCCCGGTCGAGATTCTCACGCTGCTCTTCAGCGACAGCGTGCCCGGCGGCGACGTGGAGCTGGCGTCGCTCCGCTCGCCGAACCAGCGGGAACAGGAGCTGTTGCAGGCGCGTGCCACCCGGGCCCTGACCGGCGCGCTCTCCGCCGAGGTCGGCCGGGTAGTCGAGCAGACGTTCGGTGTGGACACCTTCCAGATCACGCCTCTGCTGGTGGATCCCTATCAGCAGTCGTCACGGCTCAACGTGAACCCCACCGCGCGCGTCACGATCGGAAAGCGGCTCTCCGACCGGATCTTCCTGACCTACGCGCGCAGCCTCTCGTCATCGACCCGCGACGAGATCATCCTGCTCGAGTACGATCAGAGCGACAGCCTGGCCTGGGTCTTCTCGCAGAACGAGGACCGGACCTACGCGCTCGAGGTCAGAAAGCGCGTCACGTTCTGATGCGGCGGATCGCCCGCCTCCTGACCGGCGTCGCCGCCGCGTGGCTGGCGTCCACCGCGCTTGCCGTGGCGCAGCCCGATCCGGAGGCGTTCCTGGGCCGGATGGTGGTCGAGCTGGAGGTCGAGTCCGCCGGGCGCCCGTTCCTCGAGTCCCAGGTGCTCGAACTCGTCGAGACACGCGTGGGCGAGATCCTGACGATGCGGGCGGTCAGGGAGACGATCGACCACCTGGTCGGCCTCGGGCGATTCGAAGATGTCAGGGTCGCCGCGCGGGACGCGGGCGACGGCGTCGCGGTCCGGTATGTGCTCGTGCCTGTACGCCGGATCCGCGACATCGAACTGCGCGGGACGCTGGGCCTGCCGGCCTCCGCCCTGCGCACCGAACTGCTGGAGCGCCACGGTGAGCGGCCGTCCGCCGTCAGGCTCAACGAACTGCGCGACACGCTTCAGGGTTACTACCGGGAGCGAGGATACGCTCGCGCGCAGATCACGCCTGTCCTCGAGGCCTCGCGAGCCCCCGAGGACGTCACCGCCGTCTTTACAATCGACGCCGGTCCGCGGACGCTCATCAGCGCCGTCACCATCGCCGGCGTGAGCGCCACGCCTCCTTCGCAACTGATCGCGCGGCTGGGAGTGGAGACGGGTCGCCCGTACGACCGCCAGGCCATCGAAGCGCGCCTTGCCGGCTACGAAGAGGACCTGCGGGCGCGCGGCTACTACGAAGCCGACGTCTCCCATCGCGTGATCGAAGGCGAGGACGGGAGACGCGTGTCCCTGACCGTCCAGCTCGATCAGGGACCCAGGGTCCGCGTGGTCTTCACAGGGGACCCCCTGTCCGGCGTCCCGCAGGACACGCTGGTGCCGATCCGGCGCGAGCGGTCGGTGGACGAGGACCTGCTCGAGGATGCGAGCCGGGGCATCGAGACCTTCCTGCGCACCGAGGGGTACCGCGCCGCGGAGGCGCCGTATACGCGCCGTGAGGAGGGCGGGGAGCTGGTGTTGACCTTCGATGTGTCGAGGGGTCCTCTGCACCGGCTGGCCTCGGTGGACGTCACGGGACACGCCGCGCTCCCGCGCGCCGATCTCGCACCGCTGTTGCAGATCGAGCCGGGCGAAGCCTTTGTCGACGCGCGCGTCAGCACCGTCGCGGCCGCCATCACCGAGTTGTACCGCGTGCGGGGCTTCACACGCGCCACCGTCACTCCAGACGTGCAGGTGCGGGCGGCGGAAGGCGAGGGACGCCAGGCGCACCGGCCCGTGGACGTCCGGTTCGACATCGTGGAGGGGCCGCAGACGCTCGTGCGCGCCGTCACGTTCGAGGGCGCGCAGGCCTTGCCTTCTCAGCAACTCCAGCTGTCCGTGGGTCTCACGCCAGGCCGGCCCTACTACCTGCCGCAACTCGTGGCGGACCGTGACGCGCTCGAGCGCGCGTATCGAAACGCCGGCTTCCAGTCGGCCGTGGTGGATGTGGACCCCCTCGTCTCGCCGGAGGGCGATGAGGTCGACATCCGGTATCGGATCCGGGAAGGCCCTCAGACGATCGTTGACCACATCCTCATCACGGGCAACCGGCGCACGAGCGCCGAAATCATCCGCCGGGAGCTGCTGCTGGCGCCAGGGGACCCGCTCGGGTACGACGCGCTCCTCGAAAGCCAGCAGCGCCTGAGCGCGCTCGGCCTGTTTCGACGCGTGCGGATCACCGACCTGCCCCATGGCGGGAGCGTGAACCGCGATCTCGTCGTGGAAGTGGAAGAGGCCCCCTCGACGACGGTGTCGTACGGCGGCGGTCTTGAGGTGGGCCAGCGCCTCCGGAGCGGCGAGGTGGATGGCGCCGTGGAGGAGCGCATCGAGGTGGCGCCGCGCGCGTTCTTCGAAGTCGGCCGCCGGAACCTCTGGGGCAAGAACCGCGCGGTGAACCTGTTTACCCGCGTCAGCCTCCGGCCGCGCGATCCAGGAGTGGATGCCACCGATCCGGACGACCGCGGGGGCTACGGTCTCAACGAGTATCGCATCGTCGGAACGTTCCGTGAGCCGAGGGCGTTCTCGACAGTCGGTGACGCGCAGTTCACGGCCTTTCTCGAGCAGGCGATTCGGTCGAGCTTCAACTTCAACCGGCGAGGAGTCCGGGCGGAGTACGCGATGCGGCTGACGCCGCGGGTCACCGCGAGCGGCCGCTACACGTACGACCGGACCAGGCTCTTCGACATCCAGGTGCGGCCGGAAGACTTGCCGGAGGACCAGTTCCTCATCGATCGGATCTTTCCGCAGGTCCGCCTGTCGACCATCGCGGGGTCGCTGCTCCGCGATTCGAGGGACGATGTCCTCGACCCGCAGGGAGGTACGGTACTTGGGGCGGACGGGGAGCTGGCCGTGCGCTCCCTGGGGTCCGAGGTCGGATACGCGAAGAGCTTCCTGCAGGGGTTCGTCTACCGCCGCCTGCCCGGATCGGGATTCGTCGTCGCGGCCGGGGCGCGCGTCGGACTCGCGCGCGGGTTCGAGCGGACCGTTGCACGCGAGGATGCCGGCGGGAATCCCGTCACGGGGCCCGACGGGGAACCCCTGGTGGATGTGGTGCAGGACCTGCCGGCCAGCCAGCGGTTCTTTGCCGGGGGGGACACCACGGTCCGTGGGTTCTCGCTCGACCGGCTGGGCAGCGAGGCCACCCTGAGCGCCCAGGGCTTTCCGACCGGCGGCGCCGGCCTCGTCGTGCTCAACCTGGAACTGCGCGCGCCCTACTGGAAAGGGCTCGGGCTCGTCACCTTCGCAGATGCCGGGAACGTGTTTCGCCGGGCCGGCGACATCGCGATCGGCGACCTGCGCGGCGCCGCCGGACTCGGCCTGCGCTACCGATCACCGCTCGGACCCTTGCGCTTCGACCTGGGGTTCAAGCTCGACCGGCGCTCGATTGGCGAGGGGCTGGAACGCCGGGCGGTGTTCCATATCTCGCTCGGCCAGGCGTTCTAGCAAATGGCGAATGGCAACGAATACCGAATAGCGAATCGCGAACAGCGAATCCCGAACAGCGAATGCACATCACCCTAATCGCGTGGAGCCTGGGCGCGCTGCTGCTTGGGC
>CAZNOC010000002.1:25117-36893 GCA_964574545.1 uncultured Bifidobacteriaceae bacterium | reverse complement strand
CAGCGAATGCACATCACCCTAATCGCGTGGAGCCTGGGCGCGCTGCTGCTTGGGCAGACCCTGTCGGGCCAGGAGCCGGTCGTCATCGAGCGCACGCTGGCGATCGTCGGCCAGCAGATCATCACGCTGTCTGACGTACGGACGACGATGGCCCTGGGTCTGGTGGCAAGGCCCTCGGAGGGCGACCCGGTGCCGGCGGTCACGGAGCGGCTGATCGAGCGCCTGCTGATCTTGCGCGAAGTGGAGCGCTATGCTCCGGGTGAGCCGTCAGAGTCCGAGATCGACGCCGAGATGTCCCGGCTCCGCGGTCGCTTCGACACCCCCCTCGAGTTTGCCCGAGTCCTCGAAGCCGGCGGGTTCAGCACCGCTCGTCTCCGGGTGTGGATCCGGGACGATCTGCGCATCACCACCTACCTCGGTCAGCGCTTCGCGGCCGCTGGCGTACCGACCGAACAGGATGTTGGCGCCTATTACGCAGCACATCGAGAGGAGTTCGAACAAAGCGGCGTGCCGTTCGAGGAGGTGGGACCGCTCATCCGGGATCGGCTGGCCGGCGAGCGCCGCCAGGAGGTGATTGCCGACTGGGTCGAAGGGCTGCGCCGGCGGACGGAGGTCGTGGAGCTGTACCGGACGCCGTAAGGGGGCTCGCGCGCCGGTGCCCGCGAAATCGCGAGTCGCTACCGCGTCACGAACGCGCGGAGCAGCTCGGCGCTGTTGAAGAGCGCGTGGCTGACGATGGGGGCGACGACGCTGCGGCGGGCGAGGTAGAGCAGGCCCCAGGTGAAGCCGAGGACCGCCGTGGCGATGGCGGCGTCCCACCCCTGGAGCGTGTGGCCGAGGCCGAACGCCAGGCTCGTCACCACGAGGCCCACCCATGCGCCGCCGAGCCGCTGCTCGAACCGGTGGAGCAGGAACGCCCGCTGCAGCTCCTCGCGCAGGCCGCCGGCCACGAGGACGACAACCAGGAACAACGCGAGCGTCCACGCCGAGTCGGCGAGCGCGCCGAGCGGGTTCTCGGGGACGTTGTGCAGCGTTGGCACGAAGGTGCGGAGGGCGAGCAGGAGCGCGAAGACGGTGGCGAGCAGCAGGGGCACCAGGGCCAGACCAACTCCGGCCTCGCGCCACACACCGCGGGCGCCCAGGAACACGTCGCGGGCGCGCTCCCCGTGCCGCCGCAGGCACACGACGATCAGGGCGATCAGGAGCACCGAATCCGCGAGCGACAGGGTGAACACGAACGCGGGCGAGAGCTGGCCGGCCTCGTCGGCCGGTGCCAGCCCGGCAAAGCGCAGCAGGCCGGCGATGGCGAGCTGCGTGGGATAGCCGGAGCAGAGCATCACCTCGAAGAGCGCCACGCCCGTCGTCGGCGGGCCCGGCGGCGGAGGCGCGGGAGGAGCCTCAACGCGTTCGCCGTCGATAGGGTCGATAGGGAAGGGGGAGGTCATGGCGGGCCCGAGGATGTGGCGATGGTACACTCAAAGCCGTGACACAGTCTTCGAAGGCGAACCAAGCCACCCGCGTCCTGATCGTCGAGGACGATCGTTCCGCGCGCGACGGCCTCACGGAGCTCGTGCGCGCATGGGGATTCACGGTGGAGTCCGCGGAGGACGGCCAGGAGGGCCTCGCGAAGGTCGCGACGTTCCGTCCGTCCGTCATCGTCACGGATCTCGTCATGCCGGTCATGAGCGGCCTCGAGCTGCTCGAAGCGCTGGATGGGGAGACGGCCCACATCCGGGTCGTGCTGCTGACCGCTCAGGGGACGGTCGAAACGGCCGTGGACGCGCTCAAGCGCGGCGCCGAGGACTACCTGACGAAGCCCGTGGACCCTCAGCGGCTGCGCCATCTGCTCGAGCGGTTGTCCGAACTCGAGGCCACGCGCCGGGAGAACACCGCGCTCAGACGGCGGCTGCGCGAGGAGGGGAGGTTCGGCAGGCTTGTGGGCGCCAGCCGTTCGATGCGGCAGATCTACGACGTCATCGAGCAGGCCGCGCCGACGCAGGCCTCGGTGCTGATCATCGGTGAGTCCGGAACCGGGAAGGAGCTGGTCGCGCAGACCCTGCACCAGCTGAGCCCGCGCGACGCCCATCCGTTCGTGGCCATCAACTGCGCGGCGATCCCGGAGGCGCTGCTCGAGAGCGAGATCTTCGGGCACGAGAAGGGCGCGTTCACCGGGGCGCTCGAGCGCCGTGCCGGCTGCTTCGAGCTGGCCGATCGCGGCACGTTGTTTCTCGACGAGATCGCCGAGATGCAGGCGACCACACAGGTCAAGCTGCTGCGTGTGCTGCAGGAGAGGCAGTTCCGCCGGCTTGGCGGGCGTACCGAGCAGTCGGTGGACGTGCGGATCCTCGCCGCCACGAACGTGGACCCGATGCAGGCGGTCAGGGAGGGCAAGCTGCGCGAAGACCTCTACTACCGCTTGAACGTTTTCACGCTCGCGCTGCCGCCGCTCCGCGAGCGCACCGACGACCTGCCGCTGCTCGTGCAGACCTTCCTCGACGAGTTCAACCAGCGGGACGGCCGGCAGGTGAAGGCCGTGGATCCTGAGGCGATGCGCCGGCTCGAGCAGCACTCGTGGCCGGGGAACGTCCGCGAACTGCGGAACGTCATCGAACGGGCAGTCATCCTGGCGAAGGGGGAGTTCATCCAGCCCGAACAGCTGCCCGCGTTCGAGATGGCCCAGCCCGCGCCGAGCGCGCCGGCGGGCGCGCCGCCGCTGACTCCCGGAATGACCGTGCACGAGATGGAGGAGCGGCTGATTGTGGCCACGCTCGATTCGGCCGGCGGCAACAAGACGCGCGCGGCCGAGATGCTCGGCATCAGTCTGAAGACGCTGCACAACAAGCTGAACAAGATGAAGCAGCGAGGCGAGTAGCACCCTGGGCATCCGCCAGAAGCAGATCCTCGGCGTGACGGCCCTCGTCGGGCTGGTGGTGGTGGGCCTGAGCGTCATCCACGTCACGACGCTCGCGCGCGTGGCGCTGAGGGAGAGCCAGGCACGCGGCGAGCTGCTGGCCAGCGCCGTGTATCACCGCGCCTACGAGGTCGTGACCGATCGTGAGACGGCGTACGCGGACCTGCGCCAGGACCCCGGCGTGCGCGCCAGCCTGACCTCGGCGCTCTACGGTCAGGGCGTGACGTTTGCCGCGATCGTGGACCCCCAAGGCTTCATTGTCGCGCACAGCGACCCGGCGCGCGTGGGCGAGCGGCTCGCCGAGAGCGGCGACATCGCGGAGCTGCTGGCGGCGGGCTGGCTGGCGCCGCTCGTCGAGATGTACCGCGGTGGGGGCCGGACGCTCGAGTACCGCGCGCCGCTGCTGCTCGGCGACGAGGCCTTCGGGGAGATTCGCGTGGGCGTCTCGACGCTGCTCGTGCGGGCAGAGATGGACCAGGCGCTCGTCCCGGCGCTGGCCACGGCGGTGATCGCGCTCGTCGTCGCCCTGGCCGGAGCTCTGCTTCTCGCGCGGATCGTCCTGCGGCCGATTCATGTCATCAGCAGCGGGCTGACGCGTCTTGGCCGGGGTGAGTTCGGCGTCACGCTCGACCTCCGCGAGGCCGAGGTGCAGGAACTCGGCAGCGTGTTCGACGCGGTGAGCGCGCAGCTTCGCGCGTTGCCCGCCGCCGGCGGCGCGCGCCGCGAGCAGCTGCACGCCTTGTCGCAGCGCGTGGCCGCGCTCGGCCGGCTGACGGCCGGCGTGGCGCACGAGGTGAAGAACCCGCTCAATGCCATGACGATCCACCTCGAGCTCGTGCGCCAGAAGCTCGACGCGGGCGCGCCGCCCGAGGCGATTCGCACCCACCTCGAGGTCATCCGCACCGAGATCGCGCGCCTGGACGAGGTGATCCAGGGATTCCTCAAGTTCGCACGGCCGGAGGACCTCCAGATTGGCCCCGTGGCGCTCGGGCCGCTGGCGGGCGAGGTGCTGAAGATGGTCCGCCCGGAGGCGGATGCGGCGGGGGTCACGCTGCGGCACACGGCGGATGCCGGGCTCCCGCCGGTCGAAGCCGACGCGGGCATGCTTCGACAGGCGCTGTTCAACCTCGCCGTCAACGCCGTGCAGGCGATGCCCGGTGGAGGCCGGCTCGACGTGCACTGCGGAGTCGCGCGGGATGGACGGGTGACGGTGCGGGTGGCCGATACCGGGCTCGGGATACCACCCGAACAGCTCGCGCGGATCTTCGATCTCTACTACACGACAAAGCCCAAGGGATCGGGCATCGGGTTGTCGATGGTGTATCGTACCGTGCAGTTGCACAACGGCGAGATCGAGGTCGAGTCGGTGCCGAAGGGCGGCACGACATTCACCATCACGCTGCCGGCAGCCGGTGGGGATGCCTCGCCGGGCGTCTTGCCGTAAAATCCTGAAGATGCGCCGCGCGCTCTTCTCGTTCGTCGGCGTGGCCGTGCTGGCGTCGGTCGGTGGCGGGTGCGCCAAGCCGCCGGTGCTGGTCGAGCCGGTCGTGCCGAGAGTGGTGTTGCACCCGCCTGTGCCACCGCCGCGCGTCGTGGAGGCGTACGCCCAGCCGGTCCCGGAGGCGCCGGACGAGGTTCCGGCGACCGAGGCCGAATCAGCCGTCGCGTCCACCCGCCCACCCGCCCGCCCGGCGGCGGCTCCGCCGGCGCCAGCCGAGGCACCTGCGCCCGCGAGGGCGGCTGCCGAGCCGGGGCTGGTGCTGCGCTCAGGTGGGAACGACCAGAAGGCCGTAGAGGCCATTCGCAACCTGATCGCCCAGGCCGCCAGGCAATTGGGCAGGGTCAACTACCAGACGCTCGACGGCGACGCCCGCGTCCAGCACGACATCGCGCGCCGCTTCATGCAGCAGTCCGAGGCGGCGCTGGCCGCGGGCAACCTGATGTTCGCGGGCAAGCTGGCCGACAAGGCCGCCTCGATGGCGGCCATTCTCGTGCGCTAGGTTCGCCGCACAGCCGGACCGTCCTCCTCCAGGACACGGGTCATCAGGACCCGATGTTCCGGCCCGTTTTCCTGCCCGAAACACTTTTGTTAAGCGAATAAATGGCGTAAGATACTTGAACACCTTATTTTCACGACATCTAGCGTATGACCTAAAACTAAAACGCAACATCTTGTGGTTAACGTCTTGACAAACCATGCTCACCGGCGCATATTGAGCCTCGCGCGCGAGTCGCAGCGTGGCCGTCGGATCTCCCAGCATCCAGGACTGCCGCGCAAGGGTTGCGAGGGCTGCAAAGTGTTCACCGAAAAGACATTCCTCATTCGCGCGCGCTCACGAAGTTAGTAACGTTCATTGATCTTGAGGGCAAATGACCCCCAATTCGGGGCGGGGAGTTCCTTTGCCGGTCGGAGGGAGCATGCAGGAGGGCGCTGCTCAGAAGCTGGCAGCCGCAGCGGTGGGTCAGACTGCGGGGAGCTACGTCGAGACGGCCCAGGCGGAGACGCACGGGCGAGAGGCGGCCGAAGGGGCGCCCGGCTTGGACTTTCCGCGATTCTTCTCGACCGCAGGCGTGGATCCGTTCGACGAGGTCGAGTGGGAGCTCCGTGACGCGGTCATCGGCAACGAGAAGGGGACGGTCGTGTTCGAGCAGCGAGGGGTCGAGATGCCCCGCGCCTGGTCGCAGCAGGCCACCAACATCGTGGTCTCGAAGTACTTCCGCGGCCATGTGGGATCGCCAGATCGCGAGCATTCCGTCCGGCAGCTCATCGGCCGTGTCGTCAACACGATCACCGGGTGGGCGGCACGCCAGCGCTACTTCGCGTCGCCAGAGGCGCTCTCGGCATTCAGCGACGACCTGAAGCACCTGCTCGTCGAACAGAAGGCGGCGTTCAACAGCCCCGTGTGGTTCAACTGCGGCTTCGAGAAGGCGCCGCAGTGCTCGGCCTGCTTCATCAACGCCGTGGACGACACGATGGAGGCGATCCTCACGCTCGCCAAGACGGAGGGGATGCTGTTCAAGTTCGGCTCGGGCACCGGGTCGAACCTGTCGGCGATCCGCTCGTCGAGAGAGCTGCTCGCCGGTGGCGGCACCGCGTCGGGCCCCGTGTCCTTCATGAAGGGTTTCGACGCGTTTGCCGGCGTCATCAAGTCGGGCGGCAAGACGCGCCGCGCGGCGAAGATGGTCATCCTCAACGCCGAGCACCCGGACATCGTCGAGTTCATCAACTGCAAGGTCGAAGAGGAGCGCAAGGCCTGGGCCCTCATCGACGCCGGCTACGATGGCTCGTTCACGGGCACGGCCTACAGCTCCGTGTTCTTTCAGAACTCCAACAACTCCGTGCGCGTGCCCGATGAGTTCATGCGCGCCGTGCTGGACGATGGCGCGTGGCAGACAAAGGCGGTGACGACCGGCGAGGTGATGGACACGTACAGGGCGCGCGACCTGATGCGCCTCATCGCCGAGGGCACGTGGGTGTGCGGCGATCCGGGCATGCAGTTCGACTCGACCGTCAACGAGTGGCACACCTGTCCGAACACGGCGCGCATCAACGCGAGCAACCCGTGCTCGGAGTACATGTTCCTCGACGATTCGGCGTGCAACCTGGCATCGATCAACCTGATGAAGTTCGTTCGCGAGGACGGTGAGTTCGACGTCGACAGCTTCAAGGCGGCCTGCCGGACGCTCATCACGGCGCAGGAGATCCTGGTCGACAACTCCAGCTACCCGACCAAGGCGATCGAGAAGAACAGCTATGCGTACCGGCCGCTCGGCCTCGGCTACGCGAATCTCGGCGCGCTGCTCATGTCGCGCGGCCTGCCCTACGACAGCGACGCCGGCCGCGACTTCGCCGGCGCCATCACGGCCGTGATGACGGGCGAGGCGTACGCGCAGTCGGCGCGGGTCGCGCGCGATCACGGCGGCCCCTTTGCCGGATACGAGGCGAATCGCGAGCCGTTTCTGCGCGTCATGCGCAAGCACCGCGACGCCATCAGGGGCATCACCCAGAAGCACGTGCCCGCCGATCTCTACAACGGCGCGAAGCAGTCGTGGGACGAGGCGGTCGAGCTTGGCGAGGACTTCGGCTACCGCAACGCGCAGGCCACGGTGCTGGCGCCGACCGGCACGATCGGGTTCATGATGGACTGCGACACGACGGGCGTCGAGCCCGACATCGCGCTCGTGAAGTACAAGAAGCTCGTGGGCGGCGGCATGATGAAGATCGTCAACCAGACGGTCCCGATGGCGCTTGGCAAGCTCGGGTACACCGAAGCGCAGGTGGACGACATCATCCGCTACATCGACGAGCAGGAGACGATCGAAGGCGCGCCGCACCTGCTCGATCGCGATCTGCCGGTCTTCGACTGCGCGTTCAAGGCGGCCAACGGCGAGCGGTCCATTCACTACATGGGCCACATCAAGATGATGGGCGCCACGCAGCCCTTCATCTCCGGCGCGATCAGCAAGACCGTGAACGTGCCGAAGGCCGCGACGGTGGAGGAAGTCGAGCAGGCCTACATCGAGAGCTGGCGGCTCGGCGCCAAGGCCATCTCGATCTACCGCGACGGCAGCAAGCGGATGCAGCCGCTCAACACGTCGAAGGACAAGGTGCCGGTCGACGCCGTGCAGGCCGCGGTGGCCGCGGCGGTGGCGACCGCCTCTCAGCCGGTGCGCCGCCGCCTGCCGGACGAGCGCCAGGCGATTACCCACAAGTTCGACATCGCCGGCCACGAGGGCTACATCACGGTGGGCCTGTTCGAGAACGGCCAGCCGGGGGAGATCTTCCTCGTGATGGCCAAGGAGGGGTCCACCATCTCGGGCTTCGCCGACGCCTTCGCGCAGGCGGTGAGCTATGCCCTCCAGTTCGGGGTGCCGCTCCAGGCGCTCGTGGACAAGTTCAGCCACGTCCGCTTCGAGCCGTCGGGCATGACGAAGAACCCCGATGTGCGCTTCGCCAAGTCGATCGTCGACTACATCTTCCGGTGGATGGCGTCGAAGTTCCTCTCAGCCGAGGCGCAGTACGTGGCCGGCGTGAACAACCGCGACGAGGCGATGGACAAACCGAACGGCAACGGCCAGGCCGCCGCCGTCGAGGCCCGGCCGGCGCCGGCGAAGTCGACGGCGAGCTTCGCGGCGATCCAGAACCAGGAGGACGCGCCCCCGTGCTCCACCTGCGGGTCGATCATGGTACGCAGCGGCGCCTGCTACAAGTGCAGCAACTGCGGCACGACGTCAGGCTGCGCCTAACCGTCAGCCACATCATCCGTCGCGGCCGAGGGCTGTGGCGGACAGTTCCACGACGATCATCGGGGGCGGGGCGCATGGCTCCGCCCCTTCGTTGTTTCCGGCGTTGCGCGGCCCGGTCGTCCGGGGCGTCATCGCGCGCTCACCGGCGTATCTTCAGAGGACCCAGGTCATGTCGGGGTTCGACGACGACATCGACGCGCTGTACCGGCTTCCCCTGGACGCGTTCACCGAGGCGCGCAATCAGTTGGCGAAGCGTGCGGGCGGGGAGCCCGGGCAGCTGATCCGCGCGCTGGCCAAGCCCGCCCTCGCCGCCTGGGCCGTCAACCAGGTCTTCTGGCGGGACCGCGTGGCGTTTGACCGGCTCGTGAAAGCGGCCGAGGCCACGAGGGTCGCGCACAGGCGCCTCGTGAGCGGGGACGAGTCGGACGTGGCCGGCGCGGAAGCCGCTCACGCCGACGCGGTCGCGCGGGCGACCGAGGTGGCGCGCGCGGCGCTCGACGAGGCACGGCAGGCTGGGTCGAAGGCCGTACTGGCCGCTGTCGCGGACACGCTGCGTGCCTTGCCATCGGCGGATCCGTTCGGACGCCTTGTCCGGCCGCTCGTGCCGGTCTCGGGCTTCGAGGCGTTCGCTGGCCTTGTGCCGAGGGGCCCGCGCACCGGCTCGGAAGGCCGATCCTCGGCGCTGCGGCTGCAGAAGGGCGCCGGCACGGCCACGGCGGCCCGCGACCTGGCGCGCGACCGCGTGCGGGTCGCGAAGGAACTGGCGGTCGCCACCGAGAGGCTTGCGGCTGCGCAGGCCGCGCTGAAGTCGCTGACACGAGCGGTCGAGTCCGCCAAACGCGAACGCGACAGGCGGCAGGCGGCCCTGGACGAGTCGGAGGCCAGGCTCAATGGGTTGACCGGGCGGCTCCCTCGCGCGCGACAGGACGTGGAGGACGCCGTCCATGAACACGATCGCCTGAAGCGGCGCGTCGAGACGCCGGGTTCGTAGCCCGGTTGCGCAGTGAGGATCACAAGGTGCCATCCCCGTCGTCGTTGCCAGACATCCTCGAACGCTACTGGGGCTACACGAGCTTCCGTCCCCTGCAGCAGGAGGCGATGGAGGCCGTGCTGGCCGGTCGAGACTCGCTGCTGGTGCTGCCGACCGGCGGCGGCAAGTCGCTGTGCTTTCAGGCCCCCGCGCTCATGCGGGACGGGCTCGCGGTCGTCGTGTCACCGCTCATCTCGCTGATGAAGGATCAGGTGGATACGCTCACCGGCAACGGGGTGCCGGCGGCCTGCTACAACTCGTCGCTGTCGTCCGCGGCGAAGAGCGAGGTGGCGCGCGGCGTGCGCGAGGGGCAGTACCGCCTGCTGTATGTAGCGCCCGAGCGCCTCGTGGGGGAGGGCCGCGACGGCTTTCTCGCGCTCATCGGTTCCCAGAAGGTCAGCTTCATCGCGGTTGACGAGGCGCACTGCATCAGCCAGTGGGGCCACGATTTCCGGCCGGAGTACCGGCAGCTCGGCCAGCTCCGCGAGCGCTTTCCGGGGGCGAGCCTCCATGCGTTCACGGCGACCGCCACGGCGCGGGTGCGCCGGGACATCCTCGAGCAGCTCGGGCTGCGCGGGCCGGCAGAGCTGGTAGGGTCCTTCGATCGGCCGAACCTCGTGTACCGCGTGCTCGCGCGGGCCAACCTGAAGAAGCAGATCCTCGACGTGCTGGCGCGCCATCGGGGACAGTCCGGCATCATCTATTGCCCGTCGCGGCGCGAGGTGGATCAACTCTCGGCCTGGCTCGTCGAGGAGGGCTTCCGCGCGCGCCCGTACCACGCCGGGCTGTCCGACGAGGAGCGCCACCGCAACCAGGACGCGTTCCTCAACGAGGACGTCGACATCGTCGTGGCTACGGTGGCGTTCGGCATGGGCATCGACAGATCGGACGTGCGCGTGGTGATTCACGCCGGCGCGCCGCAGTCGCTGGAGCACTACCAGCAGGAATCGGGCCGCGCGGGACGGGACGGGCTCGAGGCCGAGTGCGTGCTCATCTACTCGGCGGCCGACTTCCTGAAGTGGCGGTCGATGCTCGAGAAGAACGGCGAGTTGAGCGACGCGCGGCGGGCGCTGATGCGCGACATGGAACGCTACGCGGCCAGCGTCGGCTGCCGTCACAAGCGGCTGGTCGCCTACTTCGGCGAGGCATTCGCGAAGGACGACTGTGCCGCGTGCGACTACTGCCTCGGCGAGCTCGAGGCCGTTGATGACGCGGTGACGCTGGCGCGAAAGATTCTGTCGGGTGTGGCGCGGACGGGGCAGCGCTTCGGAGCGGCACATGTGACGAGCGTGTTGCGGGGGCAGTCAAGCGAGCAGGTCGTCCTGCGCGGTCACGACCAGATCTCGACGTTTGGCCTGCTGCGCGACGCCACGATCGACGAGGTGCGCGGGTACATCGATCAACTGCTGGCGCACGGACTGTTGCGGCAGACCGAGGACGGATACCCGGTGCTGCAGCTGACCGCCGAGGGAGTGGCCCTGTTGAAGGATGCGGGCAGCCAGCCCGGCTTCTCCCTCGCCAGGCAGAAGAAGCCGGAGAAAGGCCGGCTGCCGCGGCGGTCGCGGGTCGAGGCAGAATCGTGGGAGGGTGTGGACCGCGAGCTGTTCGACCGCCTGCGCGCCATGCGCCTCGAGATCGCGCGCAGCCGCGGTGTGCCGCCGTACGTCGTCTTCCACGATACGACGCTTCGCGAGCTCGCACGGCTCAAGCCCACGTCCCTGGCCGGGCTGCGCTCGGTGTACGGCATGGGCGCCCGCAAGCTCGACGAACTGGGCGAGGTCGTGCTCGAGACCATCCATGCGCACGCGGGCACGGGCGCCTGACGCCGGACGTATACTGCGAAGACGATGACCGCTGCCGACCCGCTCGCCCGCCTCACCGGTTTCGACTGGTGTACGCCCTTCATCGCCGACGCCTGTGTGGCGCTCGGCGTGCCCGTGCGCACGGGCGCTCCCGGCCTCAGGCCGCTGGTCGCGGGCGCGCGCGTGGCGGGCCGTGCCTGCCCGGCCAAGCACGCGGGGAGCGTGGACGTGTTCCTCGAAGTGATCCACGACGCCACACGGGGTGGCGTGCTGGTGATCGACAACGTGGGCCGCCTCGACGAGGGGTGCATCGGCGACCTGGTGGCGGGGGAGGCGCGGGCCGCCGGCCTCTCGGGGATCCTCGTGTACGGCGTGCACCGCGACTCGGCCGCGATTCGCGCGCTCCACATTCCGGTCTGGTCGCTTGGGACCTGCCCGGTGGGCCCGCAGGAGCTCCGCGCGCGTTCGCCTCACGCCAGAGAGGCGGCGTCGATCGGCAGCCATACCACCGTCACGCGCGACGACGTCGTGTTCCTCGATGACGACGGGGTGATCGTGGTCGAGGGACGCGAGGCGGCGCGCGTGATTGAGGCCGCGCGCGAGTTGGCCGCGCGCGAGGCCGCCCAGGCCGAGCGTCTGCGGCAAGGCACCCGTCTGTGGGACCAGTTCGGTCTGGACGACTACGTCACGGCCCGCCGCGAGAATCCAGAGCTGACGTTCCGCCAGCACCTGAAGGCGCGGGGAGGAGCCATTGAAATCTGACGATCTGGTGATGTGGTGATGTGG
>CAZNOC010000002.1:7712-25017 GCA_964574545.1 uncultured Bifidobacteriaceae bacterium | reverse complement strand
TGGGATCTGAGGATGTCTTGATCTTGGGGGCGCTCCCGCGCCTTCATCTATCTCCTGATCTTCCACCGTTCCGCGCCCCCCCGTTCTGCCTCTCACCTCCGCCGACTGCCCCCACGACCCACCACCCACGACCCACCACCCACTACCCACTACCCACTACCCACTACCCACTACCCACTCCTCCCTCCACCCCGGCAACCATTTCTTGACCTCGCTCGTCTATGTAGCAATACTACCCAGCCATGCGACAACTGAGCATCACCGCAGTGTCCGTCCTCCAGGCGATTGCCGACGGCCACGAATACGGGTTCGACGTCATCGACGCCACGGGGCTGCCCAGCGGGACCGTCTATCCGGCCTTGAGCCGGCTCGAGCGAGACGGGTACCTGCGCTCCGCGTGGGAGGACGAAGCGTCGGCGCATGCCGAGGGACGGCCCGCCCGCCGCTACTACAGGGTGACGGCGCCGGGCGTACGGGCGCTCGCGGCGGCTCTCGCGCACTATCGAGCGCTCATTCCGCTCGGGGCACGAAGGGCAAGGACATAGATAGATAGATGGATCGCCGAATCTGGTGATCTCGTGATGTGGTGATGTGGTGATCGAATGTGGGGATGTGGGGATCTTCAGATCTATCTGCTGATCGGATGCAAGGATGTGGAGATCTCGCGATCTATCTGTTGATGTCTGCGGCGCGCTGCTGCGCGCGGCGTCGTTCCTCGTGCCGGGGGATCTGCGCGCCGACTGGCTGCGGGAGTGGCGTGCCGAGGTCGCGTGGCGGCGATCGCGGTCCGGCCGGCAGCGGACGAAGGACTACACCCTGATGGCGCGCTCTGCCGGCGCGCTCGCGCATGCGGCATGGCTCCGGTGGGACAGGTGGAGGCTCGAGATGGTGTTGCAGGATCTGAAGTACGCCGTACGAGGTCTGCTCAAGAGGCCTGGTTTCACCACGGTGGCCGTGCTCACCCTCGGCCTTGGCATCGGCGCCAATGCCGCGATCTTCAGCGCCGTGCACGCGGTGCTGCTCCGGCCGCTGCCCTATCCGGCACCGGAACAGCTCGTCCGCGTCTATAAGGCGTCCCTCCTGGCGTCCACTCCCTACGGAGGAACGACCACGCCGCCAGACTTCACCGACTGGCGCGACGGGAGCCGCACGTTCAGCGAGCTCGGCGCGTACGTCGGCAGCGGCGCGACCCTGACCGGCGAAGGCGACCCGGTGCAGCTCTCGGCGGCTGCCGTGACGGGGGGCTTTTTTCCGACGCTCGCCGTCCCCGCCCACCTCGGACGTACGCTCCGTCCCGAGGACGATGCCTTCGGCGGCCCGGATGTCGTCGTGCTGAGCCATGGGCTGTGGCAGCGGCAGTTCGGCGGCCGTGCCGACATCATCGGCCGGCGCGCCGAGCTCGGCGGCGTCCGCCGCGAGGTCGTCGGCGTCATGCCTCCAGGGTTCGCGTTCCCGCGCGGGACGGATCTGTGGATGCCGCTGCGCTTCTCGGCGGAGACGCTGGCGACACAGCGCGGCGCGCACTACCTCGAGGTCGTCGGCCGCCTGCGCCCGGGGACGACGCTGGGGGAGGCGCGCACCGACATGGAGATGCTGGCGGCTCGCCTGGCGGAGGCCCACCCCCGAACGAACCGGGACTACACGAGCACCGTGCAACCGCTGCGCGAGGCCATGGTGGGCGACGTCCGGCCCGTGCTGCTCGTAACGCTCGGCGCCGTGGGGTTCGTCCTGCTGATTGTCTGCGTGAACGTGGCCAGCCTCGTGCTGACACGGGCCATGGGCCGCCGCCGCGAGCTCGCGGTGCGAATGGCGGTCGGCGCCAATCGAGCCCAGCTCGCGCGAGGGCTGCTCGTCGAGAGCGGGGTGCTCGCCATCGCGGGCGGCGCGCTCGGCCTCCTGCTCGCGGGCTGGGCCGCCGCGCTCATTGCCGCGGCCGACCAGCGGCTGGCCATCCCGTTGCTCGACCAGACGATGGTCGATGGCGCCGTCGTGCGATTCACCGTGGGACTCTCGGTCGCGGCGGGCCTGTTCTTCGGCGTCCTCCCCGCATGGCATGCGTCCCGGTGGGGCGACCTCGTGGGCCGGCTGCGTGATCACGGCACCACTGCCGGCGGCCGATCCCGCGCCCGTCACGCCCTCATCGTCTTCGAGACGGCGATTGCCGTGATGCTGCTCGTCGGCGCCGGGCTGCTGGCGCGCAGCTTCGCGGAGATGGCCGGTGTCGGCCTGGGCTTCCAGACCGAGCGCGTCCAGACGTTCACCGTGAGCCTGCCGGCATCGCGCTACGCCGAGCCGCCCGCCCGCGCGGGGCTGTACGACGCGCTGCTGTCCCGCGCCCGGTCGATTCCGCAGATCGAGGCGGCAGGTGCCATCAACGGGCTTCCGCTGACCGGCTACAACTACGGCTTCTCGGCGAGCACCCGCGACGGGCAGGCGCTCGATGACGACGACCAGGACCGCCTGACGACGCAGCTCCGGATCGTCACCCCGGGCTTCTTCGAGGCGATGGGGATCCCGGTGAGACGGGGTCGCGGCTTCAGCGATACCGACAGGGCAGGGGCCACGCGGGTCATGGTCGTCAACGAATCGGCGGCCCGGTTGGTCTGGGGCGACGGGTCGACGCTCGGCGGCCACCTGACGGTTGGGACCTCGATGGGGCTCGGCCAGGGCAACGTCGGCGGGCAGGTCGTCGGTGTCGTCGCCGACGTGCACGACGTGGGTCCGACCCGGCCTCCCCGCGCGACCATTTACCTGCCGCACGCGCAGGTACCGGTCCCGACGATGCGCGTCGTCGCGCGCACGTCGGGAGACCCGTCGGCGGTCATTGGCTCCATGCGCGCTATCGTCTCCGGGCTCGATCCGGATCTGCCGCTGTTCCAGGTGCAGACGATGGCGGACGTGGCGAGTGCGGCGGTGGCGCAGCCGAGACTGCTGGCGCTCGTCATCACGATCTTCGCCGCGACGGCCGTGGTCCTTGCGACGCTCGGACTCTACGGTGTGCTGGCGCACGCCGTGAGCCAGCGCACTCGCGAAATTGGCATCCGTATGGCGCTCGGCGCCAGGCGCGCCGAGGTGGTCCGCATGGTCGTCGGTCAGGCGGGCCGGTTGACGGCGCTCGGCATCGCGAGCGGCGTCCTCATGGCGGCTGCGTCCAGCCGGCTGCTGGCAGGCCTGCTCTTCAGCGTGAGCCCCTCCGATCCGGTCACCTACGTGGCCGTCGTCGCCGGTCTCGCGGTCGTGGCACTCGTGGCCGCGTGGCTGCCTGCGTACCGGGCGTCGCGCATCAACCCCGTCCAGGCACTCAGGCAAGGGTAGACAGATCACGGGATCTGGTGATCTTGTGATGTGGTGATGTGGTGATCGGATGTAGGGATGTGGCGATCTCACGATCTATCTGCTGATCTATCTGACGCGTTGCTGCGGGTGGCGTCGGTCGTGGTGCCCGGCGACCTGCGCGACGACTGGCTGCGGGAGTGGCGGGCCGAGGTCGCGTGGCGGCTGGCGCGTCCCGGTGGCACGCGGCGGACCCGCGCGCGTGTGGCCACACGTTGCCTGGGAGCCTTCGCGCACGCGACGTGGCTCCGGTGGGACCGATGGAGGCTCGAGATGGTGCTGCAGGACCTGAAGTACGCCGTGCGGATGCTCATTCGGCGCCCCGGGTTCGCGGCCGTCGCCGTCCTGACGCTGGCTCTTGGCATCGGTGCCAACACCGCAATCTTCAGCGTCGTGCATGCCGTCCTGCTGACACCATTGCCCTACGAGGAACCTGGCGCGCTCGTCCAGGTCTCGGGGTTCGATCGGGAGGACGGCGAGCCCCGCAACCTGTCGCCCGCGGACTTCCTCGATCTCGCTGCGGGGTCGGCAACGTTCACACGCATGGGCGCGCACGGCTGGATTGGCCCGGCCACCGTAGGTGGTGACGGCGCGGAGGCGGAGCGGGTCGGGTTCGTGATGGTCACCGAAGGGTTCTTCCCGACCCTCGGCGTGCAGCCCTCTCTCGGCCGCGTGTTCACCGCGGAGGAGGACCGGCCGGGCGCCGAGCGGGTCGTGGTCCTGTCTCATGGATTCTGGCAGCGGAGGTTTGGAGGGGATCCGGGGGTCGTCGGGCGGTCAATGCAGGTGAACAGCCTGCCCGCCACGGTGATCGGCGTGCTGCCCGCGTCGTACCGGCACTTCGAGGAGAGGAGCGATCGTGCCGCCGACTTCTTCATGCCACAGCGCTTCGATCCGTCGAGCGACCTCCGAGGGTCCCGGTACATCCGTGCCGTCGGCAGGCTCAGCGAGGGCGCCACGATCGAGGCCGCGGCCGTGGAGCTGGGGACAATCGCGGCGCGTCTGGAGGCGGACTTCCCCGAGCGCAACACCGGCAAGGAGGTGCGGCTCACGCTGCTGCACGAGTACGTCGTCGGCTCCAGCAGGCCTGCGTTGGTGTTGCTGCTCGGCGCTGTCGGACTGGTGCTGCTCGTCGCCTGTGCGAATCTGGCGAACCTGCTTCTGGCCGCCGGCGCCGCGCGTCAACGCGAGCTGGCAATGCGTGCCGCGCTGGGCGCCTCACGTGGACGCATCGTACGGCAGCTGGTCACGGAGGCGCTCGTAATCGGGGCCGCGGGTGCGGCCCTCGCACTGGTGCTCGCCACGTGGGTATCGGGCGCGCTCGTCTCGCTGGCCTCGGCCGGTCTGCCCCGCGCCGGGGACATCGCTGTGGACGCCGTGGTGGTGGCGTTTGCCGCAGCCACCGGCATCGCCACGAGCGTGCTCTTCGGGCTTGTTCCTGCGCTGACGCTGTCTGGCCGCGACGTTCACGCGCCGCTCAAGTCCGGCGGACGCCAGTCCGGCGAGGCCGCACGCCACACGACCCGCAGGGCCCTGATCGTCGTTGAAGTGGCCATGTCGATGATGCTCCTGGTTGGGGCAGCGCTGCTGATGCAGAGTCTGTGGCAGTTGCAGGGGATTGACCCGGGGTTCCGCACGGCGGGCGCGGTCGCGGTTGATGTGTCCGTGCCGTTGGCACGGTACCCGGAGGGGTCGCAGATCCCGTTCTACGAACGGCTCGAAGCCGAGGTGCGAAGGCTGCCGGGCGTAGAGGGAGTGGGGGCGGTGAACATCCTGCCGCTCAGCGCCAACTTCGACAGCCGGGGCATCCAGATCGAGGACGCGCCGCAGCCCGTGGGCCGGAACCCGTCGATCCAGTCGCGGTCGGTGACGCCGGGCTACTTCCAGACGATGGGAATTCCGCTCATGCGTGGGCGGCTCTTCGATGCGCGCGATGGCGGAGAGGCGCCGCTGGTGGTGGTCATCAGCGAGGCGCTGGCCGAGCGGTACTGGCCAGGTCAGGATCCCGTAGGCCGGCGGATCACCTACAACAGCGGCATTGACGGGGACGGCGTCCGGGATGTCGGCGGCGCAGGCTCGCGCGAGATCATCGGCATCGTGGGCGACGTGCGGCACCTGGCGCTGGCCGAAGGCGACGCGGTACCGATGTTCTACACGCCCAATACCCAGCATCCTTCGTATCACTCGATGACGCTTGTCGTTCGTGCCTCGACGGATGCCGCGACGCTGTCCTCGGCGCTGCGGCAGTCGATCGGCGCCCTCGACCGCGAGGTGCCGTTGTACAACGTGCGGTCGCTGGATCAAGTCGTCGCCGGCACCGTGGCGGCGCCCCGCGTGCGCGCGATCCTCCTTGCCGTCTTCGCGGTCCTGGCTCTGCTGCTGGCCTGCATCGGCGTCTATGGTGTCGTTTCACAACTCGTGGGACAGCGCACGCAGGAGGTCGGCGTGCGTCTCGCCCTCGGCGCCTCGCCGGCGTCGGTGGTGCGACTGCTCGTCGGCGACGGCATGCGCCCGGTCGTCGTCGGAGTCGGCGTGGGCCTCGCGGGCGCCCTGGCACTCAGCCGCGTCCTGCAAGCGCTGCTCTTCGAGGTGGCGGCAACCGACGTGGGGGCCTACGCGGCGGCCGCCATGGCGCTGTCGCTGGCGGCACTTGTCGCGGCGCTCGTTCCCGCGCGGCGCCTCTTGCGACTGAGCCCGGTCACCGCCCTGCGCGGCGAATAGACACCGCGCGGCGCTGGGCTGGGCGAACGAGCGTCGTGCGGCGCCCCGCACATCCCGAGATCCTGAGATCAACAGATCATCTCCAGATCTCCAGATCGCCCCATCAGATCACCACATCACCACCTCACGAGATCGCTAGATTCTCCCGCGGTAGCTGGTCGGTCAGCCGGGAGTACTCCCGCAGCAGCAGCGCCACCAGCACGAGCTCGCCATACAGATACCAGCCCCCCGCCATGTAGCCAGCCCAGGCGTCCTGGCCTGTCAGCCAGCTCAGAAGTCCTGGTGGAAGAACGAACGCTGAGACGAGCAGGTACGCCAGACCCCACAGCACGAACGCCGTGAGAGACGGTGCCGAGAGATAACGCACCAGGAGAACATTGAAAGGAATGGCGAGAACGATGAGGTAGTAGTAGTGGTTGAAGAAAAAGCACGACCACACAGCAGTCACGATCGACATCTCGAGTGCACGGCGCCACCGTTCCGTGGCCATATCGAGTGACGGCGCACGCTCCAGTCGGACGTGCGCGCGCAGGTAGATCGCCGCGATGGCCGTGCAAAGCAGGAGGTACACCACGTTGGGGGGGACCAGCGGGACTCGGGCCGCGAGTACACACAGACCGTGGCGGACATTGGCCAGCGTGCCCTCTCCCTCGAACCAGCCGTGGCAGAAGCCTTCGCCGACCAGGGTGCCGGACTCGTCGTGAACGAAGCCGTAGTGTGTGACCTGCAGGACCGTGAGGGCGTGATCGGGGACGTTGTTGTTGACGAAGAGTCGCAGGTCGAACACGGCGTGCGACACCGCCAGAATCATGCCCGAGGTGAGCAGAAACGAGGCCGTCGCGCGAGTCCAACGGCGGAGGCCCAAGTAGCCGACATACAGCAGCGGCAGGTACTTGAACCAGGCCGCGTACGCCAGCACCGCCCCGGCCAGGGTGCGCCTGTCATGGACCAGTAGAAAGAGCCCGGCCGTCAGCGCCAGGAAGATCACAACTTCGAACTCGCGTTGGACGTAGGCTTGCAACAGGGGAAAGAAGAGGAACGTGCTGGCGAATACCGGCACGCCAACCGGCACGCCAGGTGCCAGGCCGGACAACGCGCGGCGCATCAGCCAGAAGGAGAGCCCAAGGAGCACGGCGTAGACGGGCAGCAGGAGTCTGGCGATGGCCGCGTACGAGTCGAGGTACGCCACGTAGTAGAGCGTCAGATACTGGACCGGGCCGTGAAAGTACGTGCGCGTGTGACCCCGCAAGTATCCATAGGTGCCCTCCATGTCCGGGCTGTCCCACAGCGTGGGGTTCACCGTCTCGACATACGCGCCCGGCAGCGACGCGTAGTAGTCGCCGCGAATGTTGGTGAGCCCGGCCCACGACACGTGGACGAAGCGCAAGAGCGCCAGCGCAACGAGGAGGACCGAACCCCACTGGCGGATGCGTCGTGACATGGCCGGAAGCGTGTCAAGCGCCGGGACTATCGGACGTGCCGGGGATGCTCGGGATCGGGAAGGTAGTAGTCGTCCTGATACCAGGTGTGAACTCGGCGGTACCCATAGCCGGCCAGCAGCGCCGCCACGTCGTTGCGCTTCGAGCCTTCATAGTTGTGCTCGATGGCGAATGCGCCGAACCTGTAGCGGTCGAAGGGCACGCCACGCAGCGCGTCCAGCTCGGCACCCTCGATGTCCAGACTCATGAAGTGAATGAAGTCCGGAGCGTTCGCACGGTCGAGGATGTCGCCGAGCGTGACGGTGGTCAGTTCGACCGGCGGATACTGCTCCGCGTACTCTTTCCATGTGTCCAGCGTGTCGGTGATGCCGCCAAGCTGCCCCGCGGGATGAAACGTCACGGTCAGACCCGGCTCACTGAATACCACCTCCTTGAACGTCTGGCAGGTGCGGCCCTCCATGTTGGCCGGAAACGGGTCGATACAGATCCCCGTCCATCCCTGCCGCTCCAGGGCGAAGGTGTTGGACCCCGCGATCCCGTCGCCCGATCCGACGTCGACGAAGAACCCGTCGGTCAATCCGGGGAAGACGGTCTTCAGCACCCACTTGTCCTGGCCGATCTGAGACGGGAACGACACGAGGCGCAGGGTCTCCTGCAGACTCAGCCAAACGTTTCTCCAGCGCGGGACCTGGCAACACAGTTGGTTGGACTCGTACCGTCGACCCAACGCCGCGCCGAAGAAGACCGTCGTCGCCATCACGCCCACGACCAGGAGGCATGCGATAGCGGCGCGAGCGGCGACGCGCGGGTTCATGCGGAGGGATTCTACCACTCAGCTCCGGATCCGACCGTGACGGCCTCGAAGCCGCCAAGGCTCGAGCGCGGATTCCACGACGACGGACCAGGACAGCTTGGACGCGCCCGCCCGGCGCTCCACGAACGTGATGGGAACCTCCCTCGTGCGCAGGCCGGCGGCTGCAGCATGAAAGGCTGTTTCAACCAGGAACGCGTAGCCCTCTGATCGGATCCGATCCAGCGGCAGCGCTGCCAGGCCTGCCCGCCGCCAGCAGCGGTACCCGCTGGTGCAGTCGCGAAGCGGAAGCCTCGTGATCGTACGCACGTAGGCGTTGGCGAAGGCGCTCAGCGCCAGGCGGTGCGCCGGCCAGTTGACGACCGTTCCCCCGTCGACGTAGCGGGAGCCCACGACGAGTTCGGCGTCCGCCGCCGCGCTCACCAGTTGCGGCAGGCTCTGAGGGTCGTGTGAAAGGTCGGCGTCCATCTGGCACACCACGTCCGCGCCGGTCGTCAGGGCCAGGCGGAATCCATCCAGGTATGAGCGCCCCAGGCCGCGGGGTCCGGTGCGGTGCAGCACCTCCAGCCGTCCCTCTGACGCGCGCGCCAGTTCGTCCGCCACCGCGCCAGTGCCATCCGGAGAGGCGTCGTCGATCACCAGGAGGCGGGTGGAAGGCTGACTGAGCAGCGCGCGCACGAGGGCAGGGAGGTTCTCGCGCTCGTTGTAGGTCGGAATCAGCACGAGCGTGGTCACGAAGCGCCCCCTTCCATGATGCTGTCCGACGTCTTGGGCCTTGCGGTCGCCGAAGGCGAAGACGCTCGCTGCAAGCATAGGCGAAGGCGGCTGTACCCAGATCCCCAGACCAGCAGATTCTCCTGAGGTACAATCGCCATCCATGGCGCGACAGTATCTGCAGGCCGGCGCGCGCACGATCGCCTATATCGACTCTGCCCCCGGTGCCGGCCCTCGCCACACCCTGGTGCTGGCACACGCGTTCCCCCTTGGCGCTCAGATGTGGGAACCGCAGCTTCGGGCGATGCCCGACGGCTGGCGTCTCATTGCGCTGGACCTCCGCGGTTTCGGGGGCTCCACCGACCCGGCGCCCGACTCCTCCGCACCGACCCTCGACGAGTACGCGGACGACGTGATGGACCTCGTCACGGGTCTCGAGATCGAGTCCGCGGTCCTCGGCGGCTTGTCGATGGGCGGCTATGTGGCTCTGGCGGTCATGCGGCGGAAGCCGAGGTGGGTTCGCGGGCTCGTCCTTGCCGACACGCGCGCGGGCGCCGACACGAGCGAGGGCCGTGCCGGCCGTCGCGGCATGCTGGCGCTGCTCGATCGCGAGGGTCCGCAGGGGGTCGCGCAGGAGATGATGCCGAAGCTCATCGGCAAGACCACCCTCGACACCAACCCGGACGTTGCCGAGACCGTACGCCGGCTGATCAAGGGCCAGTCGGTCGCAGCCATCCGCGGCGCCATTCTCCGCATGAAGGATCGGCCGGACGCGACCGGCGGCCTCGGCGCCGTCGACGTGCCAACGCTCGTGCTCGTGGGAGACGAAGACGTGCTGACCCCCCCACACGAGTCCGAATTGCTGGCCACCACCATTCCGTGCGCGTCGCTCGTCACCATTCCCGGGGCGGGACACCTCTCGAACCTCGAACGACCCGATCGCTGGAATGCGGCGCTCGCCGTGTTCCTGCAGGAGCTGGCCTGATGCGGCTGGCGGCCCTGGGGGCACTGCTGGCCGGATCGCTTGCGGTCGGCGGCTGGCCGGTGACGGCGCAGCAGGCGTCGCCGCCGGTCGTGGATCCGCTGCACCAGCCGTTCGAGGCCATTCTCGACACGTACGTGCGCGACGGGCTGGTCTACTACAACGCCCTCCGGCTCGAACGGCCGCGCTTCGACAGGTATGTGGCGTCACTCGACGTGGCGCCGGCCGTGTACCAGGCGTGGACTCCGCCCCGGCAGCTCGCGTTCTGGATCAACGCCTACAATGCGTTCGTGCTGAGGACGGTGATCGATCACTATCCGATTCGAGGGCGCGCCGCCCCGTATCCTCCCAACAGCATCCGGCAGATTCCCGGGGCCTTCGAGAAGCGCACGTTCCGCGCCGCGGGCCGCACGGTGACGCTCGACGCCATCGAGAAGGAGATCCTGCCGGGGTTCGCGGACGCGCGCGCGCTGCTGGCGCTCGGCCGGGGCGCCGTCGGCAGCACCCGGCTGCGGTCCGAGGCGTTCGACGGCGCGCGACTGGACGCGCAGCTCACGGAGGCGGCCGCGGAGGCTGTTTCGCGACACGCGCTCGTGCGCGTCGATCAGGTCGATGGCGTCCTGAGCGCAAGCCCCGTCTTCTCCTGGCGGGAGGACATGTTCGTGGCCAGCTTCGCCGACCGCGCGCCCGCGACGTTTGCGACACGCAGCCCGATCGAGCGTGCCATCCTCGCGCTCGTGGACGCCCATCTCGTCACATCCGAGCGCGACTACCTGCGCCGGAATGCCTTCCGCATCGTGTTCCACGAGTTCGACTGGTCACTGAACGACCTTGCGGACAGGTAGACGGTCGCACACGCCAGGCGGCTGTCGCGCCGTCTTGTTGACTCGTAACTGAGAACTGAGAACCTCCTCACGCATGGATCTACAGCTGTCTGGAAAAGCCGCCATCGTCACCGGGTCGAGCCGGGGACTCGGGTTTGCCATTGCCGGGGCGCTCGTGTCCGAGGGCTGCCACGTGGCCGTGTCTGCCCGAGGCGCGGATCGGCTCGAGCAGGCCGCCGACGAACTGCGCGTCTCGGCACCCGCGGGGGTCGAGGTGCTCGCCGTGGCCGCCGACCTGTCCACCGAAGCCGGTGTGGCGGATGTCGTGGCGCAAGCGATGACGAAGTTCGGGGGCGTCGATGTGCTCGTCAACAACATCGGGCTGGCGCGCGGCACCGATCTCCTGACGACCACGGATGCCGAGTGGCAGGAGGCGTTCGATCAGACCCTGTTCCCGGCGGTGCGCGCGTCACGCCTCGTCGTGCCATCGATGCGCGCGCGTGGCGGCGGCGCCATCATCGTCATCTCCTCGATCTACGGCCGGGAGGCGGGCGGGCGGATGACTTACAACGCGGTGAAGGCCGCCGAGATCAGCCTGGTCAAGTCCCTTGGGCAGCAGCTGGCGCCCGACGCCATCCGCGTGGTGGGCGTCGCCCCGGGATCGATCATCTTCCCGGGCGGCTCGTGGCACAAGCGCCAGCAAGCCGACCCGGAGGGCATCGCCGCCTTCATCCGTCAGGAATTGCCGGCCGGACGTTTCGGCCGCCCCCAGGAAGTAGGCGACGTCGTCGCCTTCCTCGCGTCGCCGCGCGCGAGCTGGGTGACGGGGACGACCGTCGTCGTGGACGGCTGCCAGTCGCGGATGTTCTAGCAGGTCCGACGGGTCCGACGGGTCCGATGGGTCCGATGGGTCCGATGGGTCCGAATGGGTCCGGGGGCGCGCTAGAATGAGGTGCGTGGGCCCCGGACCGGCGCTCGTCGGCAGCTCAATCCTGCACTACCGCATCGTCGACCGCCTCGGCAGCGGGGGGATGGGTGAGGTGTACCTCGCCGAGGACACACGGTTGGGCCGTCAGGTGGCCCTGAAGTTCCTCGCGCCGGCGGACGCCACGGACCCGGACGCGAGGGCGCGCCTGGTGCGCGAAGCCCAGGCCGCGTCCATCCTGCGTTCGCCGCATATCGCCGTCACCTACGACCTCGTCGAGCTCGACCACGCGCTCTTCATCGCGATGGAGTACGTGGAAGGGCAGTCGCTGTCCGAACGGCTGGCCAGTGGCCCGCTGACCGTGCCTGCCGCCCTCGACCTTGCGGTGCAGGTGGCAGACGCGCTCGACGAGGCGCACGGACATGGCATCGTGCACCGCGACATCAAGAGCGCCAACCTGATCGTCACGCACCGGGAGCTCGTGAAGGTGCTGGATTTCGGTCTGGCCAAGCTTGTCGCTCCGGCCACCGCCGACGTGCACACGGTGGCGAATCTGACCGTCCCGGGGCTCGTGCTCGGCACGTTGAACTACATGTCCCCCGAGCAACTGCGGGGCGCCACCGTCGATCATCGAGCCGACCTGTTCTCGCTCGGGGTCGTGCTCTACGAGATGCTGACCGGGCGATTGCCGTTTGCGGACGAGAGCCTTGCGGCGATTGCCGATCGCATCCTCAACCACGAGCCCGAGGCACTGGCCCGCTACAACTACGCCGTCCCGCCGGACGTCGAGACGATCGTCCGCAAGGCGCTCGAGAAGGCGCCGGACTTCCGGTACCAGTCGGCACGTGAGCTGTACGTAGACTTGCGCAACGCACGGCGCCGGATCGACGGGGGCTCCCCGCACGGGTCAACGGTGTGGACGGGCAGCCCGGTGGCCCCGGACGCGACGTCATCGTCGGTCCGCAACATCGCCGTGCCAGTCACGCGGTCGCTGGCGGTCCTGGCCTTTGCGAACATCACGCGCGAGGCGAGTGACGACTGGATTGGACAGGGCATCGCCGAGACCCTGACCGCGGACCTGAAGAAGGTGCGGCACCTCGCGGTGATGCCACGCGAGCAGATCTTCGATCAGCTGCGGCGCCTCACGACCGGCGGACACCTCGACGAGCGACAGGCCATCGACATCGGCCGCCGGCTCGGGGCGGGATGGGTGGTGTCCGGCGCGTACCAGCGGCTCGGCGCGCGCGTGCGGATCACGGCGCAGGCCATCGAAGTCGCGTCCGCCCGGGTGGCGGCGTCGCTGAAGGTGGATGGGGGGATCGACGAGTTGTTCGACCTGCAGGACCGTCTGGTGATCGACATCGCGGCGGCGCTCGAACTCCAGCTCGCGGAAAGCGAGATCGGCGCGATCGTCGGCGGGGAGACACGCTCCATCGAGGCGTACGAAGCGTACGCCAGGGGCATGCTGAACCTGCGCCTGGCGTCACGGGAGTCGCTGGATCGCGCCGTGATGCTGTTCGAGCGGGCGGTCACCCTCGACCCTCAGTACGCCGAAGCGCTCGCCGCCCTCGGCGCTGCCTACGGACTGAAGGCCAGCTTCCTGTCCCTGCCCGAGTTGAACGAGCGGGGTATCGACCTGCTCCGGCGGGCGCTGGCGCTCAGGCCCGGACTTGCCGACGCGCAGGTCCGGCTCGGCATGGGCCTGCTCATGGAGGGGCAGATCGATGCGGCCATCGAAACGCTTCGCGAGGCCGTCCGGCTGCAGCCCGACCACTCGATGGCTCACGGCACGCTCGGGCGCGCCTATTGGGTCGGACGCGGTCTCGTGCCCGAGGCGATTGCCGAACTCGAGCAGGCCGTGCGGCTCAACGCGGAGTCTGGCTACGCCCACCTCCAGCTCGCGCTGCTCTACGCCATGAACGGCCAGCTCGACGAGGCCGAGGCAAGTGCCCGCTCGGCCATCGGGCTCCAGGAGCAGGCCATGTCCGGCACCCAGGGGCTGTTGATTGTCGGGGCCCACGCCCGGCTGGGTTACGCGCTCTATCGCCGTGGCCGCTACGACGAGGCCATCGGCGAGTACAGGCGCGAACTCGAGTACCTGGCGGCCACCGACCATGCCCTCCGCGAGCGGACGCTCATCGAGATCCAGCAGAAGCTGAGCGCGGCGTTCTTCCGGAAGGGCGACGCCGTTGGCGCGGCCACCCACGCCGACCGAGCCGAGCGTCAGTTCAACGCCCGTGTCGCCGCCGGGGCCGACGATGCGTTTACGCGCTACTACATGGCGGCGCTGTACGCGTTGCGGGGCGACGCCGAGCAGGCCGTGGCCCACCTCCAGAAGCCGCTGGCGGAGCTCGCTCCCCTCACGCGTTGGCGCCTCGTCCGCGACACGGACTTCGACCCCGTTCGGCCCGCCCTCGCGGCGTTGGGGATCGCGTAAGCGCCGCGCGTTCGACACGGCGCCGGGATGAACGCGCCCGCGGGAAGGGGCTTTCGCCTCTTGATCACCCCCGCAGTGGCTGGTACGATGCCCGGGACTTCACGGATCTGCCTATGACCGTCCACCCGGCCTCGTCGCTGCCTGCCCGGAACCTCGTCGAGCGAAAGGACGTCGCGCTCAAGGGGGCCCTGGAGCACCTGGCGCCCGGCCCGTTCGTCGAACGGCCCGACACGCCGGATGCGGTCGTCACCGCCGTGCGCCGCCTCGCCCCGGTCGAGGCGCGGTACGCGCCGTTCCCCTCCGACCTGGATCCGCGCCTGGTGAGGGCATTCGAGCGCCGCGGTGTCCGCCAGCTGTACTCCCATCAGGCCGAGGCGTTCGCCCACGTGCACGCCGGCAGGAACATCGTCGTCACGACCCCGACGGCGTCAGGCAAGACGCTCTGCTACAACCTCCCGGTGCTCGACCGCATCCTGGCGGAGCCGGCCACCCGTGCGTTGTACCTGTTTCCGACCAAGGCGCTGGCGCAGGACCAGATGGCCGAGCTCCACGAACTCGCGGGGCAGATCGAAGACGCGGTGGAGGGCGGCATCGGCGTGCACACCTACGACGGTGATACGCCGCAGGACGCACGGCGGACGATTCGGTCGCGCGCGCACATCGTGCTGAGCAATCCCGACATGCTGCACTCCGGGATCCTGCCGCATCACCCGCGGTGGGCGAAGCTGTTCGAGAGCCTGCGTTACGTCGTGATCGACGAACTGCACGCCTACCGCGGCGTGTTCGGCAGCCATCTGTGCAACGTCTTGAGGCGCCTCCAGCGGGTATGCCGCCACTACGGATCGGACCCGCAGTTCATCTGCTCCTCGGCGACCATCGCCAACCCTCGCGCGCTGGCCGAACGGCTCGCCGAGCGCCCGTTCTCGCTGGTCAGCGACAGCGGCGCGCCCAGGGGCGAGAAGTTCTTCGTGTTCGTCAACCCACCCGTCGTCAACCGCGAACTCGGCATTCGCCGTTCCTACATCGCCGAGGCCCGCCGCGTGGCCGGGGAGTTCCTTCGCCGGCAGCTCCAGGTCATCGTCTTCGCGCAGAGCCGGCTGGCCACCGAGATTCTCACGACCTATCTGAAGGAGGACTTCGATGATGTGCCCGGCATGCCGGAGCGCATCCGAGGGTACCGGGGAGGGTACCTGCCGCTCCGGCGGCGGGAGATCGAGAAGGGGCTGCGGGAGGGGCAGGTGCGGGGTGTGGTCTCGACCAACGCGCTCGAGCTCGGGATCGACATCGGCGCGCTGGACGTGGCGGTGCTCGCCGGCTACCCGGGGACGATTGCGGCGACGTGGCAGCGTGCCGGACGCGCGGGCCGGCGCGCCGCGCGATCGGCGGCCGTGATGGTGGCGTCGAGCGCCCCCGTCGATCAGTTCGTGGTCCGGCATCCGTCGTACTTCTTCGATGCCTCGCCCGAGCATGCCCTCGTCAATCCCGACAACCTTCACATCCTGGTGGACCATGTGAAGTGCGCGGCGTTCGAGCTCCCGCTTGCCGCAACGGAGGCGTTCGGCGGCGTGGACGTGCAGGAGATCCTCGCCCTGTTGCAGGAGTCCGGCCTCGTGCACCGGTCGGGGGCCGACCTCGACCAGGAGGAGGCGCCGGCGGGACAATGGCATTGGACGAGCGACTCCTATCCGGCCGACGCGGTGAGCCTGCGTTCGATCTCGTCAGACAACTTCGTGGTGGTGGACGTCTCGGACGGCGGCTCGCGTGTCATCGGAGAGACCGACTTCACGAGCGGCCCCTCGACGCTGCACCCCAAGGCCATCTACCTCGTCGAAGGGCGGCTGTTCCAGGTGGAGCGGCTGGACTTCGAGGGCCGCAAGGCCTACGTGCGCGGAGTGGACTGCGACTACTACACCGATGCGATCGACTACACGAGGGTCACGCCCCTGGACGTGTCCTCCACGGGCTCGGACGGTGTGGCGACGTGCGGCGAGGTGCACGTGGTGTCACGCGTCGTGGGCTTCAAGAAGATCAAGTTCCACACAAACGAGAATGTCGGGTCCGGAGAGCTCGACCTCCCCGAGCAGCAGATGCACACGACCGCCTACTGGCTCTCCGTGCCGGCAGCTGTCATGGGCGCGCTGCCGTTCGCCATCGATGACCGGCGCGACGGGGTGGTCGGATTGGGGTTTGCGATGAAGCAGGTGGCCCAGCTCCTGCTCATGTGCGACCGTCATGATGTCGGGCTGTCGATCAACGCCGGCGACGACGACACCGCGGTGGACGAGCCGCGGATCTTCCTGTACGACGCTTACCCCGGAGGCATCGGCTTCAGCGTTCCGCTGTTCGAGATGCACGGCACCCTGCTGGCGCGCACGCGTGACCTGATCGAAGGCTGCGAGTGCGAAAACGGCTGTCCCACGTGCGTGGGTCCGGTCGGCAACACGGGGCCGCTCGCGAAGGTCGCCGCGCTGCGGATTCTCGATGGCGTGCAAGGGCATGCCGTGACGCCCGCCGGGACCGCGGCCGTCGATGACGTACCGTTCTGATGGCCGCGAACCTGCGCGACCGCCTGCGTGAGATCGTGGCTGGCCGGCCGTCTGCCGTGCCGGCGGTGCGCGCGCCTGGGATACCGCCGGCGCCGGTTCGGGGGCACATTGCTGCCGCGGCGGGCGTGCTCGGCGCCACCGTCGTGGAGGGGCCGGGCGGCGCATGTCTGATCGCGGAGCGCCACTACGGCACCGGTGCGTATCACGGCGACACCTCGATTGGCGCGGTGGTCGACACACTGCGGGAGGGCGCCGATCAACTGACGCTGTTCGGGCGCGCGTGGCCGGCGGCGGCCGGTCTGGGTGGCGGGCTGTGCCTGCTCGATCTCGAGACGACGGGACTGGCGGGCGGAGCAGGGACGCAGGCGTTCCTGATCGGCTGCGCCGTGATCGGGCCCGGCGGCGTCGGCGTGCGCCAGTTCCTGATGCCAGGCCTCGAACACGAGCGCGCCCAGCTCGACGCGTTGACGGACTGGATTGCCGCCATCAGACGTCCGCCCGCACCCCGATCGGACCGATCGGACCTCGCGGACGCCTCGGACCTGCCGGACCCCTCGGACCTGCCGGACCCCT
>CAZNOC010000002.1:0-7612 GCA_964574545.1 uncultured Bifidobacteriaceae bacterium | reverse complement strand
GACCTGTCGTTAGTGACATTCAACGGCCGCACGTTCGACGTACCGCTCGTAGAGACGCGCTTTCTCTACCACCGGATCGCATTCCCGCTTCAGGGCGTGGCGCACCTCGACATGCTGCACCCGGCGCGACGGCTCTGGCGCGATCCCGCATCAGCGGCCGGGTGTGCGCTCACCACGCTCGAGCGCCGGATCGGCGGCGTGCGCCGAGTGGGGGATGTGCCGGGGTTCGAGATCCCGTCGCGCTACTTCCAGTTCGTGCGCGACGGCGACGCGCGCCCGCTCGAGGCGGTCCTCGAGCACAACCGGCTCGACCTGCTCTCGACGGCGCTGCTCCTGGCGCGTGCCGTCACGATCGTCGCGCGCGGTCCGGCCGCCACTTCCGGGGCGGGGGAGTGCCTCGGGCTGGGCCGGCTCTACGAGCGGGCAGGGGCGTGCGAGGAGGCGGAGGCGTGCTTCCAACGCGCGGCGGAATTCGCGGCGCGCTCAGGCCGTGACGGAGGCCTCGAGGCCGAGGCGCTCAGGCGGCTGGCGCTCGTCAGGCGCCGCGCCGGCCGGATGGATGACGCCGCAGACGCGTGGAAGGCCGTCGTCGCCGCGCGCGGGGGATCGGCGGCGGTGAAGCGGGAAGCGCGCGAGGCGCTCGCCATCCACCACGAACACCGTTCGCGGAACCTGGACGAAGCCCGGGTGCTGGTGCTGGCCGCGTTGGCGGAGCAAGGGGGGGGACGCGGACGCGCGGAGGCGGAACACCGCCTCCGGCGCCTGGAGCGGAAGATCGGCGGCCGGGATTCCAGCCGCCTGATCGACCTGCGCTAGCTGACCGGGGTCTTCGCGCCCTTGCCGGACTTCTTCGCCTGCGCCTCGCGCGCAGCCTTCTGTCCTTCGAGCGTGGTGGCGCCGTACTTCTTGGTGAAGCGTTCGACGCGGCCCTCGGTATCGATCAGCTTCTGCCGGCCCGTGAAGAACGGGTGGCACTGGGAGCAGATCTCGAGGTGGAGTTCCTGCTTGGTGGATCGCGTCTGCCAGGAGGCGCCGCAGGCGCACTGGACGGTGACGTCGTGGTACTCGGGGTGAATGCCAGCCTTCACGATTCAGTTCCTTTCGCCGGATCCGGGCGCTCTGCCACTTACCGGCCACTGCTCCGAACTTCCGAGTATAGCACGCGGGTCCGGCACTCGTCCGTCGGCTGACGCCAGGTCGTGCTGTGTCAGTGGTTTACGCTGACCCCTGGCCTTCGGGAGGCGTCCGGCGACGACGCCGCAGCCGCCACGCTTCGACCGTCCAGCCCAGGCCAATCCAGGTGCAGACGACGCCGAGCGGCCAGGCAAGCGCGCGGGGCCAGACGAGGCCCACGACTCCGGTGACGATCAGCACCAGCGCCCCGTAGAAGACCGTCCGAGAGTCGCTCGGACCGAGTGTCCGCTCCATCGTGAGGGCCGCCCCGAGCGTGTTGCTCAGGCGAAGGGCGCCGGCAGCCGCGCGGCCGGCGCTGCCGCGCCTCGCAGGCGAGCGGGGCGCGCGGCGCACCCGCGGGACACGCCGTCGATCGTCCAGCACCACTTCGGTCGAGTTGGCCAGGTCCTTCTCGAACATCGCGGCCATGTCGCGCCCGAAGGCCTCGTCCTCGATGGCGACGTCGAGCTCCCAGTTGCCCAGCCAGCTCTGGAGGTTGAGGTTGCTCGAGCCGATGCGCGACCACCTGGCGTCGGCGACCGCCGTCTTCGCGTGCATCATCGGCCCATTCCATTCGAAGATGCGCACACCGCCTTCGAGCAGCGGCCGGTAGCCGGCGCGCGTGAGCGGCTGCAGGAGCGCGAGGTCGGTGCCGCCGGGGACGAGCAGGCGGACGTCCACGCCATCGGCGGCCGCCGCGCGCAGCGCCTGGGTGTGCGCAGGCGTGCCCACGAAGTACGCATCGGCGATCCAGAGCGTCCGCCGCGCCAGCGCCGCGACGAGCTGGTCGAGGCGCATCATGCCGGCCGTCGCGGGCATCGTATCGATCACGCGCATGGCCACGTCGCCCGCCGGGGGGATCGGCCCGGCCTCGACGCGCTCGTCGTCTGGCAGCGGGTCACCCGCCTCGTCCCACACCTGCGCGAACGCGTGCTCGACGTCGGCGACAGCGGGACCGCGAATGGCCACGCCCGTGTCGCGCCAGGGCTCGACGCCGCGCGCCGCGTCGCCCTCCCACGCCTGGCCGACGCACAGGCCGGCGACGAAGCCGATCTCGCCGTCAACGGCCAGCATCTTGCGGTGGTCGCGCGACATCCAGCTCACGGGGTGATGGAGGCGTGGCGGGTTGAAGACGCGGACCTCGGCGCCCGCGGCGCGGAGCAGCCGCCAGAGCGGCCTCGACCCCGTGAAGAGCCCGCCCGCCCAGTCGTACAGCACGTGGACGCGGACGCCCGCCCGGGCGCGCTCGGCGAGCGCCTCGGCGAAGCGCCGGCCGACGGCGTCGCCGTGAATGATGTAGCTCTCGAAGTGGATCCAGCGCTCGGCGCCGGCGATGGCGTCGAGCCAGGCGGGGTAGTTCTCCTGCGCGTCTTTCAGGATCCGGACCGCATTCCCCTGCAGCAGCGGCGCGCCCGCAGCGCGCGAGAAGGCCTGGTCGGCGAGCAGTCGGACGGGAGAAGACATGCAGAACTCATTTGGCCATGGCGCCCAGGAACTCGGCGTTCGTCCTGGTCTTGCTCATCTTCGACAGCAGCAGCTCCATGCCCTCGGTCGAGGAAAGGGGCGTCAGCACCTTGCGGAGGACCCAGATCCGGTTGAGGTCCTCCTTCGCGAGCAGGAGCTCCTCCTTGCGCGTGCCGCTCTTCTGGATGTCGATGGCCGGGAACACGCGGCGGTCGGCGAGCTTGCGGTCGAGGTGCACCTCCATGTTGCCGGTGCCCTTGAACTCCTCGAAGATCACCTCGTCCATCCGCGATCCCGTGTCGACGAGGGCCGTGGCGACGATCGTGAGGGAGCCGCCCTGCTCGATATTGCGGGCCGCGCCGAAGAAGCGCTTCGGCCGCTGCAGCGCGTTGCTGTCCACGCCGCCCGACAGCACCTTGCCCGAGGCGGGCACGATGGTGTTGTAGGCGCGCGCCAGGCGGGTCACCGAGTCGAGGAGGATGACGACGTCCTTGCGGTGCTCGACGAGGCGCTTGGCCTTCTCGATCACCATCTCGGCCACCTGCACGTGGCGCTGCGCGGGCTCGTCGAAAGTGGAGGAGACGACCTCTCCCTTCACCGAGCGCTGCATGTCGGTCACCTCTTCTGGCCGCTCGTCGATCAGCAGGACGATCAGGTAGACCTCGGGATGGTTGCGCGCGATCGCGTTCGCGATGCCCTGGAGCAGCATCGTCTTGCCCGTACGCGGCGCCGCGACGATCAGGCCGCGCTGGCCCTTGCCGAGCGGCGTCATCAGATCCATGACGCGCGTCGACAGGTTCTCGGGATCGCCCTCGAGCCGGATGCGCTCCTGCGGGTACAGCGGCGTCAGGTTCTCGAAGAAGACGCGCTCCTTGCCCCGGTTGGGCGGCTCGAAGTTGATGGCCTCGACCTTGATCAGCGCGAAGTAGCGCTCACCTTCCTTCGGCGGGCGGATCTGGCCGGCCACGGTGTCGCCCGTGTGCAGGTCGAACTTCCGGATCTGGGAGGGCGAGACGTAGATGTCGTCGGGGCCGGCGAGGTAGTTGTAGTCGGGGGCGCGGAGGAAGCCGAAGCCGTCGGGCAGCACCTCGAGGACGCCTTCGGAGAAGATGAGGCCGCTCTTCTCGGCGCGCGCGCGCAGGATCTCGAAGATCAGCTCCTGCTTGCGCATGCCCGTCGCGCCCGGAATCTCGAGGTCGCGGGCGATTCGGGTCAGGCCGGTGACGCCAAGTTCCTTGAGCGTCGACAGGTCGAGGGTTACGCCGGGGTCGGATCCGGCGGCGGCGGCGGGGGCTGCTTCAGCAGCCGGGCGATCAGTGTCCACAGTTCGTTCAGTCCTTCGCCGGACAGCACCGAGACCGGCACCGCCTGGGCATCGTGGATGGTTGCGAGCTCCCGAATCAGACGCGTGCGTGCGGACCGCGTCAACTTGTCCATCTTGGTGGCCACCACGTGGCGCGGGGCGCCCATGTCGCCCAGCCAGGTCCACGCGTGGCGGTCGCTGTCGAGGCCGGGGTGCCTCGCGTCGACGAGCAGCAGCGCGCCCACGATCCGGCCCGTGGCCACGCGGGAGCGGAAGTACGCCCCCGTCAGGGCATCGAACTCGCGCGCCGCGGGCGCGCCACCCCGCGCGTAGCCGTAGCCGGGCAGATCCACGAGGAGGAACTCCGGCCGGCCCTCGGCACGCACGCGGTAGAAGTTGACCAGGCGTGTCTTGCCCGGCGCCGCGCTCGTCCTGGCGAGGCTCGTGCGAGCCAGCGCGTTGATGAGCGTCGACTTGCCGACGTTGGAACGGCCGACCATCGCCACCTCGGGCAGGCGCTCTCGCGAGAAGCCCTCGGGGCCGGCCGCACTCGTGACGAACTCGGCGGTGACCTTCAACGAACCCTTGTGCGACCGCGTCGCGCGACGTTCACGTCCGCCCCGTCCAACGTCCACTCATGCGCGCGGCTAGTGCGTCACGGTGTCGGGCGCATCCCCGACGACCGCGGCCTCGTCCGACGGCGCGATCGGCGTCAGTGGCCCGGCCAGCGCGGTCTTCAGGACCTCGTCCATCGTGGACACCATGTAGATGTCGAGCGTGTCGAGCACGTTCTTCGGGATGTCGGCCAGGTCCTTCTCGTTATCCTTCGGCAGGATGATGCGCTTGACGCCCGCGCGATGCGCCGCCAGCACCTTCTCCTTGACGCCGCCGATGGCCAGCACCTTGCCGCGCAGGGTGATCTCGCCGGTCATGGCCACGTCGCGGCGGACGGGAATCCGGGCAAGCGCCGAAATCAGCGCCGTGGCGAGCGTGATGCCGGCCGACGGGCCGTCCTTCGGAATCGCGCCTTCGGGGATGTGCACGTGCACGTCGAGCCGCCGGTTGAAGTCCTTGGGGATGCCGAACTCCTCGGCCCGCGTGCGCACGTAGCTCATCGCGGCCTGAGCGGACTCCTGCATCACGTCTCCCAGCTTCCCGGTGAGCGTCAGGCGGCCGCGGCCCGGCATGAGCGTGGCTTCGGTGACGAGGATCTCGCCGCCGACCTCGGTCCACGCCAGCCCGGTCGCCAGACCGATCTCGTTCTGCTCCTCGGTGACCGACGCCCGGTAGCGGGGCACGCCCAGGAACTGGGTGACCTTCTCGGGGGTGATCGCCTCGAACGTGTCGGCGCCGTCAACGACGACCTTGCGCGCGACCTTGCGGCAGATGGCGTTGATCTCGCGCTCGAGGTTGCGCACGCCCGCCTCGCGCGTGTAGCGCTGGATGACCGCCTGCAGCGCCTCCTCCGTGAACGTGATGTTCTTCTCGCTGAGCCCGCTGCCTTCCACGGCCTTCGAGACGAGGAAGCGCCGCGCGATCTCGACCTTCTCCATCTCGGTATAGCCGGCCAGCTGCAGCACTTCCATGCGGTCGCGCAGCGCCTGCGGGATCGTGTGCAGGATGTTGGCCGTGCAGATGAACATGACGTGCGAGAGGTCGAACTCCACGTCGAGGTAGTGGTCGAGGAACGCGCTGTTCTGTTCCGGATCGAGCACTTCGAGCAGCGCCGCCGATGGGTCGCCGCGGAAGTCCATCGACATCTTGTCCACTTCGTCGAGCAGGAACACCGGGTTCAGCGAGCCGGCCTTCTTCATCATCTGGATGATCTGGCCGGGAAACGCGCCGATGTACGTCCGGCGGTGGCCGCGGATCTCGGCCTCGTCGCGCACGCCGCCGAGCGAGAGCCGCACGAACTTGCGGTTCATGGCGCGCGCGATCGACTTGGCGAGCGACGTCTTGCCCACGCCGGGAGGCCCGGCAAACGTCAGGATGGTGGCCTTCGGCTTCTTCACGAGCGCGCGTACGGCCAGGAACTCGAGGATGCGCTCCTTGATCTTGTCGAGGCCGTAGTGGTCCTCGTTGAGGATCGCCTCCGCGCGCTTCAGGTCGCGGCTCTCCTTGGTCTTCTTGTGCCACGGCACCGCGATGAGCCAGTCGAGGTAGTTGCGCGAGACCGTCGCTTCGGCCGACATCGGGGGCATCGACTCGAGCCGCTTCAGCTCCTGGATGGCCTTCTCCTCGACCTCCTTCGGCATCCGCGCCTGGTCGATCTTCTTCTTCAGGTCGTCGACTTCGTTGCCCTTCTCGTCCTTGCGCCCCAGTTCCTTCTGGATCGCCTTCATCTTCTCGTTGAGGTAGTACTCCTTCTGCGCCTTCTCCATCTGCTTCTTCACGCGCGACTGGATGCGGCGATCGACCTGGAGCTTGTCCACCTCGGCTTCGAGGATGCCGGCGATGCGGTTGAGGCGCTCGAGCGGCGAGATGATCTCGAGCAGGTTCTGCTTCTCGTCGACGCCCACCAGCAGGTGCGCGGCGATCGTGTCGGCCAGCTTGCCGGGGTCGTCCACCTTCACCGCCGCAATCATCGCGTCGTAGTGCAGGTTGTTCGACAGCTTCACGTACTGCTCGAAGAGCGCGACGACGCGGCTCATCGTGGCTTCGACGTCGCCGGCCGCGTCCTTCTGGCGCGCGAGCACCTTCGCCACCACGCGGAAGAAGCCCTTGTCCTCCTTCCACTCGATGACGCGCGCGCGCTCGACGCCCTCGACGAGCACCTTGATGTTGCCGTCGGGGAGCTTCAGGCTCTGCACGATGTTGGCGACCGCGCCCATCGTGTAGATGTCCTCGGGCCTGGGGTCGTCGGTGGACGCGTCGTGCTGCGCCGCCAGGAAGACCCGCTTGTCCTTGCCGAGCGCGTGTTCGAGCGCGCGGATCGAGGAGGGCCGCCCGATGACGAACGGCATCATCATGTGCGGGAAGACGACGACGTCGCGGAGGGGGACAATCGGGAGCGTTTCGTAGACTTCCATCAGGCTCTTGGGGGCCAGGACGCTGGCAACGGCGAATCCGCGCGGACGTGAGCCGGCCGCGGCCGGCCCGGCGCCCGCTATCCGGCTTTCTCGATGACTTCGAGGCCGGTACTGCGACTGAGCACGATCTCTCGCGTGACGACGCACTCCCGCACCTTCTTCTGGCCCGGCAGCGAGTACATCAGTTCGAGCATCAGGTCTTCGATAATCATCCGCAGGCCGCGCGCGCCGATCTTGCGCTCGATGGCCTTCTCGGCAATCGCCTCGAGCGCATCGTCGGTGAAGCGAAGTTTGACGTTCTCGTACTCGAAGAGCTTCTGGTACTGACGCGTGATGGCGTTGCGTGGTTGCGTCAGGATCTGGACGAGCGCCGGCCGGTCGAGTTCGTGCAGCGTGCCGACGACCGGGAGCCGGCCGACGAACTCCGGGATGAGCCCGAACTTGATCAGGTCCTGCGGCTCCATCTGTTCGAGGAGCGTCCCGACGTCGCGGTTCCGCGCCGACTTGACGTCGGCCTTGAAGCCCAGCGTCTTCCGTCCGACCCGGCGCTCGATCGTCTTCTCGAGCCCGACGAACGCGCCGCCGCAGATGAAGAGGATGTTCGTGGTGTCGATCTGGAAGAACTCCTGGTGGGGGTGCTTTC
>CAZNOC010000001.1:2987-68682 GCA_964574545.1 uncultured Bifidobacteriaceae bacterium | reverse complement strand
CGCCGTTCGTCGCCGATCACAGCTTGATGGCGTCCAGGCTCACGACAGGGTCGTCGCCCATGACGCGGGCGTTGTGGCGGACGCCCCGGTGGATCTCGATCCAGTCACCCGGCCCGAGCATCGCCAGATGGCCTGCCACGACCAGCCGCAACCGGCCCGAGACGACCGCATCGATCGTGTCAGCCTCGTGCATGTGGTCCGGGAACTCGGTCCCGGGCGGATACACGTATCTGGCCACGGTGTAGCCGAGCCTCTCGAGCTTGCGCCGAAGCGCGGCCTCCGTCATCGGCCCATCAGCCGTCTCGTTCCAATGCCGCACGCCCATGACACCTATGGTGTCAGGTCACCGTTCAAAGTCCAAAGTTCAAAGTCCAAAGTTCAACGTTTCGTGTACGCTTTTGCGATGTCACGCCGGCGTGTAGCGCTGCTCCGCGGGATCAACATCGGGAAGGCGAAACGGATTGCCATGGCCGACCTGCGGGCGCTCGTGGAGTCGCTCGGGTTCGCGGACGTGCAGACGCTGCTCAACAGCGGCAACGTCGTCTTCACCGCGCCGCCGGCCGTTCGTGGTGACGCCGCCGCGCGCATCGAACGGGCGATCGCCGACCACCTTGGCGTCTCGTCTCGTGTCACCGTCCTGACCGGTGACGAGATCCAGGCCATTGTCGAGGCGAATCCACTGCTGCCGCTCATGGACAACCCCAGCCGAATGCAGGTCGCCGTGCTGTTCGATGCGGCCGACAGCGCAACGGTCGCGCCTCTCGCGAAGACACGGTGGTCTCCCGAAGTTCTGGCGCTCGGCAGGCGGGTGGCGTATGTCTGGTGCCCGGAAGGCGTCGTTGACAGTGCGGTGCTGAAGGCCATCGGCAAGGCCGTCAGGCACGCTGTGACCGTCAGGACGTGGTCCACGATGCTCAAGCTGCTTGCGCTCTCGAGCCAGCCGCCGGCCGCGCGCCCGGGCAGCGCACCACGGCGGAAGGAACGCTGATGAAACGCCACCGACTGCTGCCGCTGCTTCTGTTGCTGCCGGCCGTGACCCTCCTGGCAGCACAGGAGTCCGACCCGATCGACGCCATCGTGCAGGAGGCGATGGCCGCGCAGCGGATCCCTGGGGTGGCGGTGGCGGTCGTCCACGGCGGCCGGGTGGTGACGGCGCGGGGCTACGGACTGGCCAACGTCGAGCACGAGGCGCCGGTGACCGACCGCACGGTCTTCCAGTCGGGGTCGATCGGCAAGCAGTTCACCGCAACCGCGGTGATGCTGCTCGTCGAAGACGGCGCGCTGTCGCTCGACGACACCCTCTCCCGCTTCTATCCCGAGGCCCCGCCCGAGTGGGGCACGATCACCCTCCGGCACCTGCTCACCCACACCTCGGGCCTTCCCAACTACACGGACGGGCGCGTGGACTATCGACGCGACTACACGGAGGACGACCTCGCGCGGCTGGCCTTCGACCTGCCCCTCGACTTTGCGCCCGGCAGCCAGTGGCGCTACAGCAACACCGGATACGTGCTGCTTGGCGCCATCGTGCAGCGGGTCACGGGCGCCCACTACGGTGACTTCCTGCGTGCCCGCGTGTTCGAGCCCGCGGGCATGGCGACCGCACGGGTGATCACCGAGGCCGACCTCGTGCCCCATCGTGCCGCGGGCTATCGTCTCGTGGACGGCGAGTGGCAGAACCAGACATGGGTGTCGCCCGTGCTGAACACGACGGCGGACGGGTCGCTTTACCTCTCGTTGCGAGACTACCTCGCCTGGGACCAGTCCCTCCGGTCCCGCTCGCTGCTGGCCGCCAGCAGCTGGACGGCGATGTTCGAGCCTGTCCGGCTGGCGAGCGGCCGGCGCCATCCGTACGGATTCGGTTGGGAGGTGGACCGGATCGCCGGCCAGGACGTGCACCGCCACGGCGGGTCGTGGCAGGGATTTCAAACCCACCTCGCGCGGTACCTCGGCGACGATCTGACGATCGTCGTCCTGGCCAACCTGGCCGAGGCCCGCCCGGCGCGGATCAGCGACGCCATCGCCGCGCACCTGATCCCGGCCCTTCGCGAGCGCGACACGTGGACGATCGTGGGCGCCGATCTCGCTGACGGCACCGGCGCGCCGCTGCGGCGCGCGGACGTCCGCATCGAGGGTGACCGCATCGTGGCTGTGGGTGAGGTGACGCCGTCGCCGAGGGATCGCGTGATCGACGGCACGGGCCTCGTGCTCGCTCCCGGATTCATCGACATGCACAACCACTCCACGGAGGGGCTCGAGCGGGAGCCTGGCGCCGTCACGCAGATCTCCCAGGGCATCACCACCATGGTCCTGGGGCAGGACGGCACCTCCCCGTATCCCATCGACGAGTACCTGGAACGGCGACGTGCGACGGCGCCCGCGGTGAACGTGGCGGTGCTCGTCGGGCATGCGACCATCCGGCGCCAGGTCATAGGCGACGACTTCCGGCGCGGGGCCACACGGGAGGAGATCCGGCGGATGGAGGCGCTCGTCGACCAGGAGATGCGCGCCGGCGCCGCCGGGCTCTCCTCGGGCCTCGAGTACGAGGTCGGCAGCTATGCATCCACCGAGGAGGTGATCGCGATCGCGCGCGTCGCGGCGAAGCACGGCGGCTTCTACATCTCTCACATCCGGGATGAGGCCGACCGGACGCTCGAAGCGGTCCGTGAGGCCATCCTCGTCGGCGAGCGGGCCCGGCTGCCGGTGCAGATCACGCACATCAAGCTCGGCACGGTCGGTGTCTGGGGCAAGGCGGCCGAGGTGGTCGCGCTCATCGAGGCGGCCCGCCGCCGCGGCGTCGATGTCGTGGCGGACGCCTACCCGTACCTCGCGTGGAGCTCGAACCTGAAGGTGCTGGTGCCCAACCGGCAGTGGACCGATCCCGCGAGCGTGGCCAAGGCCCTGTCGGACGTGGGAGGAGGGGTGAACATCCAGATCACCCGCCTGCCGACGTTCCCCGGCCACGTCGGCAAGCGGCTCAGCCAGGCTGCGGGCGACGAAGGACTCAGCGAGGTGGACTTCTACATCCGGATCGTCGCGGATGACGAAGCAGGCGTGATCGGCCACACGATGTCGGAGCCGGATCTCCGGGTGTTCTACCAGCAGCCGTGGGTGATGGTCGCGAGCGATGGTGGAATCGGAACCAGTCACCCCCGCGGCGCGGGCACGTTTCCACGGGTGCTCGGGCGCTTCGTGCGCGAGGAGCAGTGGATGCCGCTGCCGGAGGCCATCCGCAAGATGACGTCGCTGCCGGCCGCCCGCCTCGGCCTCACGGATCGGGGGATCGTCCGCGAGGGCATGAAGGCGGACCTGGTGTTGTTCGACCCGGCGACGGTCATCGACCACGCCACGTTCGAGGAACCGCGGCGCCTGTCCCAGGGGATTCACACGGTGTTCGTCAATGGCGCGCCGGTCTGGTTGCGGGAACGGCCCACCGGGGAGCGGCCAGGGGTCGTGGTGTCCGCAACGCGTCGATAGCCCTCGGGCGTCCTGGACGTTGCGGTGGCCGCTACGCCCGCAGGTGCCGGATCCACCCCAGGAACACGTACCCGGCCGCGGCACCGATGGCGCCGATGGCGATGAGCGGCAGCACGTGCCACACGAGGACGTGCATCGACCGATCCGCAGGACAGATGGCCGACGTCCCGAGCGCTCCGACCGCGCCCATGGCGACGAGCGCCAGGACGCCGGCCCACATGCCGCGCAAGGGCGCTGCGCGCCGCACCATGACGAACAGCACGGCACCGGGAACGAGCCCCACGGCCATCACCTGCGCCGCACACCCCCACGCCGCCCCGATTCGCCAGCTGACGGTCCCAGCCGCCGCAGCCGCCACAAGCTCGCCGGCGATCCACAAGAGCAAGGCCGTAATCGCGGCGATCGGCAGCCAGCGGAACGCGCCAGTTCGCTCCGCGCCCGGCACGGCGACGAGGAGCGCGCCGGCGGCCGCGGTGATCGCGGTCACGATCAGCAGGGCGCTCTTCACCTGGAACCCGGGCGCCCACACAACCGCAACGAGGTCTCCGCGCGTGCCAAGCCACCAGACGGCCGTCACGGCCGACGCCAGGGTGACCGCCGTCCACACGGCCAGCCGCACCGGCACCGGGGCAAGTCGCGACACGGGCGTCGCGTCTGCGGCGAGCTTGCGCACGAGATCGTCAGTCCGCACGACCCCACTCCTCGATTCGGCGCCTGAGCGCCCGATACCCGCGATGCGCGGTCACCTTTACGTTCGACTCGCTCATGCCAAGCGCCGCGGCCACGTCCCGCACGCTCTTGTCCTCGAACTTCAGCAGCTCGATCACCTGCCGCTGGTTCGCGGGCAGGCCGGCCACCGCCCGGCGCACATCCTGCAGGATCAGGTCGCGCTCCTGCCGGGGGCGGGTGCCGGCCTCCATCCAGTCGGCTCCAGGCTGGACCTCGCGAAGCAGGAGCCGCTTCTTGCGGCGAAGCGCGTCGATCAGCCGGTTCTGTGCGATCGCGTAGAGCCAGGGGGGAAAGGGCCGCGCCGGGTCGTACGTGTGCCGGGCGCGGTGAACCGCTATCAGGCACTCCTGGACCACGTCGTCGGCCCACGCCACATCACCGACACGACGGCGCACGTATCCCGTGACGAGCGAAGCCACGCGCAACAGCAGGTCCTCGTAGGCCTGGCGGTCGCCGTCCTGCGCCCGGACCATCAGGTGTCCGAGGTCCGCTTCGTGCTCCGGGGTCATGCGCCGGCCGTTCCGTCCCCTCGTCCTGTCACTACGCCTCGCCGCCGGGAGTGGTTACGGCCGTCACCTCAGGGGATCGGTGTCGGAGGGTGGGCCGTCATCCAGGCGTCGCGGCGCCGGCTCCAGGGTCGGCCGGCATGTCTGCCGGCGTCCAGAGGCCTTCGGTCTTTGCCAGCCAGGCGGCCGCGGTGAGGTCGGTCCAGACGTTCACGGTCGTGCGGGACATGTCGAGGATACGGTCGATGCCAAGGATGATGGCGATGCCCTCGCCCGGGACGCCGAACATCGTCAGAATCCCCACCATCAGCGGAATGGAGCCCCCAGGCACGCCCGCGGCACCGATCGCCGTCACCACCGCCATGACGACCACGATGCCCATCTGCGGGAGCGTCAGGGAGACGCCGAAGATCTGCGCGAGGAAGATGACGGTGATGCCCTCGAAGATCGCCGTGCCGTTCATGCACATCGTGGCGCCCAGCGGGAGCGTGAAGCCGTAGATCCGGCGCGGCACGCCGAGTTGCGTGTCGGCGACCTCCATCGAGGTCGGCAGCGTCGCGCTGCTCGAACTGGTCGAGAAGGCCGTGATGAGCGCGGCCTTGATGCGCAGGAAGAAGCGCGGCGGGCTCACGCCGATCAGGAAGTGGACGATGAACGACAGCGTGATCAGGACGTGCAGGGCCAGGCCGAGGAGGACGGTGCCGACGTAGGCCGCGACCGCCGCGAGCAGGTCGAACCCGAAGGTCGAGGCGACAGTGAAGATCAGCCCGGCGACCCCGTACGGCGCGATGATCATCGCGAACTGGATGATCTTGATGACCACCTCGTTGAGCGCCTCCAGCACGTCGATCATCGGCTGCGCCTTCGCGGCGGGCAGCAGCGTGAGTGCGGCACCGAAGACCAGGCCGAAGAAGATGATGCCGAGCAGATCGGTGGACGCGGCCGCCTGCACGGGATTGCGCGGGATGATGTTGACGAAGGTGTTGATGCCGAACTCGGTCGTGGCCGCCGTCTCCACGCGGGCGGACGCGTCTCCGGCGAACCGCTCCATCAGCTCGGCGCGGGTCTCAGGCGTCACGCGCTCCCACGGCTGCGTGATGTTGACCACGAGGAGGCCGAGCGTGGCGGCGAGCGCCGTCGTGACGAAGAAGTAGGCCAGCGCCTTGCCGCCCACGCGGCCCACCTTCCTGATGTCGCCCATGCCGGCCACGCCCAGCGTGATCGAGGCAAACACCAGCGGGATCACCACCATGAAGAGCATCCGGAGGAAGATCTGACCGATGGGGATCGCGAGGTAGTAATTGATCCATTCGACCACCGGATGCGAGTCGCCGACCGTGAGGTTGGCCACCACACCGGCGACGCCCCCGGCGGCAAGGCCGAGCAGGATCCTGTTGTGGAGCTTCATTCCGCGACCGTCGGAACCCGGTGCTGTGCTCATGCGTGTGCCTCGCGCTGCGCCTCGGGACCCTCCTCCAGGACTGGGCGGTTGCGGCGAGCGTCGCCACGATACCACAGCGTTCCTCCTGCCGGCCCCCGCGGTCGAATGGACGAAGCCGCATGGATGACTGGCGCGGCCCGACGCTTGCGGCCTCACTCGCCGGATCCGTCAGCCCGTATACTGGCGCATGCTGACCCCGGCAGACCACGCGCGTCTGGTGGCGCTCATCGAGGAACTGGACCGAACCGGCATCGCGCTGCTCCGGACGCTCGGGCCCGGCGACTGGCTGCGGCCGGCCAACGCCGGCGGCTGGCGCGTGCGGGAGGTCGTGGCGCACCTCGCCGACGGGGCGGTACGCCGGTTGTCGTTCGGGCGAGACGGTATGGCGCCTCCGCCTCCCCCGCGTCACACTACCTCCCAGGCCGCGCTGACAGCATGGCTCGATGAACTGAATGCCGGCTGGGTCGCCGCCATGGCCCGGATGAGCCCGCGGCAGTTGACCGACCTGGTGGAACGAACGGCGTCAGAGCTAGCGGCGTACCTCTCGACGCTCGAACCGGAGGGTCCCGCACTGTTTCCGGTGGCCTGGGCCGGAGAGCGCGCGTCAGCACACTGGTTCGACATCGCGCGGGAGTACACCGAACGGTGGCACCACTGGATGCAGATTCGCGAGACGGCCAGGGGCGCCCCTGCTCGACGAGCCGCGGTGGGTACGGCCGATCCTCGAGGCCGCCGTGTGTGCGCTGCCTCACGGCTACCGAGCGGTCCCTGCGCCCGCGGGCACGACGGTCGCGCTCATCGTCACTGGTCCTGCGGGCGCGGCCTGGCGTCTGGTGCGCCGGGACGCGGGCTGGGAGCTCCACCAGGGGACGTCGGACGCCCCGGCAGCGGTGGTCACCATGGACGCCACGACGGCGTGGCGGCTGTTCTACAAGATGCTGCCCCCCGACGAAGCCGCACGCCGCGCGACGGTGGCCGGAGACGCGTTCCTGGCCGCGCCCCTCTTCACCACCCTGGCCTTGATGGCCGCGCCGCTACGGCAACTTTGAACTTTGAACTTCCGTCCCTACCCCGCCGTCGTCGGCGATGCCGGCATCCCGGGAACCTTCCCGGACGCCAGTTCCTGGTCGACCATGAGCAGACCGATGCCGGTATTGCCGGCAAGCTTGATGCGGCCGAGCACCGCGCGAGCGGCGGCCTCCTCCTCCATCTGCTCGTTGACGAACCACTGCAGCATCACGGCCGCGGGCCGATCCTTGGCCTTCTCCGCCATGGCGCAGAGGTCGTTGATCGAGGCGGTGACCTCGCGTTCGTTTTCGAGCACGTGCGCGCACAGGGCCTCCGCCGAGGGCCAGTCGGACGGCGGCGCGGCCACGCCCGGCAGCACGACCTGCTGGTCGCGTTCGACGAGATGATCAATGATCTTCTGCGCGTGCATCAGTTCATCGGTGGACTGCTGACGCATCCACTGCGCGAAGCCAGGCATGTCGTGCATGGACAGCCACACCGACATCGCGAGGTACTCGTGCGACGCGCGGAACTCAAGGGTGAGGTGTTCGTTGAGGCCGTGTAGCAGTTCGGGGTTCATCGCTCTTGGTTCTTCCGTTCCGCCCGGCGGTAGGCGGTGAAGGCGGACAACAGGTGAAAGGGCCAGCCGAACAGGCCCGCGGTCAGAATCCAGGACCCGGTCGTGATCACTACCCAGAACAGGCCGCGGAGGAAATCGCCGTTGTAGACCTGTCCCAGACCCGGAATCAGGAAGCTCAACACCGCCGAGGTTCCCGGATTCCGCATCGTGGCAGCCGTCATGCGGAACGGCGCCGCGCCAGCTCGAAGCCGTAGCCGCCGAGCATCACGAAGAGCACGGTGCCCACGAGCGCGATCGGCGTCCTGTCCTGGCCGGCGAAGTAGAGCGCGCCACCCATCGACGCGGCCGCCGCCACGAAGCACAACGCGACGGCCCATCCGGAAGGCTTGTTCACGCTCCCCATCTTACGACGAGGCGGGAGCCTGCCGCTACGGCCGGCCGATCGCGTCGCCGAGCAGGCCGACGCTGAGGGCGTACGGATGCGCGCAGTTGTACGCCAGGAGGGCCTCGTAGTTGCCGTAGACGAGGAACCACCGCCGGCCCGCGCTGACGAGCGACGCGTCGCGGTCCACGGCGGGCAACGCGCCGCCGCCGGCCGATCGGACGCCCATCGCCTGCCAGTCGAGGAGCGGAAGCCGAACCGACATGGTCCGTCGCGCGCGGCAGCCTCCGTCAAGCGTTCCGAGCCCCCCGGCCCGCTTCGCGACGACCGGCGGCACCTGCACTTCACGGCCCCACGTCTGTGTCCCATCCCAGCCGTGGTGCTTCAGATAGTTGGCCACCGAGGCGAAGATGTCGGCGTGGGAGGCCCAGATGTCACGTGCGCCATCGCCGTCGAAGTCCTGCGCGAACTTCAGGTAGCTGGACGGCATGAACTGGGGCTGCCCCATCGCGCCGGCCCAGGACCCCCGCATCGACGGCAGGTCGATGTAGCCTCGGTCGAGAATCTCGAGCGCGTCCAGCAACTCGCCCTTGAAGAAGGGACCACGGCGTCCCTCCCACGCGAGCGTGGCGAGCGCCTGCACGGTGGGCCGGACCCCGCTGAATCGGCCGTAGTTGGACTCCATGCCCCAGACGGCCACGATGTACCGCGACTGCACCCCGTAGTGCGCCGCCACCTTCGCGAGCAGCGCGCGATGCGGCGCCGCGCGGGTGCGGCCCGTCCGCACCATCCCCGTCGTCACGCGCCGGCGGATGTAGTCGTCGGGAGCCTCCACGACCTCGGCCTGCGTGCGATCGCGCTCGACGACCGTCGCCTCCGGCCTGAGGCCCTCGAACGCGCGCGCGATGGTCTCGGGCGCAATGCCGCGCGCGATTGCCTCGTCACGCACCTCGCCGAGAAACGCGGCAAACCGCTCGTCGTCAGGTCCATCCCCGGCTGGTTGCGCAGACGGCCAGGCGACCGCTGCCACACCAAGCACCAACGCAATTCCCACCGCACGCATGCCACATGGTACGACACTTCGCAGTGCCGCCTTCACCCGGCTGGGATGGCGGATCTCGCCGAAGCAGCCGGCGGCCGCGGAGGCGCTCACTGTCGACCGTCCACCGTCCACCGATCACCGTCCACCGATCACCGTGCACCGTCCACCGCTCAGAGCGCGTTGCCGGCGGCGCCATCGACCATGATCGCCTGGCCGGAGATGTAGCTGGCCGCATCGGAGGCGAGGAACACGACGAGGTTCGCCAGCTCGGCAGGGCGGCCGAGCCGTCCGAGTGGGACCGAAGCCACCGACGCGGCTTTGACGGCGTCGAGCGGCTGCCCGCTCTTCTCCGCGTTCGCGCGGTCGAGTTCGTCGATGCGCTCGGTCTGCACGCGGCCGGGCGCGATGACGTTGACCAGAATGCCGTCCGGCGCAAGCTCGCGTGACAGCGACTTGGCCAGGCCCCACACGCCCGCGCGGGTGGCGTTTGACAGCACGAGGTTCGGAATCGGCTGTTTGATGGACGACGAGGCGATGGTGAGGAGACGGCCGCCGCCTGCCTTCCGCATCTCCGGCACGGCCGCCGCGACGATGCGGACGAGGCTCATCAGGTTCTGCTCGATGGCCTTGGCCCACTGCGGCTCGCCGACGGCCTGGAAGTCGCCCGCCGGGGGGCCGCCGGCGTTGTGCACGACGATGTCGAGGCCGCCGTAGTGCTCCACGGCCAGCCCCACGAGGCGCGCAGCTTCGCCCGGGCTGCTCACGTCGGCGGCGACTGCGTGCACGCGGGCACCTGTCTCCCGCCGCAGTCGCGCGGCCGCATCCTGGATGCGCGCCTCGTCGCGGCTGCAGATGACGAGATCGACCCCCTCGCGAGCGAGGCCCTCCGCACAGGCGAAGCCGAGCCCGCGGCTGGCCGCCATCACGATCGCGCGCTTCCCTTTGAGGTTCAGTACCATGTCGCTCTTCGCGGGTTCGCGATTCGCCATTCGCTGTTCCCGCCTTCTCTCGCCTGTGACGTGTGCGCGAGCTTCGGTGGGCGGGGTCAGGGTCGAACCGTGACGCGGTTCACCACTGGCTTCAGCGTCCGAAGGTAGGCATAGATCGCGGCCAGGTCCTCGGCGTCCATCTGCGCGTAGAGGTACCAGGGCATGTAGGTGTTCTCGCCCTGCTCGGCGTCGCTCATCGTGCGATGCGGCGCGCCGTCGAACGCCTTGAACTTCTCGACGAACTGCTGCTCGGTCCAGGTCCCGATGCCGGTGTCGGCATCCGGGGTGATGTTCGGCGTCCGAATGCGTTTCCCGTTCCTGAGGGGGAACTCCATGCCGCCGGCGAACTCCATGCCGGGGACTGGCCCCTGGTCTCCCTGTGGCGTGTGGCAGTCCACGCACACGGCGGCTGTGGTCATGTACTCGCCGTAGGCGACCGTGTCGGACTTCGGCGGGATGGGGCGTGGCGTCGGCGGCTGCGGCATGGTGCGCACGACGAGGGGCAGGGGAAAGCCGAGCTGACGCTCGGGCACGGTGAACTCGATGGGCGGCAGCGTGCGGATGTAGGCGACGATCGCCTCGATATCCTCGCGTGCCATCTTCCCGTAGTTCAGGTACGGCATGATCGGGAAGAGCGCGCGGCCATCCTTGGCGACGCCGGCGGTGACGGCGCGGATGATCTCGCCGTCAGTCCAGTCGCCGAGCGCGGCCGGCGTGATGTTCGGCGCCCAGAGCTGCACGGGCGATCCCGCTTCCCCGAAGAAGTCACCGCCACGGCCCTCGGTGCCTGGCATGAGCGGCGCGGCGTACTTCGACCAGTCACGGGTGCCGTGGCACTCGACGCATCCCGACACGTAGTTGGCGAGGTACGCCCCTCGGGCCAGCTTCTCCGGTGTCACGGCAATCGTGACGTCTTCGGCCGGGGGGATGTCAGGGTAGGCGATGAAGAGGTAGGCGACTCCGGCGCCCGCAAGGGCTACCACGAGCGCAAGGAAACCCAGGAACCATCGGACGAGACGCGTCATGGGCGGGGACTCCCAGGCGACGAAAGAACCGCGATCAGCGGTCAGCTTTCGGTTCTCAACTGGCAGCGGGGGCGGCGCGCGCAGCGCCGCCCCCGCCTGCCCCTACTGCTGCGCGCTCGTGGACGGCTTCTGCCGCTTCTCACGCTCGACGATCGCCGCAGCATCGGCCAGCAGCTTCTTCGCGTCGTAGACGATGCCGTCCTTGATGACGAAGTTGATGCCACCGACGCGCTCGGCCGCGTTCTTCTCGTTGTTCAGGCGCACGGCGCCGGTGCCGTACAGCACCTTCAGGTTCTGCAGCGGGTTCTCGTCGATGAGGATCATGTCGGCCTTCAGACCCGGCCGGATGATGCCGAACTCAATCGGCTTGCCCATGGGCTCGTGCATCGCCTCGGCCCCGTGCAGCGTCGCGGCGCGGATCACCTCGAGCGGGTGGAACCCGGCTTCCTGCAGCATCTCGAGTTCGATGATGTAGCCGAAGCCGTACGTCTGGTAGATGAAGCCCGAGTCCGACCCGGTGACGACGCGGCCTCCGGCGTTCTTGAAGTCCTGCAGGAACGACATCCACACCTGGTAGAAGCGTCTCCACTGCACCTCGTCCTCGGTCGTCCAGTCGAACCAGTACGCGCCGTGCGCGACGCGGTTCGGCTGGAAGAAGTTCCAGAGGGACGGCACCGTGTACGTCTCGTGCCACTCGGCGTTGCGCATCCGCATCACGTCACGCCCCGCGGAGTAGATCGTCATCGTTGGATCGATGATGAACTTCGCGTCCACCCACTCCTTGATGAGGGCGTTCCACTCGTCGCTGCCGCGCGGGTGGATCTTGTCGTAGAGGCGCGCCACCTGGCCGAAGCGGTGCTGCTCGTCGTTGTAGTTCTGGTCCACGGGGAAGTTCTGGATGCTCGAGTCCTTGAGCAGCGACTCGAACAGGCCGTAGTAGTGCGTCATCGAGCCGAGGCCGAGGCGCGAGGCGTCGCGCGCCGTCATGCGGACGACGCCCATCTGATCGAGGTGCGCGGTCGATCCGAGGTTCTGTTTCTTGGCCTCGTCGAGCAGCGCCGCCATGATCTCGGGGTCGAACGCGCCGAGTTTCAGCCCGTCGATGCCCTTGCCCTTGGCCCACTGCACCCACTCGCGGGCGGTGTCGGGGGTCCACGCCTTGCTCGTGTCCCAGCCGTCGCCGCTGAAGGGGCGGTGGTACGCAAAGATGCGCGGGGCGACGATCTGGTTCTTGGCGCTCAGATCGCGCTGCTGGAGGTTCCAGTCCATTCCGCCGCACGGCACGCCGCGGACGGTGGTCACCCCGTGCGCCAGCCACAGCTTGTAGACGTACTCGGGGATGTTCGCCTGGCCGCCGCCGCAGTGGACGTGAGCGTCCACGAAGCCGGGCATCAGGTACATCCCGGTGCCGTCGATCTCCTTGGTGCCCTTGTCTGGACGCCCGCGCTCGGGAATCGGCACGTGGGGGTACCCCACGCTCCGCACTTCCCGGATCACGCCCTGTGACACCACGACGTCCATCGGACCACGCGGCTGCGCGCCGGTGCCATCAATGACGGTGACACCACGGATGACCATCCGGTCGAACGGGCCCTCGCCTTCGCCCGACTGGCGGTTGGGCGTGGGCTGCATCTGCTGCGCGGCCACCGTCATGGTCAACACCGCCGCGACCGCGCCCGCAACGACCAACGCCTTCTTGAAGAGTCTTCCCTGCATCGTGCCTCCCGCTTACGCCAGCAATGTGCGGGCGTGACTCGACATCATATCAGGGCGCCTCCGAAATGGGCCCGCCCATTGGAGGCAACGCCATGACGGCGCGCCGGCTCAGGCGGCCGAGATGTCACTGTTTGTCATCAACGGGGAACCCCTCGCGTCAGTCGGCGCGCAGGGCCTGCACGGGATTCACCTGCATCGCGCGGCGCGCGGGCAGGACGTTGGCGAGCGCGGTCGCGGCGACGAGCACCGCGGCCGCCCCACCCCAGGCGACCGGGTCGGCGACGCCCACCCCATAAAGCGCCCCGGCCACGACCTGCGTGGCTGCCGCCGCCAACGCGAAGCCAGCCGCCAGGCCGACGCCGGCGATCACCGCGCCCTGGCGGAGCACCAGGGAGAGCACGTCCGACGGCCGCGCCCCGATCGCCATCCGGATGCCGATCTCACGGGTGCGCCTCGACACGGAGAACGCGATGACCCCGTAGAGCCCGATGGCGGCCAGCAGCAGGCCCACGCCACCAAACGCGGTCACGAGCGTCGCCGCCGCGCGCACCGGGAACAGCGTCGCCGACATCTGCTGCCGCATCGTCTGGTTGTCCAGGAAGAGCACGTCGGGCTCCATGGCCAGCAGCACCCGGCGCATCTCCGCGAGCAGCGCCGTCTCGTCGCCGCGTGTGCGTGCCACGAGCACGCCGTACGCATTCCGGTCCTGCGTGGTCGGCCGGTAGATCGCGGGCAGGTCGCCCTCGCCCACCGTGCGCAGTCGATGGTCGCCCACCACGCCGACGATCTCGACGGGGCGGCCGCTCGAGAGCGTGCGCTCATAGAACACCTGGCCCACCGCACGGGCTCCAGGCCAGTACCGACGGGCCATCGTCTCGTTGATGACGGCGACGCGCGGGGCATCCAGCGTGTCGAGTGCCGTCAGGGCCCGCCCTTCGAGGATCGGGATTTCCAACGTCTCGAAGAAGGAGGGCGACACGACGGCCGAATCGATCGCGGGCCCCATCTCCTCCGGTGCCTGCTGGTGCCCGGGCACGGCGATGTTGCTCTGGTTGTAGTTCAGCGAGAACGGCAACCGTGACGCGCGTGCCGCCGACACGACGCCAGGGATCTCGCGCAGGCGCCGGTCCGCCTCCTCGAAGAACTGCTCCGCCCGCGCCTCGTCGTAGCGCAGCATCCCGAGATCGAGTCCGACGACGGCCAGTCCATCGGCGCGGAATCCGACGCCCGCCTGGTCGGCGGCGCTCACGCTGCGCAGCAGCAGCCCCGCGCTGACGAGCAGCAGCCCCGTCACCGCGACCTGCCCCACCACGAGCACGTCGCGCAACGCGATCCGGCGGCCGGCCACGCGCCCTCCCACGACTTCGCCCTTCAGGTCCGGCACGAGCTCCTGCCGCGACGCGCGGACCGCTGGCACCAGCCCGGCCACGACGCCGGTGACCCCGGCGGCGAGGCTCGTGAAGGCGAGGACGCGCCAGTCGAGTGAGACGTCGAGGGCCAACGGTACGGGAATGGGCAGGCTCAGGCCGCTGATCGCCCGAGTCAGCCACCACGCAAACGCGACGCCCGTCGAGGCCCCGAGCGCGGCCAGAACAAGGCTCTCCGTCAACAGCTGCTGCACCAGCCGCCGGCGGCTCGCGCCGACCGCCATCCGGATGCTGATCTCCTTCTGGCGCGCTGAGGCACGCGCCAGCAGCATCCCGGCGACGTTCGCGCACGCGATGAGCAGCACCAGGCCGACGGCCGCCATCGTCCCCGTGACGGCCCAGGTGATCGCACCGTCCGCTTCCGGGTGGACACGCACGTCGGTGGTAGGCACCACGATCGCGCGCCGATCCACGTTGGTGACCGGATGCTCGGCGCGCAGCTGCGCCGACACCACATCGAGGTTGGCCTGCGCCTCGGCGGCGGTCACGCCCGGCTTCAGCCGGCCCTTGAGGAACAGCCAGCGCTGGCCGCGGCGATCGAGGCGGCTCGTGCCCGTCGGCGAGGGCACCGCCGTCTGCATGCCGGCGGGCTCCACGTCCTCGACGTTCGCCACGGTGATGAACACGTCCGGCGACAGCATCTGCACCATCCCCGTGTAGCCGCGGGGCGCGACGCCGATGATGTCGTACACCTGGCCACGGATCTTGAGGGTCCGCCCGAGCACCGCCGGATCCCCACCGAACGCGCGCTGCCAGAACGCGTACGAAAGCACGACCACGCGGGGGGCGCCGGGTCGATCGTCGGTCGGCTGCAGCGTGCGGCCGATGACGGCGTCGAGGCCAAGCACGTCGAAGTAGGTGCCGGTGACCACCTCGCCGAACTGGAGGCGCGCGCGTTCCCCGAGGTTGACCGCCGCGAACATCGGCGAGTAGGCCGTCATGGCCTCGAACACCGTGGTCCGCTCGGCGAGGTCCCGGTAGTCGAGCACCGAGGAGGTCGCGTACGGATTCCCACCGGGGCTGTCGGTGTAGATCTCGACGAGCCGGTCCGGCGCCTCGACCGGCAGCGGCCGCAGCAGCAGCCGATCGACGACGGCGAAAATGGCGCTGTTGAAGCCGATACCGAGCCCCAGCGACAGGATCGCCACGAGGGAAAAGCCCGGGCTGCGCCGCAGCCAGCGGACCGCGTACCTGATGTCCTTGCCGAGCGCCTCGATCATCCCGTCCCCCGTGAGCCACCCGTCGTCCGGGCCACTTGGCTGTCAGGGAACAGATACGGAGAGGCGGCGCTGGAGTTCCCGCACGGGCCCGGCGCGATCGCCGGGGCGGGTCAGGTCTTCCGAAACTTGGAGGCGTTTCTTCGCATGGCCGCCAGGACGAAGCGCTGTGGCAGCAGGCGCACGAGGACGGCGAGTGCCCGGTAGACGCGGCCGTTCGTCACGACCGGCCGGCCCGCGTTGACGGCGGCCCAGCTTTCCTCGACGACCGTCCTGGCGTCCAGCCACATCCACCGGGGGAGCTGACTCACCTGTGCGCGGGTGCCCATGACGTCGTGGAACTCGGTGTAGGTGAAGCCCGGGCACGCCGCCGTGACGTGGACGCCGTGGGGGGCGGTCTCGAGCGCGAGCGACTCGGAGAAGCGGACGAGGAAGGCCTTGGACGCGGCGTACTGCGTATGGCCGGCCACGCCGGGCACGAGCGCCGCAAACGACGCGACGTTGACGATGCGACCCCAGCCGCGGGCCTGCATGCCGGGGAGCGTGAGATATGCCAGTTCGCACATGGCCATGACCATCACCTGCAGGAACGCGGCATGCGTCTCCCACGACGCCCGCAGAAACGTGCCCGGCACACCGTAGCCGGCGTTGTTGATCAGCACGTCCACTCGCCACCCGCGAGCACCGATCTCCGCCAGCAGCCGGCCGGGAGTCGAGGGGTCGGCCAGGTCGGCCGGAATGACGATGACGGGAACCTCGTGCGCCGCCGCCAGCTCAGCCCCGAGGTGCTCGAGGCGGTCGGCGCGCCTCGACGTCAGGATGAGGCCGTACCCGAGCCCGGCGAGGTGCCGCGCGAACCCGGCGCCGATACCCGCCGAGGCGCCGGTGACCAGTGCCGTGCGCCCGCCGCCTTCGCGCTCCATACGTCCAGTATAGGTATGATGGGCGTCAACCGGAGGAACCCATGGTCCTGTATCGACTCGCTCCCGTCGCCGTGGCGGCCCTGCTCACGACAGGCTGCATCTCGAGCACCACCCTCATCAAGGTTCAGCCGGACGGCAGCGGCACGGTCGAACAGACGATGATGGCGAATCTCCAGGCCATGAAGATGATGATGTCGAGCCTCGGCGGCGAGCAGACCTCTTCGTCCTCGTCAGGCATGGCGAGCGAGGCCGACCTGAAACGCGCCGCCGAACGCATGGGCAAGGGCGTGCGCGTCGTCTCGACGGAGCCGGTCAAGGCCGGCGGCTTCGAGGGCGCCAAGGCGATCTTCGCGTTCGACGACATCAACGAATTGCGCATCGATCAGGACCCGGGTGCCGGGAGCGGGATGATGCCCTCGACGGAGCAGAAGACGTCGCCGGTCAGGTTTGCGATGACCCGGCAGCCCGGCGGCTCCTCGGTGCTGACCGTGACCATCGACGAGCCGTCCGTCTCGCCCACGGCTGCGGGGGAGGACGCCGGCGGGATGATGCCGCCGGGCGGGCTGGCGGATCCGCAGATGCTCCAGATGATCAAGAGCATGTTCGAGGGCTTCCGCGTGTCCATCGATCTCGAGGTGGCAGGGACGCTGCTCAAGACCAACGCCGACCATGTGGCGGGGCCGAGGGTGACGCTGCTCGAGATGGACCTCGGAGCCCTCTTCGAGGACGAGGCGGCGCTGAAGGCGATGGAGGGCAAGATCGGCCCGGGCGCCTCCATCGCGGAGATGCGGCCTTACCTGAAGGGGCTGAAGGGTCTGAAGTTCAACGACCCGGTTGTCACGATCGAGTTCCGCTGATTTCGTCCAAGCACGAAGGGCTTCCCTTCACGACGTCGCTGTCGTGAGCTTCGCGTTTGTGGTGTCGGCGTGTCAGCCGAAGCAGAGCAGGCGGCCGTCGGAGGACCCGATCACGATGCGTCCGGAGGCGACGGCGGGGGAGGCCTGCAGCGGGGCGCCCTCTTCGTGCTCCCACAGGACCTTTCCAGACGCGAAGTCGAGCACGTAGAAGCGCCCGTCGTTGCCGCCGATGAACACCCGCCCGCCCGCGACGGCCGGCGACGACTCCACGCGCGCCCGGGTCATGTGGGCCCAGACTTCCTTGCCCGTCGCCGCATCGAGCGCCTTCACGAACCGGTCACGCCCGCCGAGAATGACCTTCCCGTCGACGACGGCCGCCGAGGAATAGTACGGGAACTTCCGGTCGGGATGCTCGTACTGCCAGCGGATCCGCCGTGTGGCGAGGTCGAGCGCGACCACCTGATTGTCGAACGTGCCGTAGTAGGCCACGCCCCCGGCGATCGCCACCGACGCACCGGTATAGGCGGTCGCCGACGTTTCGTACAGCTTGCGACCGTCACTGACACGCACGGCGTGGAAGATCTCGTCGCACCCCGCGAAGTAGGCGACGCCGTCCACGATGGCCGGCGTGCCGTGCACGTAGTTGTCGGTCGAGACGGCCCACCGCTGCTTCCCGTCCGCCGCGCCGAGGCCGTACAACACGCCGTCGTACGAACCGATGACCACGGTATCGCCCACGACGACGGGCGAGGACTTGATCTCGGCGGGAGTCTTGAACGTCCAGATCCGCGTGCCGTCGGTCGCGCGTACCGCGTGGCACAGGCCGTCAAGATCGCCGATGAACACCCGCCCATCGGCGACCGTCGGCGACGACTCCCCGATGGACTCCCCTGCCTTGTAGCGCCAGCGGAGCGTGCCCTCGGCCAGGGTCAGGGCGACGAGTTCGCCCGTGCCGGCCCCAACGAACACCGTGCCGTCCACGATCGCGGCTGAGGAGTCGATGGGCTCCGGCGCCTCCCAGGTCCAGCGCAGGCCGATTTGTGCCGGCACCGGCGATGCGCTCACGCCGGTCAGCCCGGCGGTGCCACGAAACTGCGGCCAGCGATCGGCGGGGGCCGACAGGGGCGCCCCGGACTGGGCCCACACCCGCACGCCCGGGTGCAACGAGAGGCCGGTCGCCGCCAGGGCCGCCAGGAACTCGCGACGCCGCATCAGCGCCCGCCGGAGGTGGCCGGCTTGAGCGTGGCTCCCTCGGCCAGCGAGTACAGCTGATTCCGATTCATGATGAGCAACGCGCCGTTGGCGGGCACGGGCGTCGCGTAGACCGAACTCCCCATGTTCTGCTCGCTCAGCACCTTCAGTTCCCTCCCGTGCGCCAGGACCGTGATATCGCCGTCCTCGTCGCCGAGATAGACCTTGTCGTCGATGATGATAGGTGATCCCCAGATCGCCGCGAACATGTCGTGAACCCAGAGCGGCTCGCCGGTCTTCAGGTCGAGGCAGTGCAGGAAGCCGCTGAAATCCGCCATGTAGATCAGGCCATCCTTGATGGCGGGCGTCGAGATCGAACGGCGGATCTTCTGGTAGTGCCAGATCCGGCCCGTGTCGGTGATGTCGCCCCGCTTCGTGCCATCGATCGCATACGCGTGCGCGACCCCTTCGCCGTGCTCGGGATCCTGCCCGTTCGAGATGTAGACCACGTTGTCGTAGACGACCGGGGTGCTGATGACTTCGTTCCGGGTCTTCGGCCACACCGAGTCCTTGGGGTTCGTGTCGAACTCCCACAGCTTCTCGCCGGTCTCGGCCACGTAGCCGCGGATCCAGCCGTCTCCCTGCGCGTGGACGACCTGCATCACGCCGCCGATCATCCCGAGGGCGGGGGCGGACCACTGCCCGTGCAGGATGCGGTCCTCGACGGAGTTGTCCTCCCAGACGAGCTCGCCGGTCAGCCGATTGAGGGCGATGATGGACGGCGCCTTTGGCGACGGCACGTTCACGTGGCTCTCGTCCTGTCCGTTCGAGGTGCTCAGGAAGATCAGGTCGCCGTGCGCGACCGGCGACGAGTTGGCGAGGTTGTGCGGGAAGGCCCCGACCTCCTCCATCATGTCGTAGATCCAGATGAAGTCAGGATCGTTCGGCCCCGTCAGCGTTTCGTCCGTGAAGGGGCCGGTGTTCTCCCCGTCGCGGAACCCGTGGATGTCGATCGCGATCACCTCGGCCCGGTTCGACACGTAGTAGGCCACGTTCCCGATGATGAGCGGGGAGCTCGCGATCCCCTGGAACGGCCAGTCGTTCGCGCGGCCCGACGCCAGCTTCTCGTGGGTGGCCTGCCAGAGGAACTCGCCGTCGGACTCGCGGAACGCCTTCAGGACGCCGCGGTCGCCCGCCTGCTTCGGGTCCCGCAGCGCTTCGTTATTCGTCCCGACGAGCACCACGCCGCCGGCGACGACGGGATTGCCGTAGGACTGGGAGCCGAGCTCCGCCACCCACTTCACGTTCGTACCCGTCCTGACATCCCACTCCGTCGGCAGCCCCGTCATCGGGGAGACCATGTTCCGGTCGGGGGTACCCCCCCACATCGGCCAGTCGCCGTCCGAGGCGGTCCCAGCCGGGAGGATGGTGGCGGCGGCAAGGGCAAGGGCGAGCAGCACACGCGTCATAATTCGATTACCGGTTCGGAGTGACCTGCAAGTTGTCGAAGTACATGTCGGAGATGCCATCGGCATAGAGGCCGGGTGCGCCTTCGACATGCGGAATGCGATCGACCTTCTCAATCGTCCAGGCTTCGGGCTCCGTCGAATCCGCCGGCCAGACCTTGCCGCGCACGAGCGTCGTGCCATCCGCCTGATTGTCGACCCGCAGCTTCATCCGGTACCAGGTGTCGGCGTCCCAGGCAAACGGCACCAGCACGGTCATCTCGTCGGCCGCCTGCCACGGGTGCAGCTCGAGCTTCTGGCCGTTGCCGAAGAGCACGAGCGCATACCGCTGGTTGATCAGGCCGGCGTCGCCGCGCTGCCGGCGCTGCTCGCGCCCGCGGACGTCGGCCTGGACGGTATACCCGCTCCAGTCCGGCATGCCCATCAGGATCTTCGCGCGGCGGCCCACGGTATCGTCACGCGGACGAAGGAGGACGTTGCCGACGCCCTCGACCGCGCGCTGCTGTACCTTGCCCGCGGCACCCACCCACCACGAAGGCGGCTGCTCGCTGGCGGGACTCTCGAAGTCGAACGTCCACGGCAGGGGCGGCACCACGCGGACGCGGGCCTGACCGGTGACACCACCGACGGCCGCCTTCACGAACCCGGCCGACGGACCCGACGCCGGGGCGGTGTAGGTCCCGGCCGCCACCGTGCCATCCAGTTGATCGACCGTCCAGGTGGCCTTGTCCGCGGCCTCCTCCCGAATGAGGTTGCCCTTGGCGTCGTAGAGCCTCAGCGTGAACGCCTGCGTGGCGCCGGGAGAAAGTAACGCCTCGTAGGGGAACACCTGCACGTGCGCCACCACGCCGTCGCCGGCGTGCGGCGCACGCGCGGCGGGACGAGGCGCGGGAGACGCGGACGGACGCCGTTCGCCGATGGCGTACATCGCGTACATGGACGTGATGTAGAGACGGCCATCGACCACGATGGGTGAGGCGACAATGGGCTCGGGATTCGCCGGGTCTCCCAGCATCTGCTCGCTGAGTACCTCGACGCCGCTCGCCGAGGGGCGCAGGATGAACACGCGCCCGTTCTCGGTGCCGACGTACAGCTTGCCGTCGGCAAGCACAGGCGACCCCTTCTGCAGAGTGCCGAGGCTGCGATTCCAGAGTTCCTTGCCCGTCTTCAGGTCGAAGGCCCCGAGCACGGCGCCGTTGTCCACCGAATACAGGCGCTCGTCGTCCATGACGGGCGAGGAGAACGTCGGCATGAAGCCCAGCGTGCGCCACTTGAAGTCCTCGGGCGTCAGGTCGCCGGTGCGGCGGGCATCGACCGCCGCCACCATGCCCATCTGCGTGGTGCCCAGGTTCTCCTCGCCGTGCGTGATGTAGGCGACGCCGTCGCGGTAGAGGGCGCTGTTCAGGATCGCGCGCTTGCTGACGTCGAACCGCCAGACGGGCGTGCCCGTGTGGACCCGGATGGCGTGGAAGGCGCCGTCCGTGCCGCCGACGATCAGCAGGCGCTCGCCGTCCTGATCCACGACGATCGGCATCGAGTAGTTGGTGTCGTAGTGGCGCACCTGCGGCGAGGTGATCCAGACGGTCTCGCCCGTGCGCTTGTTGAAGGCGAAGTACCGGTTGCCGGGACGGCTGAGATCGCCCCACGCGAGGATGAGCGCGTTCAGGATGACCAGGTCGCCCTCGATGATCGGCGAGGTGGTGCGGCCCCCGTGCGTCGTGACGGCGCCGTGTTCTTCGGGCATCGATCGGCGCCAGAGGACGTCTCCGGAGGGCGACAGCGCGATGAGCTCGGCGCCAACCGTAAATACGTAGATGGTCCCGGTCTCGGGATCCACAGCTGGCGACGCCCATGCGGCCCGGTGCTGCGGCACGTCGCTCAGGTACACGCTGAACCGGCGCTCCCACACCACCTTGCCCGTCTGGGCCTCGATCGCCACCAGCTGCTCCTGCGTCGAGGCCGGATCCCCAACCGCGGTCAGCAGATACAAACGGTCACCGAACGCCACTGGGGCCGAACGCCCCCCGTACGGGATGCGCCACGCCAGATTCTCCCCGTCTGGGGACCACGCCGACGGCAGGTTCGTCTCGGTCGAGCGCCCGTCGCGTGACGGCCCACGCCACTCGGGCCAGCTCTCCGCGTCGGCGACGGCCAGCGCGGCCGTCTCCGGGCTCCGCGAAAGCCCGATGACGAAGCCAGCGAGGATCAGAGCCCCCACGGCACCGCGTCGTAGAGTGAGCATCATCATGGTAGGTTCACACAGGTCGGAAGCGCGTCGAAGGACCCCATCCCGCGACGATAGCGACTTCAGCGGACCATCGTCAAGCGACCGGGGATGAATGGGTTACGGAGGGCCGGCGATGGACGTTTACCCGCAAGCTCTCTCCCGCGCCCAACGGTGGCCATGCTGCCTCGCGGCCGCTTACAAACGGTGGCAGTCGTGCAGAATCTCGTCAGTCGCTCCGCGGCGCACTCAGCGGGCAGGCGATCATCACGTAATCACATTGCACAGAATCACTTAGGCGTCATTGACAGGACGAGGCCAACGTGCGACGATGCTTCATTATGTGGCTATTTTGTCATATTAAGTTATCTCGATAGCGGCGGATCAAGTCTTGCTTGCATTGTTAACGGGATAGTCTAATCTACGTAGTCAGTATGGTGTTCCGAACACTCTTCCTTGGGCTCTCTGTGGCGCTGACCGTGGCCGCGCCTGGCCTGGCGCAGCAGACCGGCCTCGTCCGAAGCGAGCGCCCCGGCTTGTCCGCGGGTCTTGACGCCAACGCCGCCTACGGGACGACCGCCAATGCCATCGTCGGCGAAGCGCGCGGGCCCGACCGGGCCCCGCTTCCGGAGGGGCGACTTCAGCTGCGAAGCCTTCGCGCCGGCGAGGTCGTGCGGCGCCTGCTCGCCGACGGCGACGGACGGTTTGCGTTCCGGTCGGTCGAGCCCGGGACCTACGTCGTCGAGTTGATGGGGGCCGACGACACGGTGCTGGCGTTGAGCGAGGCCGTGACCATCGGCGCCAATGAGGTCATCGAGACGCTGGTGCAGTCGACGGACCGGACCCGCACGTTCGGGTGGTGGCTTGGCAGCACGACCTCGAGCGCGCTCAGCTCCGCCGCGAGTCTCGGCATTCTCTCCGTGGAACCGGGCGCACCGGCCAGTCCCGTCTCATGAACCACGGCCCATCGCACCCACCGTCGGGCACCACCCCGGGTACCGGCTCGCACCAGTCCTTTGCGGTTGGGCAGCCCCGCGAGGCGCACCTGCTCGATCGCCTCACGGTGGTGCACAAGCACCGGCGGCCGGTGGCGGCGGTATTTCTCTTGGTGCTGGCGTGGTTCATGGTGGACAGCTACACCACGATCCCCCAGTACCGGTCGCAGGCGCGCCTGATGATCGAAGAGGAGTCTGCCGGCCTCGCCGCCGCCGCGGCCGGCGACATGGCACAGGCGCTCTTCTGGCAGGATCCCGAGATCTACTTCCAGACGCAGTACCGCATCCTCCGGGGCCGCGAGCTGGCGCGACGGGTCTCGCGGACGCTGGAACTGGAGAACGTTCCCGAGTTCAACGGGCAGGGCGCACAACCCACGCCGCTCGCCGTGGGCATCACGTCGGTCAAGCGGGCGCTGACGTCCCCGCTCCGGTGGTTTGCGTCTGCCGAGACCGGTGTGCCCGCGGAACCGCCCGCGCAGGACGAATCAGCCACCGAACGCGCCTACGTGGATGGTCTTCTCGGCCGGATTGGCGTGGAGCCCGTGCGGGGCAGCCGGCTTGTGGACATCTCGTTTCAGGCCGCCGACCCCGTGTTTGCGGCGCGCGCCGTGAACGCGCTCGCCGAGGAATACGTCACCCAGAACCTCGAGTTCAAGGTCCAGGAGGTTCAGAAGAGCCTGGAATACCTGGCCCAGGAACGGCAGCGGCAGCAGGCGGTGGTGCAGGCGAGCGAGCGGGCGCTGGCGGAGTACCGGGAACAGCAGAATGCACTGTCCCTCGACAGCAACCAGAACATCGTCGTCTCGCGCCTGAATCAGCTCAACGATTCGGCGGTGCGTGCCCGCACCGAGCGCGTCCAGAAAGAGACGCTCTGGCGCCAGGTTCAGCGGGCGGGCGACGACCGCGACTCGATCTCTTCGATCGTGCAGAACCCGTTCATCCAGACGCTGAAGGGGCGGCTGAACGATCTCGAACGCGACCGCACGCGTCTGGCCGAGCGGTACGGCGAGCGGCATCCGGAAATGGAAGCCATTCGCGTCGGCATCGCGAACGCCGAGCGGCAGCTGTCCGCCGAGATCGACCGGGCCGTGCAGACCATCCGCAGCGAGTACGAGGCGGCGGCCGCGCAGGAGCGGGAGTTGACGCGTGCGCTCGACGAGCAGAAGGCCGCGGCGATGGACCTGAACTCCAAGCGCATCGACTACACGGTGATCGAGCGGGAGGCGGACACGAATCGGGAACTGTACAACTCGCTGCTTCAGCGCGAGAAGGAACTGCAGGTCATCGCCAACAGCCGCGCCAACAACGTGCGCATCATCGATCGCGCCGAGGTGCCCGGCGGACCGTTCACGCCAAACCACCGGCGCGACTGGATGATGGCCCTCTTCTTCGCGACGCTGTTCGGCTGCGCCGTGGCCTTCGGCCTCGACTACATGGACGACACCGTGAAGACGCCGGAAGATATCAGCCGGCGCCTGAAGCTGCGCTTCCTCGGCCTGGTCCCGTCGGTGAGGGGGGACCGCCACCCGCTGCTCTCCGGTCCCGTGCCGCACGACTTCGGAGAAGCGTTCCGCGCACTGCGGACGGCGCTCGTCTCGCAGGCGACCGGGGATGGCCCCAAGGTGATCTCGGTCACGAGCGCACAGCCGCTCGAGGGCAAGACAACGACGGCCGTCAATATGGCGATGGCGCTCGCGGTGGGCGGGGCGCGGGTGCTGCTGGTGGACGCCGACATGCGGCGGCCCAGCGTCCACAAGGCGCTGCGCATGGCCAACGATCGGGGGCTGTCACAACTGCTCGCCGGCCAAGCTCGCATGCGCGAGGTGGTCCAGCGGACGCACGACCCCAATCTGCTCGTCATCACGGCCGGCCGCACGCCGTCCAACCCCTCGGAGCTGCTGTCGGCAGACCGGATGAGAGCGCTGGTCACGGGCCTCGAGAACGGGCCGTTCGACTGGGTCATCATCGACACGCCGCCGGTGCTCGCCGTCACCGACGCCGTCATCGTCGCGCCCCTGGTGGCCGGCGTCGTCTTCGTCATCGGCTCGGAGATGACACGGTGGCAGCTCGCCGAGCGGGCCGTGCAGACGCTCGCGTCCGGCAACCCGCGGGCCATCGTGGCCGTGCTGAACAAGGTCGACTTCGCACGCAACCGCTACTACTACTCGCGCTACTACGGCCACCAGTACAAGAGCTACTACGCCGAGGCTCCTGCGGCCTGACGCCTCGTGGCCCTTCAGCGACCCGCCCTGAGCGTCCTCCTGATCGGTACGCTGGCGGCGTTCGGCGGGGCCTATCCCTGGGCACTCCCCTTCATCGTCGGCGCCGCGGGAGGGGTGTGGCTCCTGGGAGACCGGCCTTCCCGGCAGCACTCCGCGGACCAGTGGCCGCTTCGCCTGTCGTTCGGTCTCCTCGTCGGGGCGGTCGCCGTGCAGTGCGTGCCGCTCCCGACCGGGCTGCGCGCCCTTCTCACACCCTCGGCCGCGGATGTGGAGATGTTCCTGCGTCCCGATGCCCTCGTCCGCGGCCCATCAGCGGCCGTGGCACTGTCGCTCGATGCGGGCGCCACAGGTCGCGCGCTGGCGCTGCTCGTCGCCGCAGCCTTCACCTATCAGGCGGCCCTCGCGGTCTTTGCGAGGGGCGGCGTGAGGCACATGACTCGTGTCCTCGCGCTGGCAGGCGTCGTCATCGCAGTCGCGGCCGCCGTTCAGCGTGCCGTCTCGCCGTCGCTGATCTACGGGTTCTGGGCGGCGGAGGCACGGGGGGCGCAGCCGTTCGGCCCGGTGGTCAACCGCAACCACCTGGTGGCGTGGTTCGTCCTGGTCTCCGCGCTCGTGGCCGGCTATCTGGTGGCGCGGCTCCGAACGCGACTCGACGGGCCCATCGTGGCGGCCCCGTGGCGCTACCTGCTTCGACGGGTGCAGGAATCAGGAGCGCCGACCATGGCCGCCGCCTGGACGATGATGGCCACCGCCGTGGTCCTGTCACGCTCGCGATCGGGCGTGATCGGCCTGGCGGTCCCCGTGCTCGTGTTGTGGTGGGGTGGCGGCAAGCGGGCGTGGCATCCGAGAATGGCCGCCGTGTTTGGGCTCCTCGTGGCAGGGGGCCTCATCTTCGTCGCCGTTGTCGCCGACGTTCCTGCCATGGCGGATCGGTTCCTCGGAAGCTTCGATCGCATGGAGAGCGGACGGGCGGTCATCTGGCAGGAGACGCTTCCGCTCATCAGAGACTTCTGGCTCACCGGCACCGGCGCCGGCACCTACGGCATGGCGATGGTCGCCTACCAGGAGACGCTCCCGTTCGCGCCGCACCTGGACAGCCGGATTCACTTCAACCACGCCCACAACCACTACCTTCACCTCGCGGCCGAGGGCGGGCTCCTGCTGGTCGTGCCGGCGCTGGCAACGATGGCCGCCTTCCTTCGACTCGCGACACGGCGGATGCGCGAGGAACGCGGCGAGCTGCTCTGGCTCCGCCTCGGGGCCTTCGGCGGCCTTGTCGCGCTCGCCGTGCTGAGCGTGTGGGAGATCCCGCTCACGATGCCGGCCAATGCCCTGCTCGCCGTCGCGCTCGCGGCGATTGTCACCTACCGCCGCGCGGCAGAACGCTGAGACACGCGGGGCTCCGCCCTCGTCAGCACCGCCAGAACGAAGGGTTGAAAGACGCGACCGGAAGGCGCGTCAGAGCACCGACGAGGTCAGCCGCCGGAAGAGGACCTGGCGCGCGGGCGGGTGCTTGAGCAGTTCCAGGATGAACCGCTTGTGCTGGTTGAACCGCGCGGTGCGACGCACGATTGGCATCACGCCGTCGGTCAGGGCGAGTTCGAACAACCCGTCGATGTCGGCGTCGGTCAGCCGGTGCGAGAGCATCCGGAGGGCCATCTGCGCGCCAAACTCCGCACGGAAACGGCGCCGCCATTGCCGCTGGTAGGCCGACAGATCCCCTGCGCCCAGGGCGTCCGACTCGAGACCTTGAAGGAGGACCTCCGCCGCCAGCCGCCCGGTCACCACCCCGTAGTAGATCCCGCCCCCGGTCGTGGGCTTGACGAGGCCGGCCGCGTCGCCGACCACGAGCACCCGATCGGCGTAGGTGCGCGTGAGGCAGCCGAGCGGCAGCATCTTGCGACGCGGTGGCTCGCCGTCGGAGACGATCCCCCACGAGTCCCGCGCGCGCGCCACGAGCGCCGTGAAGTACCGCTCAGGATCGTGTTCCACCATGACGCCCACGCGAACGTGGGGGCCCTCCGGCCGTGCGACCGGCACGATCCACCCGAATCCCTTGGGAGCGACGGTGTTGCCGAAGAACACCTCGACGTCTCCCCCGCGAGCGGCGGGCCACTCGCGCTGTGCCGACTGCAGAAAGACGGATGGCAGCCCCAGGCCGAGCCGGCGCTGCAACGTGTAGTTCGCGCCGGCCGCCAGCACGATCGCTCGGGATTCGATCGTCGCGCCGCCGGCGAAGGTGGCCGTCACGCCGTGCGCGTGCGGCTCGATGTGGGTGACCCGGCAACTCGTGCGAAGATCCACTCCCGCCGCGCGCGCGCGATCGGCAAGCGCGGCATCGAGCGCGCGGCGGTCGATCACCACCGCCTCGACGTCCGGCGTCTCGTGCTCGACACACGCCCCGCCCGGCGCGTGAAAGCGCACGGTCAGCAGCTCGTTGAGGATGACGTGCGCCGGCAGGCCGAGTTCGGCAAAGGCCTCTCGCGCCAGCACTCCGGTGCAATGGACCGGCTCTCCGACAGCCCCGTGCTCCTCGGCCAGCACGACGCGCCGGCCACCGTCGGCGAGCGCCCGCGCGGCCGACAGCCCCGCGGGCCCGCCGCCGACGACGAGCACATCCGGCATCGATGAGGTCTCAGGCACGGTCGGCAACCCGCACATTATAGCCACCGATGTCCGCCCGACACGTGCGTTCGTGCGCCACCTATTTCTCCGTCGATTCCCACCGCCCTCGCAGCGTGATCCAGACGGACTTGAGGACCAGGCGAAAGTCCAGTGCCAGGCCGGCGCGGCGCACGTACTCGAGATCCAGCACGAACTTCTCCGTGCGAGGGGCGTCGCGAGGGGCGTAGACCTGCGCAAGGCCCGTGAGGCCAGGCCGGACACGGTGCCGCTCTTCGTATCCCGGAATCTCGTCCAGCGCAAGCCACGCCCCGTCGGCCGTCCGGTCCCGCTCAGCGGGACGCAGCGGCCTCGGGCCGACGAAGCTCATGTCCCCTCGGAGGATGTTCCAGAGCTGCGGCAGCTCATCCATGGCTGTGGCTCTCAGGAAGCGGCCGATTCGCGTCACACGCGGGTCGTTCGACGTCGCCTGCACGGCTCCGGTCAGCCGCTCGGCGTCCGGGATCATCGACCGGAACTTCCAGGCCAGGAACACGCGGCCGCCGCGTCCCACCCGCTCCTGTGGAAAGAAGACGGGGCCGCCATCTTCGAGCTTGATGGCGGCGGCGAACACGACCCACAACGGCGAGGACGCCAGAATCCCGATCGACGACAGTGCGATGTCGAAGGCGCGCTTCAGCATCAGCGCTGCGCGGCCTCGCGAATCACGGCCGCGTGCCTGGCCACCTGGGTCGCGCGGGCGTACTGCGACGCGGCCTCGCGGGCGCGCCGGCCCATCGCGGCACGCTCGGCCGGGTCTGACGCGAGGGCCTCGACGGCGGCGGCCAGCGCCACGCCGTCCCCGGGCGGCACCAGGATGCCGCACGCATGAGCGCGCGTGATGGCCGCGGCCTCGGACGACTCCTCCACCGCGGCGACATACGGCCGGCCGGCCGCGAGAATCGTATAGAGCTTGCTCGGAACGATGTACCCGGCCAGGCCGGGCTTGAGCGACAGCAGGCACACGTCGGCCGTCGCGTACGTCCATCGCAGGTCTTCGCGCGGCTGGTACGGCAGGAAGCGCACATGGCGCAAACCCCGCTCGGCCACCATCGCTTCGAGGCGTGCCCGCCTCGTGCCATCCCCGATGAACAGCCACACCAGATCGTCTCGATGCGAGAGGCGCGCAGCCGCGTCGATGGCCACGTCGAGGTTCTGCGACTGCCCGATGTTGCCGGCATGGAGCACGACGAACCGCTCCGCGAGTCCGTGGGCATCGGAGAACCGGTTGCGCTTCGGACCCGGCGTGACGGCGTCGGGATCGGCCCAGTTGTGAATGACGACCACCTTGGCAGGATCGGCGCCCTTACCCTCCACGAGGCGCGCCTTCATCGTGTCACCGAGCGCGACGATGCGATCCGCGCGCGCGACGAGCAGGCGGTTCAGGCGCTCGAGCACACCGTTCACCACGTCGCTCCTGAAGTCGTCGAGAAGCGTGGCGACTTCGGGGAAGATGTCCTGGCAGTAGAACACGAACCCGCCCCGCCGCCGTGACGCGAGCGCCGCGACCCCGATGATCGGGGGATCGGTCAGCGCGACGACGACGTCCTGCGGGGGAAGGCGCCGTCCCGCCAGCGTGGCCGACAGGAAGTAGGTGACGTAGTTGATCGCCCGCCACGCGAAGCGCGCAGGTGGACGGGCGGTGCCGGCGGCGCGGACGATGGTCACCCCTCGACGGCGGTCGCGTGCCGGCAGCTGGCCGCGGGGGACGCCGACGGGACGGCCGGTCACCACCGTGACCTCCATGCCGTGGTGCGCGGCCAGGTCCTCCGCGAGTTCGGTAAGCAGCTGGCCGGTCGCGCCCGTGTCCGGCCAGTAGGATCGATTGAAGAAGCAGACCCGCATCAGCCGGTTTCGCCCTTCACGAGCACCGCCGCCTGCAGCATGTGCAGCCGGGGGCGCGGGTGGAGCGCGGTCAGCGCATCCACGTCGAGGTAGATCGACAGCAGGTTGCACGCGATGCGGAAGATCGGCGCCCTGAGCAGGAAGCGAGGACGCCAGAAGTAGATCTCCGCGGCCGCCGCAGGGATGGCCAACCGGTGCTCCCTGACACGCAGCGGGCCGGACTCGAGCAGGCCGCGAAACTCCCCCGGAAACCACTCCTGCTGATGATTGGGATCCTCGGGGCGCTCGGTCAGGCGCACGGGCGTCGTCAGGACCGCGACGCCGCCTGGCGCCAGCACGCGGTCGATGGCCGACAGCAGGTGCAGGGGGGCGTGGACGTGCTCGATGACCTCGGTACAGAGCACGACGTCCATGGACGCCACGCCGAACTCGTCTGCGTCCGCCGCCAGCCGGGCGCCGATGCCGCGATGCGCGAGCATCCGCCTGGCCAGGGCCAGGCCTGTCGGACTCGGATCGCAGCCGTGCAGCACGGCGGCGGGCTCGCGCTTCGCGAGCCAGCCCAGGAGCGCGCCGTCCCCGCAGCCGTAGTCGAGCACGCGCTTGCCGGCCAGCACGCCGGCCAGGCGCGCCGTCAGCCGGTACCGCTCCGCGGTGAACGCGTGGTGCCAGACCCAGTGCCTGCCGGTCTCGCGCCAGTGGTAGGCGCCCATCTCGTCGTATTTCGCGAAGCGGGCGTCCGTGGATCCACCGGCCGTCATTCGTCCGCCCTCCTCCGCCTCAGCACGTGCGCACCGAGCACGAGGACGTCCATGTCCGTGCGAAGGAAGCAGTCGATCGCCTGCCGCGGGTGCTCCACGATGGGTTCGTTCTCGTTGAAGGAGGTGTTGAGGAGCACGGGCACGCCGGTGTGCGCCTCGAACGCGCGAATCAGCGTCCAGTAGCGGGGGTTCGAGCGCCGGCTCACGGCCTGCAGGCGGCCCGATCCGTCCACGTGGGTCACCGCGGGGATGACGTCGCGTTTGTCCTCGCGTACAGGGTAGACCTGGGCCATGAACGGATCCGGCACGGCGCCCACGAAGTAGTCGTCGAGCGCTTCCTCCACGATTGACGGCGCGAAGGGACGGAATCGCTCGCGAAACTTGATCTTCGTGTTGATGATCTCGCGCATGTCGGCGCGCCTCGGATCGGCGAGGATACTGCGGTTGCCGAGCGCGCGCGCGCCCCACTCCATGCGCCCCTGGAACCACCCGACGACCGCACCGGCCGCGAGATGACGCGCCACGAGATCGCAGAGTTCCGCCTCGTCCTCGACGAACCGGTGAACCGAGCGGCCAGGATCGAGCAGCCCGCTCGTCTCGAGCGCGCTCCGCAGTTCGGGTTCGTCGTACGCCGTGCCCCAGTAGGCGTGCTCCATGCGCCCGGCACGCGGCTGGGCCAGCTGATCGTGCCAGACGGCGAGCGCCGCGCCGAGCGCCGTGCCGTTGTCGCCGGCCGCCGGCTGAACGTAGACCTCCGCAAAGGGCGTTTCGTGTCGAATCTTGCCGTTCGCCACGCTGTTCATCGCACAGCCGCCGGCAAGGCACAGCCTGTCGAGCGGCACGCGCGCGTGCGCGCCACGCAGGACGTGGAACGCCGACTCCTCGAAACACACCTGCAGGGAGGCGGCGAGATCCTCGTGGCGGGAGGTGACGGGATCCTCGGGCCGGCGCGCCGGCCCCAGCAACGCCTCGAGCTCGGGTGTCCAGACACGGTCGACCACGGGGGCCCCGTCGTCCCACTGCATCGCCACGTCCTCGGACCAGTGCCGGAAGTACTCGAGGGCGAGCGAGAACCTGCCGTCGGGCAACAGGTGCACCAGGCGGGCAACGCGATCCGCGTGACGCGGTGTCCCGTACGGCGCCAGCCCCATGACCTTGTACTCGTCGCCGTAGTGCGTGAACCCGAGGTACTGCGTCAGAGCGAGGTAGAGCAGCCCGAGCGAATGCGGGAAGAACGTGCGATGGCGAACGTCGATCGCGGAACCGCGGCCGTGCCCGACCGACGTGCTGACGAAATCGCCGAACCCGTCGATGGCGCACACCGCGGCCTCGTCGAACCCGCTCGCGTAGAAGGCGCTGGCCAGGTGTGCCGGGTGATGCTCGACGAACCGCATCCGCTCACGTGCATGGCCGGCCGGCAGACCCAGGACCGACTCCAGCACCCCCGCGAGGTCGCCATGGCGAGCCTGGCTCCGGCGGTACGCGCGCGCCAGGGTGCGGCCGGGGCGATGGGTCAGGGCGAACCGCGCTTTGCGCCACAGATGGGCGCGAGGCAGCCGGGGAACGGCGAACCAGTCCACGTCGCCGGAGCTCGCGCCGGCCATCCGCAGGCAGGCCTGAATGGCGAGCGCTGGCACGCCGGCGCAGTGCTTGATCCGCCTGAATCGCTCCTCTTCGACGGCAGCCACGAGATCGCCGTCGCGAAGCAGCACGGCCGACACGTCGCCGTGATACGCGTTGAGTCCGAGGATTAACATGATGCGGACGACGCCACCGGGCAGGCGCGCTGAATTGAGGCCGCAAGATCGCGCGCGAAGCGTGCGGCCGCGAAGTCCGTCCGCGCGCGTGCCAGGCCCGCAGCGCCCAGGCGGGCGCGCCCCGGCTCGTCGGCGAACAGGGTGACGAGCGCGTCGGTCACCTCCTGGGGACGAGCGGGAGTGACGATGAAGCCTGTCGTCCCGTGGTCGATGATCTCCGAGGCGGCGCCCACGCCCCCGATGCAGGCCTTGCCGCGGCTCATGGCCTCGAGCAGCACGAGGCCGAATCCCTCGTGAAGGCTGGGCAGGACGAAGAACGCGCAATCCCGATAGAGCGCCGCAAGCGCGTCGTCCGGTACCGGCCCCGTGAAGGTGATCGCCCCGCCAAGCCCCGCGCGTGACGCGCGCTCGGCCAACCTGGCCAGGTCGTCACCGCCGCCGGCCACGACCAGCCGCGCGTTGCGCGCACGTGCGCGGACCTCCGGCCAGATGTCGATCAACAGGTCGTGTCCCTTGTAGCGTTCGTTCTGTGACATCCGTCCGACGATCAGGGCGAACGGCGGGTCCGGATCGACGGGTGACCGGCCCGGGGAGATCAGCGGTGGCACGGCCGGGTGGCACACATCGACCGGGAGCGCCGCCAGGTCCGGGTTGGCGCGCACGAACTCGCGAGCCGTATGCGCGGAGATGGCCACCGCGCGTGGCACGCGCGCGAGCATGCGGCGCCTCAGGGGACCCAGCGCGCGCCAGGATTCAATCCCGACCAGCACGGGAACGAGACAGGCGCCCCGGGCGACGAGCGGCCATGCCACCGGCAGGAGATGCACGTGCAGGACGACCACGATCGCACCGTCCCAGTCGTGGCGGGACGCGGCCAGCGCCCGCGCCACGTATTGCACCCTACGCCCGCCCGACGCGTGCACGGCGATGCGCGGTCCGAGGACGCCGGCGCGCACATCCGGTTCCGACAGCGTCCAGACCTCCACCTGACCGTCCGGGGTCATCTCGACGAGGGCGCCCGCCACCTGTCTCGCGAGGCACGAGATCCCGTCGGCGCCCGTCACGGTTGGCGTCAGCAGAACGGCGCGCCGTGGAGGTGAGTTCATCCGTTCAGGCTTGCGTAGAGGCTGACCCAGCGGCGCGCCACCGCCGTCGCGCTGAACTCCGCTGCCACGAGCGCCCGGCCCTGCCGGCCCATGGCCGCGGCGAGCGTCTCGTCGGCAACGAGCTGCCGTAACGCATCGGCGATGGCCGCCCCGTCCTGCTCGACCCAGAATCCGGCCCCCGCCTGCGCGATCGACGGCCAGGGACACGTGCGGGTCACGACGGCGGGCGTCCCGGCGGCGAGGGCTTCCGCGACGCTCATGCCGAAGCTCTCGGAGTCCGAACAGAGGACCAGTGCGCGCGCTTCGGCGAGCAGCCCGGCCTTCACCATGCCGTCGACGCTCCCCACCCAGTGCACGCGGGTACCGAGCGGCGCGAACCGTGGCGCGAGCCGCGCACGGTGCCCGGATTCGTCGGGGCCCGCGATCACGAGGTCCAGATCGGGCCGCATCTCTGCCACGCGGCGGAAGGCGTCTGCGAGGAGGTCGAGGCGCTTGATCGGATGAATGCGGCCGAGAAAGAGAATGAACGGCCGCCCGTCGCCGCCGCCCGCGGCCAGCCGCGCCGAGCGTCGGGCCTCCCCGCCGGCATCACTGATCTCGACGCTGTTCGGGATCTCCACGACCGGCCGCGCGCCGCTCCGCGCGCGCAGGGTCTCGGCCTCGCCGGGCGACGTCGCGTGCCAGCGGGCCGCTCGCGCAAGGATCCCGCGGTCGCGCGCCAGGAAGGCGGCATGCTTCCGCCATCGGTGGTGCGCAAGCGCCGGCGGTTCCAGCATGCCGCGGGGCGACAGGACATAGGGGACGCTCGCGCCGCGCATCACGCTCCCGGCCATCCAGATCGTCCGGTTGAAGAGCCCATGCAGATGCACCACGTCGGCCGCGTGCGCGCTCGACGCGAGCGGCCCGGCCATGGACCGGCCGCCCAGCCACGCCCGGGGCCAGCCGAGCGGGAAGCGACGGACGGGAATGCCCTCGACCAGCTCGCCGTCGGGTCGTGCCGGCAGCTCGGCACCACGGTTGGCCGTCGTCGTGAAGACCTCGACGTCGAGCCCCGCGTCCTGCTGGGCGCGGCACAGCGCGAGGAGGCTGCGCGGCGGGCCGCCGAATCCGAACGCCGGAGCGAAGTACGCCGAGACGTGCACGACCTTCATCCCCGGCCACTGGCGTTCGACGGGCGCACCACGCCGGCGGCGGGCGGCGGATCCGGGCGGAGCGCGGGCGCGATCCGGCGCACCACGGTCAGCGAGTCCGCGGTCTCCACGACCGAAAACGCGGGGTCGGGCAACACGACCGTCTCGGTGAAGCGCACGGAGTCGTAGATCGGCCTCCCTGCCAGTGGACGACTGTCGTGGAGGGCGACGAGGCCGCCTTCGACCACGAACGGCGTCCACCCGTGCCAGTCGCGCTCGATCGCCGCCCACGAGTGATCGGCGTCGATGAAGAGGAAGTCAATCGGATCGCGCCAGTCCAGGAGCGCGGCATCGCTCGTCTGCCGGAGAAACCGGCATGGCGCGCCGGCGCCACGCGGCGCCTCGCGGCGGGAGATCGCGTACTCGAAGCTCACGCCGAGCCTCCCCGGGGGAAAGGGATCAACGGCGGTCACACGCCCGTTGGAGGCGGCCGCCTCAGACAACAGCCGCGTGGTGGCGCCGTGCATCACCCCAAGCTCCACGATCGCCACCCGACCCTTGGCGTGTCTTGCCAGGCACGCGCGCTCGGCCGCGGTCGTCTGCGTGGCCGCCGCGCGGAGGTGCAGGGCATGGAGCGTCCAGTAGACGAGGCTGCTGGTCATGAAAGCGGCGTCATCGCCGGCCGATGGGATGCGTCCATGACGGGGCGGGATCGCCGTGCGCGTCTCCGTCAGGCACCCGCTGCCGGAACCACCAGTCGATCAGGTAGGTGAGCCCGCCGACATAGATCAAGAGCGTGCCGGTCGAGCCCATCCACTTGATCCACGATCGCTCGAACAGGTACACCGAGAGCCAGAAGACCACGGCAATCAGCGGGATGGCGAGCTCGCGATGCCGGATCACGACGAGCAGCGTCTGGTAAGCCGCGCCCAGGAACAGGCCCCAGATGAGCACGGGGACGAACATGAGGGGCACCCCGAAATCCACGTAGCCTTCCGCGGCATAGCCGAAGGCGATGCTGGTGTCCTCTTCGGCACCCGCGACGAGCACACCGGAGTAGGTGCGGACCATCTCGCTGTCGGACGGCAGCGTCGGCTTGTCGGGGAAGAAGACGCGCGGCGTCACGATGTGCCGCAGCGCGCCCCCGAGGATGGTGCCATCGGTGTGCGGTACGACCCTCGGCACGCGCTCGACGGCGAGCGACGGATAGTAGATGGCCCACAATCGATCGACCAGGAAATCGATGTCCCAGAGCAGCTCCTGCGCGTCGCGGCGCGTCCACTGTCCGGCGAGCACGTTGATGCGCTCGAGACGCATCGCTCGTGATTCCGCGAACGCCTCGACCTCGTAGAAGTCCTGGCGGTACTCGCCGCGCACGCCGGCCCAGAACGCGCCGACGAGGACGATCGTCCCGACGACTCCGCTGGCGGTCGCCCAGTGGCTGGCCCGCCGCCGATCGAACACCTCCGACAGCGCGATCGCGGCCAGGATGAGCGGCTCGCGGAAGCCGGCGAAGAACCCGGTCAGCCCGAGCACCACTTCGACGAGCAGGAGCGCGCCGATCTTCGGGAAGTCCGGCGAGGGAAGGGTGAGCCGCCGCAGGATCAGGTACACGAGCCCGAGCCGGATGAAGCTGATCGCCAGGATGGCCTGCGTGAACACGGGGTACTGCCACGCGAGCTGCTGCACCCCCCCGGCAGTGACCACGAGTCCCGCGTAGATCAGGACGAGCGACTTGAGCCCCATGAGGGGGTCGTTGATCGGACGCGGCGTGGTCCTTGACGCGACGAGGCGCATGCCGACCCGCAGGCCGGCGGCCAGCGACAGGATGCAGCCAAGCCCGATGAGCAGCATGGGTCGGTAGTCGGACGCGGTCGTTGCGGCGAGCGTGCGGCCGGAAACGGCGACGTAGAAGATGCCGATCGAGACCTGCACCCACTGGAAGGCAAGTGCGAAGAAGAGCACCGGCGGACCATCCGCTCCACGCACCAGCCACCACGCCGCGATCAGGGCGGCCACCGCCGCGCTGCCGATCCAGTCACCGACGAGGATGCCGCCCGACACCACGAGCGCCACAAGGAATGCGCTCATGACCCGCTCACTCCCCCCTCCACACCTCCGCGCGCGGCGGCCTGGCGGGCCGAGCCGAGGTGCGCCCCGAGGTCCTGATGATACCGCTCGAACACGTACAGCCCCCCGACCACCTGCGCGGGTGCGGCGCCGCGCGTGAACCACTCGTCGAGCAGCTGGGCCACGGCTGCCCGCCCCAGCACCGTACACGCGACCGACCCCGGCCTGAGCACGGTCTCGGTGATCGAGCGCCGGGTGTCGGGCATCGACCAGTACGTCTGGTCGTCAGAATAGTTTCGGTGCCACGGTTGGTGCGGGAGCCCCAGCCCCCCGGCGACCCTCAGCCACGCGCGACGCGCCACCCGCGACGCCCGTGCTGCCTGCAGGCGCCAGGGCGCCGACAGAATGGGAGCGCCGGTACGGTGGTTTGGAATTCGCGCGAAGAACGCCGGGTAGTGGCGGCGCAGCCAGACTTCGTACACGCGCTGTCGCCCGCGGAGATCCCAGGGCAGGGACTGGCAGAAATCGAAGAACGCGTAGTCGAGGAACGGCTTGCGCACGCGCAACCAGGGGCGCCACGCATGGCTCCAGCGGTTGGTGGCCTGCGGCCGCTTGTGCTCGAAGAGAAGGAAGCGCGTGTCGAGCCACGCGGGGTTCTCCGTCACCGCCTCGACGCGGGCCATGGCTCCGTGCCAGCCCCGGCTGATGGGCGTCTCGTAGTACGGGAGCGCCAGCATGGCGGTTTCGCGCGTCTGGGCCTGGCCGTCGGTGGCGCCGGCCACCACGTCGCCGATGTAGCCGGAGAGGTGGACGTCCAGGTGCGCCACCTGCAGGGGCAGGACCTCGAGATGCATCAGGTCGCCCAACTGGATGAGGCCATCGGTGTGCTGGACATGGGCGGTGCGCCGGGCCAGCCAGTCATCCGCGTAGAGCGGCTCGAACCGCCACGACGCGTTGGCCTGCTCTGCCGCGCGCTTCGCGAAGCGCGCATCGTCGCACCCGGGCAGTCCATAGGTGATGGCGGTCCACGGCACGCCCTGGGCGGCGGCCTCGGCCAGAATGGCCCGGCTGTCGAGACCGCCGCTCAGCGTTTGACCCGGCCGCGCGGCGCCGCGCAGCCGGCGCGTCATCGACGCCCGCCACAGACCGGCCGCCGTCTCCGCCGCCTCGTCGAGCGAGGCGTGCGGCCGCTCGACGACCTCGCTCCACGACCAGTAGCGTGCCACCCGGACGTCGGAGGCGGTGAGCGTGGCGTGCAGCGCGCACGGGAACATCCGTACGGCATCGACGTTCGTGTGCGCCCCGAGCCGGTAGCCGCCGAACGTCGTGACGTCGCGGAGTGCTTCGACGTCCGGCTCGCACGACATGCCGGGCGCCATCAGCACGCCGCGCACACCCGAGGCGAACGCGACGCCCCCCGGCGTGCGCGCCCAGTACCAGGAGAGGCCCCCGAACCGATCCGACAGGAGCGTGAGCGTCTGGCCGGCGGCGTCCCACCATGCGATCTGATACTCGCCGTCCACCGCGCGGAGAGAGGACGGGCCCTCGTCGATGAGCCGCTGCAGCAGCCACGCGCGACTCGCCGATGCGGGAGCGTCCTGCGGCGCCTCGAGGGAGAGCCCGGGGGCGTCGAAGATCTCGCCGGCGAACCACAAGGAGTGGCGGCCGTTCGGCGAGCACACAGGCGCCGCCCACTCGGCGACGCGGGCCGGCGCTACCCCGTCAATCACGCCCATGCCGTAGCCGTGGCCGGTGTGCACCGCCCACGCCTCACCCGGATGAGCCGCCAGGGCGCAGGCCATGGCCGACACGACACCGGTCGGGTCGGACGCGTCGCGCGGCAGCCACCCGAACAGGCCCGTCACGACACCCGCTCCCGCGGCGTCGCGGACGCCGCCGCGGGCGATTCCGCCTTCACCCCGAAGACCCGCAGCCACTCGGCGGCGAAGCGCGCGGGGCTGAAGCGATCCAGCGAGCGGCTGGCCTCCGCGCCGGCTCGATCCCGCACGGCCGGGTCGGACAGGAAGTGGGCCAGCCCGTCGGCGATGGCCTCCGCCGTGGCGTCTGGCGCGATCCAGCCGTCGATACCGTGTGTGATGAGTTCCGGCAACGACCCCGTCGCGGTGACGACCGAGGGCACGCCCGCCAGCTTCGCTTCCAGCACCGTGCCGGCCAGCCCTTCGCGCTGTTCCGGCCGGGAGGGACACGCGTGCACGGCCGCGGCCGACAGCCGCGCGATCACGTCCTCGCGATAGCCGGCGAAGACGACGCGCCCCGCCAGGTCCGGCGCCCCCGCCCGCGCACGGAGCCCCGCGCGATGCCCGCCGTAGGACGGCGACTCCCAGCCGTCCATATCGCCGATGATCTCGAGCGTCACCGCGATGCCGCGCGCCGCCACGAGCGCCACCGCTTCGAGCAGCAGGTCGACACCCTTCTGCGGAATGACCTGGCCGACGAAGACGACGCGCGTCCGGTCCGCGGGACCCTGAGGTGCGTCCAGCGCCGCGCGCGAGGGGGCGTTGTGGACGACGTCGATACGCGAGGCGTCGATGCCCGTCCCCGCCACCTGGGCGGCGATGAACCGCGAATTGGCGACGAACCGGTCCACCACAGGCGCCACACCCCACCGCCACAGCGCAGCGTGGAGCCGGCCCTCGCCAGGGGCGTTGCCCAGCCGCATCACGACCAGGCGGCCACGAAGACGCAGCCACGCGAGCGCTGGCAGGTTGCGCAGGACCGCGACCCAGTCAGGAACGAGCACATGGGTCGGACGGAAGTGGCGGGCGTCGCGGAGCAGGCCCCCACTCGTGCGCGCGACGTCGATGGCCATGGCGACAAGGGCCGCCGCCGACGCGGGACGACGAAACGGCTGCCAGTAGCGGCCGGTGGTCCACGAGGCCCCGGCCTCCTCGGCCAGGCCGACGATGCGGGTGCTCTCCCATCCGTTGACGATGGCGTGGACGGCTGCCCCATGCGCATGGCAGGTCTCCAGTACCTTGAACGTCATGCGCTCGAGACCGCCCGGAATCACCATGTTGCCGCAGCAGGCGATGATGCGCGGCCGGCGCTGCAGGCTCCGTCCCGCGTGCTCGGCGCGCAGTCGCAGCCTGGCGCACGCCGCCACGAGACCGCCAGTGGCCTGGCCGAACGAGTGACTGGCGGCACGCGTCCGGCACGCCTCCGCGGTGGCGGAGCCCGGGACGCCGCGGTCGATCGTCGCGTCGAGCGCGCGCGCCAGCGCCTCGATGTCTCCACGCGGGACGACGCGGCCGGTCAGGCGGCCGTCGACGAGGTCCGGCGCGCAGCCAACGCCGTCGGACACGACGCACGGCACGCCGGACGCCAGCGCCTCGTTGACGACGAGGCCCCAGGTCTCGCTTTCGCTCGGCAGCACCAGGCAGTCGGCCGCCGCAAACGCCTCGGGCATGCGCGACTGGTTGAGGAAGCCGGCGAAGGATGCCGGGACGCCGGTGGCCGCCACCAGCACGCGGCACGCCTGCTCGTCTGGCCCGGCGCCAGCAAAGAGGAGGTGGATCGGGCGGGCCGCCTGCGCCGCGGCGAGAATCAGATCCTGAGGGCGTTTGTGCGGGCTGAGCTTGCCGGCGAACAGCGCGACACGCGCTCCCTCCGGGATGCCGAACGCCGCGCGGAGGCGTGCGCGGTGTTCCGGGCGGCGCGCACGCGCCGCCGCTTCCCGGAACCGCTCGTTGTCAACGGCGTGCGGGGACGCGAAGACGAGGGGATCGGGCACGCCGAAACCCGCGAGGTAGTCTCGGGCGCGCGTGCCCACCGCGAGCCAGGCGTCGTAGCGGGCGAGCCGGCGGCGCGTGTGCCACCGCCAGAAGGGCCTGCGCCAGCCGCGCGGTCCAGAGCCGAGGGTCGAGTCACCGCGATAGATCGCGGGGATTCCGCGCGCGCGGCACACGTCGATCGCGTGGAGATACAACGCCGCGTGCCACCCCGGTACCACCACCGCGTCCGGACGCGTCTCGCGGATCGCCTCGTCCAGGTGCGGCACGTCCATGCGCGAGAACCGTTCGGCTCCGAGGTCGGCCTCCGCCAGCTCCGGCGCCAGCACCGTGGAGGTGTACCCGTCGAGGAGAGGTACGTCCCATTCGAACGCGCCGCCAAACCCCGCGGCCTGCGCGGCCGGCGTGGGACGCGTCCCGTAGAGCACGTGCACCGCGACATCGTCACGCATCGCAGCCATGTGACGGAACCACGGCGCCATGTACTGCGCCGGGTGGGTCAGGACGAACGTGACGCGGTGGACGCGCTCAGCCACGCGCCTCCACAACCCGGTTGAGCAGGTGTGCGAGCCGGCCCGCAAGCTTCGGCGCCAGCGCGGCGTCCAGATCGGCAAGTCCGGCGGGTGCCGCGGGCGGGGCATCCATCCACTGGGTCAGCGTGGCCGCAATCGCGTCCACGAGCGTCTCGACGGGTTGCCCCTCGTCGTAGGTCAGCAGGCGTACGCCCGGCGCGCCGGCGGCGAGAGGCGCCAGGGTCCGGGCCACGTCACTCGACGCGTGGAACACGGCGAGCAGCGGACGGCCGGCGGCGAGCGCACCGTGCAGCTTGCTCGCCGTGTAGCGTGCTTCACTGGTGCCGGCCAGCAGGACCACGCTGGCGCGGTCGAGCACCCGCAGGGCATCGAAGAACGGGACGCGCGGCGCGTGCTCGCGGACGAGATCGGCAATGCCGGCCCGGGTGGCGAGGGCCGTCACGCGCGGCGCGGCGTCGGGGCGCGCTTCATTGCTGGTGCCGATGAAGTGCAGGCGAATCCGGTCGGCGCGTGCCGGGTCGGTGGCGCGCATATGCGCCACCGCGGCGAAAACCGCGGCCAGCACGTCCCGTCCAAGGGGCAGGGCGGTCCCGACGTAGCAGACGTGCAGCCGCCCGTCGCGAGGGGGCAGCCACGGCGCGAGCTTCTCATGAGTGCGCGCCCAGGCCATGTCGCCGGGGTCGATGCCGATGGGCAGCACGGCTCTGGGCTTCGCGGTCATCGCCGGATAGCGCGTGACGAGCTCATCGAGCAGGACGGTCGAGACCCCCGTCAGCCCCGACGCGCGCGGCACGACGTACCGCTCGAGCCGCGTCGCCACTTCACGGCTGACCCGGCTCTTGAGATCGACCTCGCCGCCTCCCCCGCCGCCGACCGTCGCGCCCCACGCGCCGACCCACGGGTCCTGCAGATCCAGCACGAAGGGCACGCCGAACCGCCGTGCGAACCGCGGACCGATGAGCGCCGGATAAATGGGATACGTCGTGATGTAGACCGCATCAACACGGTGGCGCGCCGCCTGCGCACGGCTCTCCCGCCACAGGCCGTGGAGCGCGCGCAGTCCGAGATCGCCGAGTCCCAGACGCCGCGTCCCTCGCGGCGACCAGGCGCGACACCGCACGACGTCGAGCGACGCCGGGACGCGCGCGGCCAGTTCCTCGTCGAGTGTGCCCTCGTAGTCCCGTGGATCCACCGTGAGCACGGTCGGCCGCCACCCGTGCGCCTCGAGGTACGGCGCGAGCACCCGCACCCGGTGGGCGCCAGCCGTGGCGTCCGGCGGGAAGTGCGGGCTGATGACGAGCAGCGACCGCACGACGGCGCCTACGCCCACCCGACGTCCTGTGCCAGCGCATGCGACCGCGCCACGAACACGGCATCCCCCGACCGCAGTCGCCCGTCCCGGGGACGGCCCGCCAGCGCCGCGAGGTCGAAGAGATCGAAGCCCGACGCATCAAGGGCCGCCACGAGGTCCTTGGCGAGCGGATGGCCGTGGTGCTCCACGTCGTAGAACGTCACCTCACAGATCGCGACGGCCGTGCGCGCCAGCAGCGCGCCGGCGCCACCGAGCGCCTCGAGTTCGTGGCCTTCCACATCGAGCTTCAGCAGGACCACATCGGCATCGATCAGTCGGGGCAGGATCAGTTCGTCCAGGGTGCACGCACGCACGACGTCGGCGGGCCCCATGTGGGCGGCGCCTGCCACCCAGGCGCCCGTCGAGTCCCAGGCGCCGCCACCCGCCAGGCGCACCGACGTCACGCCGGGACCGGTCGCCGCGACGGCGTGCAGCGTCGCCGGCGGCGACTGGGCCGCCCACTGCGTGAGCCGGTCGTGGAGCCCCCGCTGCGGCTCCACCAGATGCAGATGCGCCTCGGGAAACACCGTGCGGGCGAGGCGCGCCCACTGCCCGGCGTTGGCCCCGACGTCCACGACCACCGTGGGCGCGAAGCCCGCGCCCGCCAGCCCGCGCAGCACCTGCGGCATGGCGTCGAACCGGTGTTCCATCCGGGCCCGCCGGACGACGAGGCCTGCGCGGCCGAGCAGCGCGTTCGCGAGTGCCCCGAGCCTCACGCGGCGTGCTCCTGGCCGAGCGCCATGGCGTAGACGCGCTCGTACGCATCGACGAGCGCCGTGGCACTGAAGCGCCGCGATGCATCGTCGCGACACGCCGCGCGGTCGATTTCGGCGAGGCGGGCCACGGCGGCGATGGCCTCGCCGGGCGTACGGCAGAGAAAACCCGTGCGGGCGTCCACCACGACCTCGGGCACCGAACCCCGTGCGAAGCCGATGACGGGCGTACCGCAGGCGAGCGCTTCGGCCATCACGATCCCGAACGGCTCGTCCCACTCGATCGGCATCAGCAGCGCCGCCGCGCCGCCGAGCCACCGCGCTTTCGCCTCGTCGTCCACTTCGCCCACATAGGCCACGGCATCACCATCCACGTGCGGGGCGATCTCGCCGGCGAAGTAGGCCTCCGCGGCGGGTGTGGCCACGCGGTTGCCCGCGATGACGAGCCGTCGGCCGGCGCCGCGGGCGATGGCGATCGCGTGGTGGACGCCCTTGATGCGTTCGAGGCGTCCGAGGAACATGAGCGGCGCGTCCGGCTCGGCGGCGAGCGCCGCGGGATACCGCGTGAGGTCCACGGCGTTGTGGACCGTGTGCCAGTCGCCGGTGCCCGCGGGTCGCGCGGCGTACATCGCCGAGGAGCACGCGGTGAAGTGGAGGGAGGATCCGGCCAGCCGCACCGCGCGCGTGACGCCACGCCACGGCACGGCGCGCTGGTAGCTCTGCACCTTGGGCAGCCGGCGAAGCGGCAGGATCGGCGCGAGCGCGGCGAGACGTCCGAAGCTGTGCACGAGATCCACGGCGTGGCGCGCCGCCCACGCTGCAGTGCCCGTCTGGGCGAGCTCGCCGGCACGCGCCATGGCGCCCTGATGCGGCGGGATGCCGTAGGGGATGAGCTCCGCCGTCGTGCAGCTGTCCGGGTGCGCCAGCAGCGTCACCTCGTGTCCACGCGCGACGAGGCCATCCACGAGGAGGGCAATCACCCGCTCGATGCCTCCGTAGTAGGTCGGCGGCACCGGCAGGTACGGATCGGCGGTGATCAGCAGACGCATGGGCTCACCGGGCCACCTGAGACACGAGCGAGAGCAGCCGGCCGCGTTCGTCCTCGTGCTCCCAGTGCCAGCGTCGCGCCGCCGCCTGCGCTGCCGCGCGGCGCGAGGCGAGCAACGCGCCCCGATCCGCGTGCCATCGTTGCAGGCCGCGCGCCAGCGTCGCGATGTCCCCCGGAGCGTAGGTGCAGGCGGCCGGACCGAGGTCGGCGACAAGCGGTGCGTGCCCTGGCGACTCCGTCAGGATCACGGCCAGGCCGGCCGGCAGGTACGTGAACAGCTTGTTGCTGATGCAGCGGCGCCGGTTCTCGATCGTGAGCGGCTCCGCGGCCACGCCGATATCGTACCCCTCGCAACTGCCGATGAGCGCGTCGGGGGCCACCGGGGGCAGCACCTCCAGCACGAGGTCGTTCGCCCGCCCGGCCGCGTGTCGGACGAGTCCGGTCGCAAAGGGCGTCACGCGACCGCGCATGTGCAGCACGGCCGGGATCTCCGTCTGGCTGATGGCCGCGATCACGTCCTCCAGGCCCCGCCCGGCGCCAATCGCCTGACCCACCCAGTAGAGCCGCAGCGGTCCCTGGTGCCCCACGATCTCCGGCACCGACGCCGGACGCGGAACCACGTTGTGGATCGTAGACACCGGCGCGGTGTAGCGCTCGCGGTACACGTCGCCAATCGCGTCGCTGCTCGTCGTAAGGAACGTCGCGCCTGTAAGGACCCCGCGTTCGACACGCGCGGCCAGCGCATGCTGCCGACGGGCATCCGGCTCCGTGCTCTCCGCCGTGTGCAGGTCCTCGAGATCGAGCGCGTACGGCGCGCCCATGCGGCCGGCCGCTTCCGCGACGGCCGCCAGCGCACCCGTCGTGCCGCCGTAGACGAGGTCCGCCGGCACCGCGCGTGCCGCACGGACGAGTTCCGGGTGGAGCGGGGCGTACGCGCGCACGACGGCGGCCCAGGGCGCCCGCGCCGCGCCGACGGTCTCAACGACGGCCGTGGCCATCCGGGACCGCAGGCCGCGGCGCCGACCGAGCGCCGTCCCCGGCGTGTGGTCGAGACAGGTCCACGCCCAGTGGCGTGTGGCCCGCAGGTCGGCATCCGCGTCCGTCGCCCACGCGACCGACCGCGTGCTGACCACGTGCACGTCGTGCCCGGCCCCGGCCAGCGCATCGGCCGCCTTGACCATGCGCGGACATGTGCTGAGATGCCCCGCCGTGACGACCGTGATGCGCGCCATGTGCGGAGCCCTGTCGTCAGGCCGCCGTCAGGCGGAGCAGCCGCCACACGAGCGCGTCCTCCGTCCAGCCGTCCACCACCACCAGCCGCGGGATGCGCAGCCGGTCGCCATGCCGCGCCGCCAGCGACGGCGTCGTCGTGAACGCATCGGTGATGCCGGCCTCCGACAGATGCCGCATCGCGACCGCATCGAAATCCACGCCCTCACGGCCATTCGGGTAGGCGAATGCCGTGACGGGCCGGCCAGTCCACGACGCGATCGCGGCCTGGCTGTCGCGAATCTCGGAGCGCTGCACATCACTCGACGTGCGCGCGAGGATCGGATGATGGACGGAGTGCGCGCCGATCTCGATCAGCGGATGCGCGGCGAGCCGCCGCAACTCCTCGACCGAGAGCGGCGCGTGCGGGTCTCGGTCGTCCGCACGCACCCGCGACGCGTCCGTCGCCGCCTGCCACGCCGCATGACTGTCGTCCTTGAGCCGCTCCACGGCGGCCTCTCCGTCCCTCGCGGCGACCGCGTCGTACCAGAACCGCTCCCCTGCGGCGATGGGGCCGGTACACGCGAAGACCGCTGCGGGCACGCCGTATCGTTCGAGCACCGGCAGCGCCTCGGTCAGGACACTGCGGTACCCGTCGTCGAAGGTCACCAGCACGGGACGCGCCGGCAACCGCCGTCCTGTGTCGTGATGCGCGCGCCAGTCGGCGAGCGACACCGGCTGACACAGCGTCGCGAGCACGCGGCAGTGCGCGTCGAACTGCGCGGCCGTGACGTGCAGGCCGGCGAACGCCATCGACGCCGCGCCGGGCCCCGCGGGTTTGATCGCGTGGTAGCTCAGGACGAGAACGCCGGGCCACCGGCGTGCGCGGATCCGTCGCGCGGGCCATCCCGACGCCACCGCCAGGCGGCGGAGCCCCGCGCGGATCACGCCTGTCACGGACGTCGCAGCACGAAGTACACGTGCTGTTGCCGGCGGGTGATCCGGCCGGGGTCGCGCTCGCCCGTCGCGCCGCGTACCTCGAGCACCTCGAACCCCGCGGCGCGCGCCTGTGCCATCGTTCGGGACGGCGGCGCGCTGAAGAGGTGCTGTGCCCCGCCGGGATCGTCGTAGCGCCAGTACCACTCGCGCAGGTACGGATTTCCGCGCTGCCGCCAGAGCGAGGCGATCGCGTTGAGGTAGCCACGCGGATAGAAGTAGCCGCCGCTGAAGACGGCGCCGACCGCGTTGTGGCTGCTCAGCAGGAACATCCCGCCGGAGCGAAGGACGCGGTACACCTCGGCGAAGCACCGCTCCCGCGCGGACACCGGATACAGGCAGTCGATGCCGTTGTAGCTGAAGAACGCGATGTCGACGCTGCCGTCGGGTACCTCGAGCGCTGTCGCGTCCATGAGCCGCACGTCGATGGCGGGATAGAGGCGCCTGGCCTCCGCCACGAGAGCCTGCGACAGGTCGATCCCGGTGACGCGGTAGCCCGCCTCGTGAAGGGCGACCGTCGTGCGTCCGGCGCCGCAGCCGAGGTCGAGGACTGTCGAGGGGGGCGGCGGAAAGTACTCGTCGATGAGCGCTCGCTCCGCCGGGAACAGCCCACGCAGGTTCGCGCCGTAGGCCGCCACGCTCCACGGCGAGTCGTAGTTGGCGAGGTTGGCGGACGTGACCGACGCGGGCCCCGTCGTCATCCGTGCCTCCGGAGGCGGTCGTGCAGGGCGAGCACGCGGCCGCGCGCCGACGGGGCGTGCCAGCGAACGGCCATGAGCGGCGGCCAGGTGGGCTGCCATGCCAGCTTGTAGGCCTGCGCCCCCGTCTGGAAGTGCAGCTCGCGCCACCGGTCGTCGATGAGGCGCGCGACGAGGAGGGCCAGGAGCAGCTTACCCGGCGCGAGCGCGTCGTGTGCCGGGTCATGCACCGGCAGCCACCAGTACACCCGGCCGGCGTCCGCCAGCCCCAGGTGCCAGGCCACGGGTGTGTCGGCGATGCGAAGGACCGCGAAGTGCGCCCACCCGCCGGCCACGCCTTCACGCACCACACGCTGACAGAACGCGGCGAACCCCGGACGCGTGTGCAGCCGCCACCCATGCTGCGCACTCGCGGCCGACCACACAGGCCAGAAGCGCGCGTCGAACTCCCCCATCGCCTGCGCTGCTCCCGTCGTCTCGAACACCTGCAGCTCGAGAGCGCCGCGTTCCTGCGCCCGGCGAATGCGCCGCCGCACGTCGCCGCGATGGTTGGCCGAGCACCGCGCCAGCATGGCGTCGAGGGACGGTACGCCCTCGAATGAGAGGACCGGGCTCTCGTCACCCGCGGGCTCCGCCCGCGCGCGGCCGCTCATCCGCGGATGCACGAACCGGAACAGCGCCTGGTCGACGCCCGCCGCTGCGTCACGCACGGCGTCCCAGAAGGCGTCCCAGTCGACGGCCTCCGCATCACCGTCCACCAGCGGATCGTGAGAGCCGAAGAGATCCTGGCCCGCGGGCTCTAGGACACGCCGGCCCGCCCAGCGTCCCTCGTACGGCACGACGCTGGCCGCCAGGTACACGCGCGCGCCCGCCGGGGCGGTATAGCGGATCATGACCGGCTCGTGCCGCTGCGCGCGTGCCACTGTGTCGTACCAGGCGCGCAGCACGTCCGCGCGATGAAACACCTGGGACACCACGGCGCGCGCGCGCACCGCCTCCCACTCCTCCCACAACGGGGCATGGTCGAGGACAGGCCACCCGGCCATCCACTCGATCGAGGGGCGTTCATCCGACACGCGTGTAGAGCTCGAGGTATTCGCGCGCGATCGCGTCGGTGGTCCGGGGCACGGGCAGGGCCGCGCGCCAGCGATCGATCGTCGCCGACGGGTTGGACGCCGCGTCGAAGAGGACGCGCGTGAGGGCCTGCCAGTCGCCCGGAGGCACGAGGCGGCCGTTGACCCCCTCGGTCACGATCTCCGTCAGCGCCGGCATCGCCGTCCCCACCACCGGCGTGCCAACGGCGTGTGCCTCGAGCGCCACGGTCGGTCCGCCCTCCACCGCGCGCGAGGGGCAGACGAGCAGGTCGAGCGACGTCAGCAGGGTCGGCACCTGCTCGGGCGACACTGCAGGCTCGAAGACGATGCGCGGATCGCGCGAGGCCAGATGCCGGCAGCGTTCGAGTTCCGCGCGATCGGCGCCGGTGGAGGCCACGACAACGGCGCGGAACCGGAGCGGCACCTCCGCCGGCAAGCTCACGACGGCCCGCACCGCATCATCGAGTCCCTTGATGGCCTCGGCACGGCCCACGAACCCGATCGCCACGGGCGTCTCTGTCGGCCGCGTGTCCGGCCCGGGCTTTCTCGCGGAGGCGGCCGGGCGGGCGGCATCAGTACCCAGGCGATTCACCACGACGCGGTCCGCGGGCGCGCCGTTGGCGCGGAGCACGGCGGCCGCCCAGTCGCTGAGGACGACGACGGCGTCCGCGTGCGCGAAGAGCCGCCGCTGCCGGTCGATGTTGTCCGCGATGAAGGCGCGCATCGCGAGCGCCGTGCCGGCGGCCCCGGGCCACCCGCGCGCCGCGCGCGAGAGCGGCATCGGGATCCGGGCCAGCGCGCCTGCCAGCGCCTCCGGAACGCGGCGCGCGTCGAGTGCGCACGCCGCGCACTTCACGGGCTCCATCAGCCCGTCACACAGAGCGCGCCCGAGGCGCAGCATCGTGCCGCGTTCGCACACGAACCCGAGGCTGGCCGAGTGCGACGTCACGATCACGCGGGCGCCGGCCGCCTGCGCCGCCTCGACCTCCGCCAGGCCGAGGCCGGTGACGAACGTGTGCACGTGCACCACGTCCGGCTTCAGCCCGTCGAGCCAGCGATGGAAGCGCTCGGCGCCGCGGACGGACGCGCGGCCCCGGGCCTCGTCCCGCGTCACGCGCGACGGGATCGGGTAGCGATAGACCGGCACGCCCGCGTGCTCGTAGCGACGCTCGCTGGCCTGCGCCGCATCGGGCACGGCGATGTGCACGTCATGGCCGGCGCGCTGCAGCCAGGCCGCAAGGGCCGCCACGTACAACTCCGTACCCCCGAGCGACTCGGGGAGGTACCAGCCCACCGCCTGCACGACACGCACGCGGCCTACGGTTCCCGCGGCGGCATCCGCACCCACCCGGGGGTCGGCGGGTCGCCGTTCGCGTCGAGCGGCACGCCCGCCATCTCGTGGCGGCGCGGCCGGCGCACGTATCGCGCCACGTCGAGCAGGCTCATCCGGGACTGGCGGAGGCGGTACACGGCCAGGCCGAGGCGGCCGGCGCGGACGTCGCGCCAGGTGTACTTCGCCACGCCCCACGCATGGTTCCGGCGGGCCTGTTCGAGGCTCTCGCCGTCGAGGGGGCACTCGACGTTCGACAGGGCGTCCCACACGCGGCCGGGCAGCCGCGCGTAGTCCCGCGCGGCCTTCGTGGACTGCAGTTCCTGTCCGGCGTGCGTGCGGTACCAGAACAGGTCGGCCGGCAGCAACAGCACGGAATGCCGTGCGCACGCACGCAGCCAGAACAGGTGATCTCCGTGCACGCCTTCCTCGTCGAACCCGCCGAGCGCGCGGAACACGTCCGCCCGGAACAACCCGCAAGCCGGGCCGCACATGAAGAGGCCGAACCCGAGGTACTCGCGCTCGTAGCATTGCCGCGGGCTGAGCAGCATGGGCATCGGCCCGCCGGGCCAGGCCCAGGACGTCGACAGGGCGAACCCCGCGCGGGGCTCGGCCTCGAGGTGCGACACCATCTGCTCGAGGCAGTGCGGGTACATCAGATCGTCGGAGTCGTGGAACTTCAGGTAGCGCCCACGCGCCAGCGCGGCCGCTCGGTTGCGATTGCCGAACTGGCCCAGGTTGCGGTCGTTCACCAGCACGCGCACGCGGGAATCGCGCTCGGCGAATTGCCTGGCGATCTCGACCGACCGATCGGTCGAGACGTCATCCACGATGACGAGTTCGAACTCCGCGAAGCGCTGGGTGAGCACGCTCTCGATGGCGGTGCCGATGTAGCGCTCCCGGTTGTGGGCGGTCATCAGCACGCTGACAATCGGCATGGCGCTCATACGGGCTTCCCCTGGTACGTGCGCACCATCGTCCGGATGCCGCGGACGACGAGATTCGGAATCCACGGCTGGTCCAGCCGGCTGCCGTACGGCAGGGGCACGCGCGCGGGACGGGGGCGACGCCGCGTCTGCCACTCGGCATACAGCGCCTCGTAGCCGGCGGTCCGTGCCCGCGCCTCGAAGCGCGCCTCGACGGCGACCCTTGCGGCGCCGCTCATCGTCTCGAGCGTCGCGCGATCGCCGGCGAGCGCGCCGATGGCCGAAGCGAAGCCCGCCACATCTCCCACCGCCGGCCGAAGCCCCGTGATGCCCTCGTCCACCACTTCCGGCACGCCGCTCGGGATGTCGCTCACCACCGGCACGAGACCCGCCGCCATCGCCTCGACAAGGCCGACCGGAAATCCTTCGGCGCGCGTGGGCAGGACGAACACGTCGAAGTCCGCCAGGCGATCGAGCAGCGTCTGGTTCGGCAGGATGCCCGCCCACTCCACGCGCGCGGACGTCCAGCGCCGGCGCAGCTCGTCTTCGTCAGGACCACCGCCGATGATCGTCCAGCGCACGTCCACGCCGGCACCGGCAAGGGCCGCGTCGATCTCCGGCAGGTCGAAGACACCCTTCTGTCCATGCTCGAGCCGGCCCGCGAAGACGAGCCGCAGCGGCCCGGGCGCGGCGGCGCGCATCCGGGACGGCAGCGGGATTCCGTACGGCAGGTGCACGACATCGTCGGCCCGGTGCGGGAGGCGGCGGCGCAGCGTGTCGTACATCACGCGGCTGTAGGCCACGAAGACGTCGATGACCGCCTGGTGCCGCTCCGCGAGGTCGTAGTAGTAGTCGTGATCGCCGTGAAGGATCTGCGCGACCATGCGGCCCGGATCGTGGCGATGCAGCATGGCGAGCTCGAGAAGATCGCTCGTCACGAGCACGCCGCCGCCCGGCGGCACCGCGCGGGCGAGTCGCGCCATGACCGCTGGCAGGCTCTCGACTGGCAGCGCATACCGGACGGTCTGCTGCGTGTCTGCCACCATCCGGAGCCCCCACCGCGTGTCGGTGCTGAGACGGTTGTCGGTGAGGATGACGTGGTGCGGCATCGGCCCCGAGCGGTGCGCGACAAGCGACGCCACGATGTTGAGCATGCCGCCCATCTTGTCGGGGACGACGTACACGACGTTGGGCGCCGCGCCGGTCATGCGTCCCGCCACGCGCGCACGAGGACGATCCAGGATGGCACTGCCAGACGGAACGGCCCGCGGCGGGTCCCCTCGGGACGCCAGCCGGCAACCGCGAAGTCGTCGAGCGCGTACGTGAAGCGCGCGCGCTCGAGCAAGGCCAGGCACCGGGGCAGCAGGCGCGTGGCCGGGTCGAAGTCGTGCACCTCGACGTGCAGCGCCCGCACGTGGTCGAGTGCGCCCTCGAGGTCTTCGAGCAACACCCACTCGGCGCCCTCGACGTCGAGCTTCAAGAGGTCAACGGGCTCGCGGACCACGAAGTCACGCAGGCGCACGGCCGGTACCGTCACGGACGTCCCCCGGGTGTCGGCGGCGACCCCTTCAATCGCGCCGGAGTCGGAGCCCTCCTGCCGGAAGGCCACCTCGCCGGCTTCGCGCCAGACCGCCGCCGCGACCACCTGGACGTCGCCCGCGCCGTTGCGCGCCAGGTTCCGTGCGCAGACCGCCGCGATCGCCGGGTCGGCCTCGAATGCCGTGACCCGGGCACGCGGATACGCGCGCTTCACCGCGAGCGTCGCCAGGCCGACGTTGGCGCCGCAGTCGAGGACACGGGGCGCGTCGGTGGCGGAGGTGAAGGCGAGCGTCTGGCGGACGAACAGATCGTGCCACTGCGGCGCCAGGCTGAGCGCATCGGGGTACTCGATGTCGAGGCCGCAGAGCGACAGCCGGCCGGCCGAGTACCGCGGGGCCCGCGCCCCGGCGGCGACGATCTGCCGCCAGGCGGCCTCGGCGGGCGTCGGGCGCAGGCGCCGCTTCGCGCGAGAGGCCAGCGACCGCAGCAGGCGCCACGCGCTCATACGCGTGCGGCCCTCGGGGGCGCAGGTCGCCGGGCGTTCACGCGCTCCGGATGGTGCAGGGTTTCCTCGACGGCGCCGGACAGCCACGCGTCCACGGCCTCGACGCCCTGCGCGAAGCTGTGGTCCTGGTTCGACACTTCGTACTTCCACGCGCCGAACCGGCCGCGCGACAGGACGCTGCGGGCTTCGAAGGCCGGCAGCAGCGTGGCCAGCGCGCGGTCGCGATTGAGCGAGGGCACCGGGTAGCCCCGCTCCAGACGCCGGTGCCACGTATGGTGGATGTCGGCACGGTCGGCGACGAGCCCCGTCGCGAGCATCCCGTCCAGCGTGTCGGACACGACGTCCGGCCGCCGCAGCGGCCGGTACGGTGACTCTGACACCTCGGCCATCAGCGACCACTGCGTGGACGGGTCCGCCACGTTGTGCGGCGAGTAGTGGGAGAAGTGGGTGACGCGATAGAACGGGCAGTTGTCCTCGGGGAAGTACATCCAGCACTTGCCGGCCAGGGTGTCGGGTGCCCGTCCGCGCAGGCCGACACCAACCACGTGCGTGGACGAGTACTCGAGGTCGGCGAGCGCGGGGGTCAGGTTCGGGGCAAGGTCGCTCAGCCGTGTGAGTTCATCGATCGCGATCGTGCTGAGCAGCCGCTCGTAGCCGATCGCCTCCCCGTCGGAGAAGACCGCTCGCCTGCGCGCCGTATCCAGGGACACCAGCCTGCGCCCGAAGAGCAGGCGGTCCGGCCACCTCGATGCGAGCCTGTCTGACAGGGCCCGCCAGATGGCACCGGTGCCGCCACGACGCGGAAAGCGGAATTGGTTGTTCGGCCCCCACGACACATCGTCTCGATTGAGCCGCACGTTCTCCACGACGCGCGGCAGATCGACCAGCGCCACGCGGTCGCCGATCCAGTCCCAGGCCATGCGCTCGGGCTCACGCGCCCAGACCTTCGTGTTGTACGGCCGCATGAAGATCCCCGCGATGCCGGCGCCGAAAGCGGCGTCGATCCAGGCCCCGAAGTCCGAGGGCGGCGGTCCGCCGTGTGCCGCCCGGCGCGCGGCACTCACCAGCCCGGCGATGGCGCGCGTCGTGTCGGCGTCCGGCAGGCGGTGCACGTTCAGTTGAAACGGATACGGCACGAAGCGGTCGCGCACCCAGACCCATGACTCCCGATCGTGGTGGTACCAGCCGTCGATGCCGAGCAGGTCGTCCATCAGGCGGTCGAAGTACTCGTAGTGGCTGAACTGGACGTGGCCCCCGAAGTCCCACGTGAAGCCATGCTCGTCAACGACGGATCCGGCAAGGCCACCGGCCACATTCTCCGCCTCGTACACGAGCCAGTCGTCGTGGCCGAGCGCGTCGAGACGCCAGGCGGCGCCGAGACCCGTAGGACCAAGGCCGACGACGAGCACATCCGTGTGTCTCATCGTCCGACCTCCGCGCGTGCGCCGGCCGAGTTGTACAAGGCGAGGTGTCGGTCGTGCAGGTGCCTCGGCGTCAGATGGCGTTCGTAGCAGGCGCGAGATTCGGCGCCAAGGCGCGCGAGCGCCTCGGGTGTCTGGACGAACATGTCCATCAGGCCTGTGGCGATGGTCTGCGGGTCGAGCGACGGCAACATCATGGCCCCCGCGCCGAGCGCCCCAAACGTCCGATTACCGCCGGTTTCGTGCAGGAGCAAGGGACGGCCGGCCTCGAGCGCCTCGATGGTGGACAGGTCGAACAGGCTGAAGCGGTTGACGTTGATGACGAAGTCCACCGCCGCCAGCAGGCCTCCGACATCGGCCACGTGGCCGAGCGCCCGCAGCCGTGGCCGGATCGGGAGCTGGTCGACGGGGCACCCGGCGACGGCCACCACGCCCGCGGGCGTCCCGCGCTGAGGGAGACGCTCGAGCCCCGCCAGCAACACGTCGAGCCCGCGATACGGCTGCGCGTTGCCCAGGAACAGTCCGACGGGACGGTCCACAGGCAGGCCCCACGACCGGCGTCCGCCATCCAAGGCGCGGCGGGCGACCGGACCCGCGGCGCCTGTCAGCAGGAACTCGGCGCGCGAGAGCACGCGGCCGAACGACGGCGCCGCTCGGACAAGTTCATCGACGGCCTCGGCACAGGGGATGAAGACACGGTCCACGCGCTCGATCACGCCGCATTCGTCCGCCGTCCACCGCTGGACGTCCGGGTACGAGGCCACTTCGTCCCACGCGCGATCCGGCACACCCCAGCACCACGCCAGGTAGAGCGCCAGAGGCATCGGGTTGTGCAGCATCAGCCAGACCTGCTGCCCCGGTGCGCGGCGTTCGAGCGCGGCCTGCGCGCTCGGGGCGTCGTGCGCGAAGATCACGTCCGCGTGTGCCTCGATCGCCTGGACCAGCGCGGGTTCGACTTCGGCCACCACTTCCCGCCAGGCCTGGGAGATCATGCGCCCGATCTCGCCGTCCGATCGCAGAAGCTCCGAGGATGAGGGACGGTAGTAGGACGGCGCGCCGAGCACCGTGCGTCTCACCCGCCGCACCGCCTGCCGCACGGGCGCGAACGGCGAGGCCGACGCCGCGGTACGGGGCGGCGCCGGCGCGGGCAAGAGCACCGTGTGTCCGCCGTCACCGTGATGCGCAATAGCGCCCGCCAGCTGCGCGAGGTACCCGCCAGGCCCTCCCGTCCGCCCGAGCGGAGGCCCGAGGTGCGCGACCGTCACCGCTTCACCAGGATGAACGCGTTGCAGAACGTGGCGTAGGAGCGCCAGTGCACCGCCTGCCACTCGGGATGCGCGGCGAGAAACTCGTGGAAGGCGCGCGCCTCGCCGCGTCCGGGGTGCCCCTTGTAGTGGAACCAGTCGTCGAAGAGCAGGACAGTCCCGTCCTGCAGGGCCGGCGCCATCCCGTCCAGCACGTCGCGAGTGCTCTCGTAGAGGTCGCAGTCGATGTGCAGCAGGGCCACCGCCGAGTGGAGGCCCGGCACGATCCGCGGCAGCACCTGATCGAAGCGTCCCTCGTGGAGGACCGGCGCGGCGAGCCCGCACTGCGCGAAGAGCGTGCGCGTCGTGTCGACGGTGACGGGGTCCCCCGCCTTCGCGAGCGGATGCCATCCGTGCACCTCCGCGCAGTCCCCCTCCTTCCAGCCTGGGTGGACCTCTTCGGACGCCGGCAGCCCCTCGAAGGTGTCGACGCCGACAATGCGGCGCCCGGCCCCCTTCGGGTCGAACGTCGCGGCCCGCGCGAACAGGGCGAGGCTCAGCCCTCCGAACACCCCGCATTCGACGATGTCGCCCTCCACCCCTTCGAAGTTCACGTACTCCAGCGAGTCGACAATCGTCGCCCATCTGCGATCGCGCCTGGCCAGCCGGTCGATCAACGGCAGGGGGCGGGGGCCGAGGACGGCGCGGCCGATGGCGCGCAGGCGTGGCGTCAGGAAGGGCATGGTCATGGGGTCATCGTCGGTAGAAGATGAAGGCCTTGGAGAAAGGCCCGTACGCTCCGTAGTCGGTGGCACCCCAGTGCGGGTGCCCCGCAAGGAACTCGGCGCAGGCCCGCGCTTCGCCACGCGCGGGATTGCCGCCATAGAGGAACCAGTCGTCGAAGAGCACGATGGCGCCATCTTGCAGGACCGGCGCCACGGCGCCGAGCACGTACGCCGCCGGTTCGTGAAGATCGCAGTCCACGTGGAGCAGGGCCACGCGGGGATGCGCCGCCACCGCGCGTGGGACCGTCTCCTCGAACCACCCGGCATAGAGCACCGGTGCCGGGAGGTCGCACGCGGTGAAGAGGTGCCGCACCGCGTCCGGCGTCACGGGGGCGCCGCTGGCCAGTGTCGGGTGCCACCATTCGTTGTGCGCAAAGCGTCCGGTCCCCCACTCCGGGTGCGGATCCGCCGTGGCCGGCAGCCCCTCGAACGAATCGAAGCCCGCCACGCGGCGCGGACGGTCGTCGATGTACGCCGACGCATGGGAGAGGAGCGCGAGGCTGGTGCCCGCGAACGTCCCGAATTCGAGCACGTCTCCCTCGACGCCTTCGTGGCGCAGGAACCGGAACGCCCGACGGAACGCCTCATGCCTGATGGCGTGGTGTCGCACGAGCGCGCCGAGTGTCTGATTCGGCGTCAGGAGGCCTCCTTTGGCACGGCGCCGAACTCCCAGCGGCAGGGCTGCTGGACGAACCCCTTCCGCTCGAGCGCCGAGTCGTAGACGGCAGACGGGCCCTGATCCACGGTGAACGACAGTGCGGGCTCCTGCAGTTCGATGACCTCGGCCGCGTTCCACAAACACGTGGCCAGGAGGAAGTCCCCGCTGAGCAGGGCGTCCGCCGGAATCGTGATGCGCGCCACGTGGCCGCCGGCGTCACCGGGTGGCGACACCCCCACGTCGCGCGGGTCGCTCGTGAAGATCGGCACGCCATCGGCCGACAGCACCCCAATGCCCACCGCGGTATCGGGGTACCCCGCGGGCACGACGTACTCGATCTCGACGACGATGGGTTCCGATGTCATGGCGCGCGCGAGGGCATGGCCCTCCGCGGAGAGGAGCTCCGCCCGCAGTACCTGCGGGCCGTCGGTCCGGTACTCGGCGACGTACCGCGGCCGGCTGTCGCCGGACAGGTAGCGTCCCACGGCCGTCCGCGGGCTGCCTCGGTAGACCAGGCGCCCACGCTCGAGGAGCGCCGCCGTCGTGCAGAGCCGCTGTACGGCCGCCATGTTGTGGCTCACGAAGAGCACGGTGCGCCCGCCGCGCGCGACCTCGCCGATCTTGCCGAGGCACTTCTTCTGGAACTTGGCGTCACCGACGGCGAGCACCTCGTCCACGATCAGGATCTCCGGCTCGAGGTGCGCGGCGACCGCGAACGCCAGCCGCACATACATCCCGCTCGAGTAGTACTTCACGGGCGTATCGATGAAGGTGGGGACTTCGGCGAACTCGACGATGGCGTCGAACTTGCGGTGGATCTCGGCGCGCCCCATCCCGAGAATGGCACCGTTCAGGAACACGTTCTCGCGCCCGGTCAGCTCCGGATGAAAGCCCGTGCCGACTTCGAGCAGCGAGCCGACGCGACCGCGGATCTCCGCACGCCCCTCGGTCGGCGTCGTGATGCGCGACAGGATCTTGAGCAACGTGGACTTGCCGGCGCCGTTCCCGCCGATGATGCCGACGACTTCGCCGGGCGCGACGTCGAACGATACGTCGCGCAGCGCCCAGATCGTCGGCGCGGCGGCACGCGGGGCAGAGCGGCCGCCGAGGCGGCGCGCCCATCCCCGCATTCCGCTGGTCAGGCGCTCGCGCAGATGCCCCTGTGGCGCCGCCGCGCCCAGCGTGTAGCGCTTGCCGAGGCCCTGAACGGCGACCGCCGCGGCGCTCATCGCGTTACCACCTCAGATGACATCCGCGAAGGTCGATTCCATCCGGCGGAAGTACCACACCCCACCCGCGAGCAGCAGGACAACGGCCACCGAAGACGCTGCGACCATAGGGAGGGATGGCGCGGGCGTGCCGATGAGCGACCAGCGGAACCCTTCGATCACCGTGACCATCGGGTTCAGCCCGTACACCCCGCGCCACGCCTCGGGCACGATTGAGGTCGGGTAGGCGACCGGTGTAATGAACATCCACAACTGCAGCAGGAACGGCATCACGTACCGCACATCGCGGTACTTCACGTTGAGCGCCGCCAGCCAGAGCCCCGCCGCCGTGGCCGTCAGCACAGCAATGATGGCGAAGCCCGGCAGCCACAGCAGCGGCAGCCCGGCCGGGACGCCGAACCACGCCATCAGCACCACGAGCAGCCCGAGCGCGATCACGGCATCGACCAGGGGGGTGACGATGGCGGCCATCGGGACGAGCAGTCGCGGGAAGTACACCTTCGAGATCAGGTGCTGGCTGCCGATGAGGGAGTTGGCGCCGCCGGCCAGCGCCGAGGAGAAGTAGGTCCAGGGCACGAGGGCGGCGTACGAGAACACCGGGTACGGGACGCCGTCCGACGGCACGCCCGCAAGCCGGCCGAAGAACAGCGAGAAGACGACCATCGTCGCGAACGGCTGGATGAGCGCCCAGGCGGCGCCCAGGGCGGTTTGCTTGTACCGTACCTTGAGGTCGCGCCAGACGAGGAAGTACAGCAGTTCGCGAAACGCCCACATCTCCCGCCCGGCGGCGGAGCGCAGGCGGACACCCGCGTCGATCACCGTGACGATCGGATCAGCCATGACCAAGGAAGCGGCCGAGGACCGCCAGGCCCCACGGGCGAGTCCAGTGCAGGCGGCGGGCCTGCCATGCCGCCCAGATCGTGTCGGGCACGCCGCGCGCCACCCAGCCGTCCGCCGCGAGATCGTCCAGCCCCCCGCGCACGAGGTCGCGCAGCGGGCCGTCGATCCAGCGATCGAACGGGAGCAGAAAGCCCTGCTTTGGCCGACGCGACACGGCGGGCAGATCAGCCGACAGCCATCTGCGCAGCACCTGCTTGTCGCGCACGAGGCCCGGATGGGCGCCAAGGGCCGGCCAGGCGACGTCCAGCAGCGCGTGATCCACGAACGGCGTACGTACCTCCACCCCGTGGGCCATCGACATCACATCGACGTCCCGGAGCAGCTGCTGCCGGAGGTAGCCGCAGGTTTCGAGACGCGCCACGGACGCCGTGGCACGCTCCGGCCCGGCGGCGGCGAGCATGTCGGCTTCGATCGCCGCAACCTCGGCGGCCACCTCGGGCCTGTCGAGGAGCGCGGGGCCGGCGATTCGCGTCAGCTCACCAGGCATGAAGAACCCGCGGCTCGCGCGGTACAACTCCGGCAGGTCTCCCCCGCTGCTCGAGGCATGACGCCACCGCGCGGCCTGATGCGCCGGCGCCAGCGCCGCAAGCAGCCCGCCCGCGCGGGCGGCGAGGCGCGGTGCCACGCGGGTCAGCGCCGCGGCGGCCGGAAGCCGGGCGAACGACGGGTACCCGCCGAGCAGTTCATCGCCGCCCACGCCGGAGAGCACGCACTTCAGGCCGGCGCCGGCGACCGCACCCGCCACGACGAAGGTGTTCACACCGTCGGCCGTGGGCTGGTCCAGGTGCCGGAGAATCCGGGGCCAGTCATCGATCACCCGCGATGCGTCCACGTGGAGCACCTGGTGGTCGGTCTCGTACGCGCGAGCGATCGCGCCGGCCTGCGCCGCCTCCGACGAGGCGTTCTCATCGGTCACCACGGTGAATGTCCGGATGACCGACGGTCCAGCGGCACGGCACGCCTTGACAATCGCGGCCGAGTCGAGTCCTCCCGAGAGGAAGACCCCGACCGGCACGTCCGCCACCAGGTGCGCTCGTACGGCATCGACCAGGCCGGCTTCAACGCCGGCCCGCACCTCGCCAGGGCCCTGCGACCGGGCCGCCGTGGTGGTGACCCAGGCGTCCCGCACGTCCGCAAACCGTCCTGACGCCTCGTGTCCATTCCGATCCCACCGGCGCCACGTGCCCGGCACGAGCGCCGCCACGCCGTCGACCCACGTGAGGGGCGGCGGGATGCTGGCCCATCGCACGTAGGCTGTGACGCCCGCCGCGCTTGGGCGGCGCGCCACCAGACCCGACCGGACGAGCGCGCCGACCTCGGAGGCAAACGCGACCCGTCCGTCCGTTGCCGACCAGTACAACGGCTTGATCCCGAAGCGGTCACGGGCCAGGAGCAAGGTGCGCTCTGCCTCGTCCCAAAGCGCGAATGCGAACATGCCGCGGAGTTGCGAGAGCGCGGCCGGCCCTTCGCGGGCGACGAGAGTCAGCAGCACTTCGGTGTCGCTCGCGGAGCGCCACGGCCCAGCCACGCCCAGCGCCGCTCGCAGCTCGCGGTGGTTGTAGATCTCTCCGTTGAAGACCAGCCAGTACCGGCCGTCGGCCGACGACATCGGCTGACGGCCGCCCTCGCCGGGATCGATGATCGCGAGGCGACGGTGCACGAGGCACGCGAGGCCGGACGGATCCCGGTGGATGCCGGCGCCGTCGGGGCCGCGATGCGCCAGCTCGGCCAGCAGCCGTGGGGCCAGTTCGTCGTCGATCGCCGGCGCCGCGAAGCGCACGACGCCGGCAATGCCGCACATTTGAAAGGTAACGGGACGGGTGGGAAGGCGCCGCGCGGACGCTTCGCCGATGTCAGATCCAGCGCTGCGCGATCATGATCGTGTCCCCGGCCAGCACCGGATCGGTGAGCCCGATGCCCACCTCCTTGAACTCACCCCTGATCTCGCGGCGTACCTTCATGCGCCGGTTGGACCCGCGCTCGGTGAGACCGCCGGCCACGGCGATGGCCTGCTGCACCGTCATCCCCTTCTCGAGGACGTACGAGCCCGGCGTGCGCACGTGCCCGGTGATGTAGAACCGCTCGACGATGGGGACGAAGATGGTGTCGCCGTCCTGCAGGATCAGGTTGCTGGAGAGACGGCCCGTCTGCAGATCCTCGCGGTTGATCCTCAGGATCTCGGCGCTCGATTCGTCATCCGGCAGCGCGGGCGACTCAGAGCGTCCCGGATCGCGCGAGCGCAGCACGATGAGGTCGCTGCTCGCGGTGGCCGTGAAGGAACCGGCCAGGGCGAGGACTTCGAGCAGCGTGACCTCGCCCGCGAGCGGGTACTTGCCGGGCGATCGCACCTCCCCCATGATGAAGATGCTGCGGCTGCGGTACTGCTCGATCTCGACCGACACCTGGGGCCGGCGCACGTACCCGTCCTGCAGGAGGGTGGTGAGGCGCGCCTCGACGTCGCGGACCGTCAACCCTCCTACCTCGACCCGCCCCAGGATCGGGTAGCTGATGCTGCCATCCGCATCGATCCGGAACGAGCCGCTGAGCGTGGGCTCGTCGTACACGGTGACGCGCACGACGTCCTGGGCGCCGATCTTGTAGGTGGCCTCCGCAGCCGCCGGCGGTTGCGGCGTGGGCACCTGGACCGGTGGGGGGACCGCCGCCTGGACGACGGCCCCAGCAAGCGCTAGGGCGAGCAGGTGGTTAGTCATGTTTTCTCGCCTGGCGAATGGAATCGCCTCAGAACTCGTAGGTCCACGATCCGAAGATGCGTCGCCGATCGTAGCGGCGGTCGGCCCGCGTGGGCGCACTCCGTTCGGCGTACTCGTAGCTCAGCCCGATACGGGACCGATCCTGCAAATTGTAACCAACGCCAGCGGCATACGTGTCCACATGTTCGTTCCGGGCATCGGGAGACCGCGCCGACAACCGATAGTCGAGCCAGCTCCGCCCCGCGCGGCCCTGCACGTCCCACGGACCGCCGAGGCGCTGGGTGTAGGTGAAAGCCAGGCCCGTTTGGACGAAATACCCGTCACTCTCTTCGAACGAGTACTCCACATCGCGCGTCCCGGCCACGTCGAACCGCGCCGCCCCGAGGGCGCTGAAGCCGACGCTGAGGAGCCCGACCACGCCCCGATGGCCTTCCATCGACGGATCCACGGGGTCGAACTCGCGGTAGCCGATCCGGGCGCGCCCGCGGATGATGGCATCGGGCGCGATATCGAGTTGTGCCGACACCACGGTGCTGTCGGAGTTCCGCAGGGGAGCGTGGACGAAGCGGTCGCGCTGGACGCCTCCCCTCAGCGTGAGCGTGGTGAAGGGCGTCAGACTGGTTCGCAGTCCCCCGTCAATGATCTCGCTCTCGCGGTTGAGGGCCGTGGCGAGATCGACGCCCTGGAACACCTCGAACTCGCGGAACTTCGTCTCGGTGCGGGCCGTCGCGATGAACACGCTGGACCTGGGTGAAATCTCGAGGTTCAGTCCGCCGGAGTACTCGAGCCCATGCCGGCGAGCCCGGCGGTCGAGTTCCGCGTTGGGCCGATCCCGCGTCTGAACGAACGCGGCCGCCACCCAGGGCTGCACGCGGCCGAGCAGCAGATCCGTGCGCGCCCTGAGCTGCCGGCTGATCCCCCGCTCGTCCGCGTACTCGCGGTAGTACGTGAAGTCGGCCGCGCTCGAGGCCGTGAACCGGATCAGCCCCACGCGCATGAAGAACCGGAGGTCGGGCGACACCGTCGCCGTGAAGTCGCGCTTGGGATCCACGGGCTCGTCGAAGACGTTGGTGTCGACGCCGATCTCCCTCACCGTCAGTCCGGGCGTCACCAGCAAGGGTCCGATCCGGAAAGCGAACGTCGTCGACTCGGAGTCACCAAACCCGTCGGTCAGCGGCCCCTGGGCGAGCACGACGGAGGGCGCGACAAGCAGAGCGCCGCTCAGCAGCAGGACGGCCGCAACGCGCCAGCGGGTCGGCGAGGGGGTCACGGTCATGGCGGCGAGTTCCGAGGCGGAGAGGGTCATGGGCGGGGTCCGGGTTCGAGTTCCGCCTCCTGGCCGACGGAGTCGAACGCCCCGTCGCCGTCGAGGTCCACCTCAACGCGTGAGAACTGCCCGTCGGGGCCGTAGATCACGCGCCGGTCCGGCCGGCCGGCGCCGTACGTGGTGTCGAACGCCGCCACACGAAGTGTTCCCCCTTCGAACGTCTCCCACTTATCCAGCAATCCGTCGCCGTTGACGTCCTCCTCCGAGCGAATGAGCACCCCATCCCTGTAGTGCTCGCGGCGGTCGATCCGTCGGTCGCGAAGGGTGGATCGGTCCACGCGACGGTCGCCCTCCGGCGACTCCGCGTGCGTCCACGTGTCCTCGATGCCATCTCCAGAGCTGGACGTGCCCACAAGGATCAGCGCTCCGGCCGCATCAAAGTACTCCCACCGGTCGATCACCCCCGTACCTGCCAGGTCGAGTTCCGCGCGAAGCGGCCGGTTGCCAAGGAGATAGGTGCGCGCATCCACGCGTCCGTCGCCGTCCTGGTCCACATCGAGGCGGACCAGCATGCGCGTCACAGGGTCGTACGACGGGTGCGGCGCCGTCGGGTCGGGCGCGCAGGCCGCGAGATTGGCCACCAGAATCACGACGGTACAGCTTCGCCCTCTCACTTACAGAGACTCTATTGCAACAAGCTTGCCACACAGGTACATCCAGGAACTCTGAGCGACTTCTTGTTCTTGATGCCCAATGGCGACCGTTGCGCCACGCCCGGGACAAGCGGCACCGTGCGACGAACGGGCCGCCGTCAGATCTATCGGATGCAGGTGGCCGGGGAGACAGGCATCGCCGGCGACTGCGTGCAGCCCATGCGGCCGCGTGGTGGTGGGAGTCGATGGACGAGGGTCAGCCAGCCCGGCGCATGACAACCGCGTTGACGACGAAGGCCGCCCCGGTCACGACGATGGCGCCTCCGACACCAAGTCCGACCGCTGGTGACTCCCCGGCGACCCCGATGAGCAACATGAGGCCAAGACCCAGGCCAATCACGACGATGCCGGCAGAGAGCGAACGGGTGGGGCGGGGCGGGGCGTCGCCTCCGTGTGCGAGGGCCTCGAAGCGTTGGGGGTCCTGTTCGGGCGACGGGATCAACCCGCGTTCGATCATCGCCATCCGCTCCCGGTGCGCCAACTCCCGTCGTTTCGAGTGCTGCGCCATCGCGAACAGCACGATCGCGATCCCGCCAACCATGGCGAGCGCGGGCAGCAGATAGATCGCAGTCTCTTGCATGGCAGCTCCGGCCCCTTTCCGATGCGTAGCTTAGACCGGGGGGGGGCGCCAAATGTTTCAGGGCGTCGGGCTCATGACGGTGAAACAATCCGGACGGCTGCCCATTCTAATGTGGGCATGACGGATGTCAGACGCGTCTGAATCGGCCCTCGTCGCGCGGTGCCGGCAAGGGGACGAGTTCGCGTTTCGCGAACTCGTCGATCGCTACAAGGGCCTGGTCTTCGCGCTCGTGGCGCGGACGGTGCGCGACCGCTCCCGGGCCGAGGAACTGGCGCAGGAGGTCTTCCTCAAGGTGTACCGCGGGCTGCCTTACTTCCGGGGCGACGCCCGACTCTCGACGTGGATCTACCGGATCGTCGTCAACCTGTGCGCCGAGGAGCGGCGGGTGCGCGAGGTGCCCCTCGATCCTGGAGACCCTGACCGCCCGGCGCGTGAGCCGGGCGCGCCCGACCCCGCGCACGGGGACGTCGAACTCCGTGACCGGCTGGACAAGGCGCTCCGGCGTCTGCCGGCCCGCTATCGGGTACTGGTCGCCGGACACTACCTGCGCGGGATGAAGTACGAGGAGCTGGCTGAGGCGCTGAACCTGCCGATGGGCACGGTGAAGACACATCTGCACCGCGCCAAGCGCCTGCTGCGGGAAATGCTCGAAGAGGAAGGTGGGCGGTGACGTGCGACGACCTTGACACGCGACTCGAGGCAGTGGCCGACGGGACCGCCTGGACGATGGCCGAGAGCGCGCATGTCTCGACGTGCCTGCGGTGCCGGTCGCGGTTCGCCCTCGCGCAGGCCATCGACCGGCTGCTGCCGACGCTGCCCGTCGCGTCTCCTCCGGCGTCGTTCACCGCGGACGTCATGGCTCGGGTGCGGCGTGACCGGTGGCGCGCGGAGCAGGCGCTCGATACCGGCTTCAACGTCGCGATTGCCGCGGGGCTGATCCTGATCGCCGGGGGGGTCGCCGGTCTGGCCTGGACCAGCGGCCTGGTCGTCGTCGGGGCCGACATGGCCGGCCTCGTGCGCGAGGCCGTCTCGTTGGCCGGCGAGCGGATCACGCCCCAGCTGCCGGTGTACAGCATGTCGGCAGGGCTGCTGGCTCTGGGGCTGGTCGTCTGGTGGTGGACGGAGAGTGCGAACGTCGAGTGGTGACCGCCGCGAGCGCCGTCGCTCAGGCGCCGGCGAGCCAGACCAACGTCCGGCAACTCGGACAGGCATACGCCAGACGCAGATCCGACTCGAACGAGACGTATCCGCCTTCGCCCGCGTGCTCACATCGCGGGCAGATGGCGCGCGTGCGCGACTCGACCGTGGCGATCCGCAGCAGCCGGCCGGTCGCCGGGTCGGGAAGCGTGGTCGGTGGCTCGTCGGGCCGCGCCAGCCGCGGCTGGCCGTCGGTGCCGGTGATCAATTGGAAGAGGCCGTGAAAGAGATCCATGAAGCGGCCGGATGGTAGCACGCCCCCCGGACCGCCGCAACACCTGGTAGGTGCGGTGCCCGCGTTCCGGTAGGGCGGCTGCCGAAAGTCATGCTACGCTTGACAGTTCAGTCACCCACGCGAAAGTGGCGGAACTGGCAGACGCGCCGGACTTAGGATCCGGTAGCCGAAAGGCTGTGGGGGTTCGACTCCCCCCTTTCGCACCATTCGACTCGCCCTGAGCGAAGCTCAGGGCTCGCTCATGGCAGGCCCTGGGCTGAGTCGAAGGGCTCGCTCATGGCAGGCCCTGGGCTGAGTCGAAGGGCTCGCTCATGGCAGGC
>CAZNOC010000001.1:0-2887 GCA_964574545.1 uncultured Bifidobacteriaceae bacterium | reverse complement strand
CCTGGGCTGAGTCGAAGGGCTCACTCATGGCGGGCCGGCGCGTCGGTCGAATGGTGCCCTGAGCGAGCGAAGCGAGTCGAAGGGCCTCGTTCACGACTTCCCGGTCACCACCATCCCATGAAGACAGAACTCGTCGACGTCAACGACACGCGCAAGAGCCTGACGGTGGAGATCCCGAGCGCCGAGGTGGATGCGGCCATCGATCGCACGACCCGCGAGTACGGGAAGTCGGCCAAGCTGCCTGGCTTCCGGCCCGGCAAGGTGCCGCCCAAGGTGGTGCGCCAGCGGTATCGCAGTCAGATTCTGCACGACGTGGCGCACACGCTGATCCCCAGGGCCGTTGACACCGCCCTCGGGGAGCGCGGTGTCGAGCCCGTCGATACCCCGGACATCCGCGACGTCGTCGTGGAAGAGGGCAAGGCGCTGACGTTCACGGCCGTCTTCGACGTCCTGCCGCCCTTCGACCCGGGCGAGTTCGGGTCGATTCAGCTGCGCCGTGCCAACGTGAACCTCGATGAGACGGCCGTCCCGCAGGCGCTCGAGCGCCTGCGGGAGCGCGCCGCACGGTTCGAGCCGGTCGATCCCGACGCGGTGGCCGGCGGGGGCCATACCCTGATTCTCGACCTGGATCGCACGGCGACCTCGAAGGAGGGCACGCCCGGCGAGACCGACCACCATCAGCAGGTATCGATCGAGATGGGAGGGCAGGCCAACCCGCCGGGGTTCGACGCGGCGGTCGAAGGCATGGCCGTGGGCGAGACGCGAACCTTCACGCTCACCTATCCGGACGACTACGCGGTGGCGGAGCTGGCGGGCGGCCAGGTCAGCTATACGGCCACGCTCAAGGAGATTCGCCAGCGCGTCGTGCCGGATCTGGATGACGACTTCGCGAAGGACCTCGGCGACTTCGCGTCGCTCGAGGCCCTCCGCGACCGCGTGCGCGAGGACCTGACCGCGGAAGCCAGGGAGGCCGCCGAGCGCGAGCTGCGCGCGGACATGCTCAAGCAGCTCGCCGCGCGGCTCCCGTTTGCCGTGCCCGACTCGCTCATCGACCGGGAAGTCGATCGGCGCGTGGAGGAGTTCGCGCGCCGCCTGATGGAACAGCGCATCGATCCTCGGACGACGAACATCGACTGGGCGAGCTTCCGCGAGGGCCAGAAAGCGCCGGCGATCGAAGCGGTGGGCTCGGCGCTCGTGCTCGACGAGGTCGCGCGGCGCGAACAGCTCACCGTCACCGAGGCGGAGCTCGAGGCCGAACTCGATCGCTATGCCCGGCAGACCGGACGGACCCCAGCCGCGGTGCGCGCGCAACTCGAGCGGGATGGCGGCGTCGGCCGGCTTCAGACCGGGATTCGCCGGGAGAAGGCAGTGGCGTTCGTGCTCGCCAGGACCGAGATCCTCGACGCGTGACATCGCGCAACCCCTTGATGGCACAGACGATGGCACGCCTCTCACCCTGGGGCGCGCTGCGGCCGATAGAGAGGGAGATGTCAGCGCGACGTCTCAGGGCCGGTGACGGCGGCGGTCTGCGGGCGCGTGGTACAATGAGAATCTGTGACGGAAGGCGCCGTCCGCCCCAATCCTGACCGGCCCGCCCCGCCGAGACGCTCGCGGCCGCGACCACACCCGAAAGATCACCGAGACCCATGAACAGGACCGACTCCCGGATGCAGTTGATCCCGATGGTGGTCGAGCAGACCAACCGCGGCGAGCGCGCGTACGACATCTTCTCGCGCCTGCTCAAGGACAACATCATCTTCATCGGCACGCCGATCGACGATGCCGTGGCGAACCTCGTGGTCGCGCAGATGCTGTTTCTCGAAGCCGAGGATCCCGACAAGGACATCCTGCTCTACATCAACAGCCCGGGCGGCTCCATCACGGCGGGCTTCGCGATCTACGACACGATCCAGTTCATCCGGCCGGACGTGCAGACGTACTGCATCGGCCAGGCGGCCTCGATCGCGGCGGTGCTGCTCGCGGCGGGCACGAAGGGCAAGCGGTTCTCGCTCCCGAACTCGCGCATCCTGATCCATCAGCCGTGGATGTCGGGCCTTGGCGGCCAGGCCACGGACATCGACCTGGCCGCGCGCGAAATCCTGCGCATGCGCGAGCGGATCAACGAGATCCTGGTGCACCACACCGGCCAGGAGTTGACGCGCATCCAGCAGGACACGGAGCGCGACTACATCATGTCGCCCGAGCAGGGGAAGGACTACGGAATACTTGACGATGTCATCCGGAAACGGGTGTAACATCGAGGGACAGGGCGCGATCTCTATGGTGAAAAAGAACGGCGATGGCGAAACGCTCCGCTGCTCGTTCTGCAACAAGGATCAGAACGACGTCCGGAAGCTGATTGCAGGCCCGACGGTCTTCATCTGCGATGAGTGTGTCGAGGTCTGCAACGACATCATCGCCGACGACAACCGGTTCGAGACCCGCGGCGTCCGTACGTCGCTGCCCACGCCGCCCGAGATCAAGAAGTTCCTCGACGAGTACGTCATCGGGCAGGAACGCACGAAGAAGAAGCTGGCCGTCGCGGTCTACAACCACTACAAGCGGCTGGAGATTCAGAAGCAGCCGAAGAACCGGCACGACGTTGAGCTCACCAAGTCCAATATCCTGCTGATCGGCCCGACCGGATCCGGCAAGACGCTGCTCGCGCAGACGCTGGCCAAGCTGTTGTCGGTGCCCTTCACCATCGTCGACGCCACGACGCTCACCGAGGCCGGCTACGTCGGCGAGGACGTCGAGAACATCATCCTGAAGCTCCTGCAGGCGGCCGGCGGCGACATCGAGAAGTGCCAGCAGGGCATCGTCTACATCGACGAGATCGACAAGATCGGCCGGAAGGACGAGAACCCGTCGATCACGCGCGACGTGT